>JAFGIA010000038.1 GCA_016929795.1 Anaerolineae bacterium
CTTGGCGCCCTGGCTGACCATGTTGTCGATCTGGTCGTTCTGGAGCTTGACGTCGTGGTTGGCTTCCTGCGACAGGACCTCATAGCCGAGGCCTTCGAGCAGGCCGCGCATCAAGACCTCTTCGTTTTTCCAGCGCTCGGTGGCAAAGTCAGAGAACGACAGGCCGACTTTGATCTTTTCACCGCCGGCTGTCGTGGGGCTGGTTGCGGCTGGCCCGGGCTCGGTGCCGCAAGCCGCGACGGCGCTGGCGACCATCACCAGGGCCATCAAGAGCATGAACAAACGCATTACTCTGGATTTCATCTTTGTCTCCTTGTGTTCAAAATGGTTAGGGATAGCATAACACACACGCGCTGGCCTGTGTACCCTTGCCCCCCCCTTTTCGGCGGCGGAAACCCCCCTGCGTGGCTAGGGGAAATCCCCCATATGAATTGCTCGTTTCAGCCGGTGGTGTTATAATCATCCTGTCCTGCTGGTCGCCGGTGTCGCCCGACATTGACGACAAACCGCAGCAGGTGTTGAGGCACGTGGTGGAGGATATTCATGAATAGCCCCATACGCCGCTTGGTCCGTCGCTTGTCTGTCTGGCTGCGCCGCGCGTGGCATGCAGCGCGCCCTGGCTCCCGCGCCTGGAGCGGGGCAGCTCTTGGCCTGCTCACCGGTGCATTCCTGCTTTTGCTGGCGGCGGTCTGGGCTGATTTTGGCGGCACCGATCTCGGGGGCCTGATCATCGGGTTCCTGGCGTTTGCCCTGGTGGGCGCTGTGGCGGCGCTGGCGGCCTGGCTCGTGGTGCGCTTGTTGGCGGCGCTGCCCGGGCGCTATGTGGCGGCTGGGGCTGCTGCTCTGGCCATCGGTCTTTTGGCGCTGGTTGCCAGCAACCTCCGCGTCCTGCCCATCCTGGTTGCCTTGGGGGTCGTGCTCTCTTTGCTCGGCGCGGGCGTCTGCGTGCTGGCTCGGGGCGGTTGGCGCAGGGCTTCTGCCGTGCGGCGGGTGGTGATGGTTGTTGGTTCCCTCGCCGGCCTGGTGGGGTTGGTGCTGGGCGGCTGCTGGCTGCTGTACGAAGGCCAGCCCATCGAGCCTGTGTCCAACGCCGCCGCCCAATCGGCGGCGAGCGTCGCACCGTTGTCACTGCCCGATCCGTCACAGCCAGGTCCCTACAGGGTGCACACACTGACCTATGGCAGTGGCAGTGACCGCCACCGGCCCGAATATGGCGCCGAGGCGGATCTCGTCACCGAGCCCGTCGACGGCTCGCTGCTGGTTGGTGGTTGGTCGCCCCTGCGGCGCGGTTATTGGGGCTTTGGTGCGGAGGCGATGCCACTCAACGGGCGCGTCTGGACCCCCGAGGGGGAGGGGCCGTTCCCCCTGGCGTTCATTGTCCACGGCAACCACATCGCCGAATACTTTTCCGATCCCGGCTATGCCTACCTGGGGGAGCTGCTTGCCAGTCGTGGCACCATTGCTGTGTCGGTCGACGAGAATTTCCTCAACATCTCACCGTCGGCCGATCTTGGTTATTTCCTGAGCCTGGATGAGGAGGATGACGCCCGGGCATGGCTGCTGCTGGAGCATCTGCGGGCCTGGAAGAGGTGGAATGAGACGACGGGCAATCCCTTTAGCGGGCGGGTTGACCTGGATCGCATCGCCTTGATCGGCCACTCGCGGGGAGGCGAGGCGGTAGCGGTGGCGGCGGCGTTCAACCGCTTGCCTTACTATCCTGATGATGCCAGCCTGGCCTTTGACTATGGCTTTGGCATCCGCGGCGTGGCAGCCATCGCCCCCATCGACGGCCGCTACACGCCTGGCTATCAGCCCCTGCCTCTGCAAGACGTGAGCTACTTTGTGATTCACGGCACACAGGACATGGACGCCACGGCCTTTGTTGGACGGCGCATGTACCAGCGCCTGACTTTTGCCGGTAGCGAATTTTGCTTCAAGTCGACCCTCTACTTTTACGGCGGCAACCACGGCCAATTCAACACCGGGTGGGGCCGGAAGGACATGGTAGAGCCAAGCGCCCGGCTCTACAACCTACGCTCCATCATGCCCGCCGAGGATCAGCAGCAGATCGCCCGCGTCTACCTGTCTGCTTTTGTCGAAGCGACGCTCCATGGCGAGACGGGTTACCTGTCCCTCTTTCGCGATGCACGCACCGCGCCTGGCTGGCTGCCCGATACTATCTACCTGGGCCAGTACGCCGACTCGGACACGCACCTGGTGAGCACATTTGAGGAGGACATCGACCTCACCACGGCGACGCTGACCGGCGCCACGCAGCAGGGCCACGACCTTACCACCTGGCGCGAGCAGCGGCTGTATGCCCGAGACAGGAGCCAGCTTCACACGGTGGTCGCCTACCTTGGTTGGGATAGAGAGGAAAAGCCAGCTCCCACCTACGCCGTCCGCCTGCCTGCGGCGGGCCTGGCCCTGGACGAGCAGAGCATTCTGACTTTTGCCCTGGCCGACGGCGGGGTGTCGGGCAAGCCGGCGGATGCGCCCATCGACCTGACGGTCGAAGTGGTGGACCGCGACGGCGACGCTGTCCGCCTGCCCCTCAGTCGCTATCGCCTTGTCCAGCCGCGGATCGAGAACCGTATCCTCAAGGCGGCGTGGCTCAGCGCTCAGTGGCCTTCAGAGGCGGTGCTGGACAACTTTGAATTCGCGCTGGCCGATTTTCGTGCGGCCAATCCCGCCTTTGACCCGGCGGCGCTGGCCGAGGTGCGGCTGGTGTTTGATCGCACGCCTGCGGGGCTGGTGGTTCTGGACGATCTCGGCTTTCGGTAGGAAGCTGGGATGATGGAAGAGGCGGGGTTATTCCCCCTGCGTTGCCCACTCGACCCTCGGATGCGGGATCTCGACCTGGAGCAGCGTCCCCCCCCCGGGACGGTTCCCCACCTTGCACCGTCCTCCCAGCAGGGCCACTCGCTCACTGACCCCCAGCAGGCCATAGTGCCCCTTGGCAGAGAGTGTCGCCAGGTCGAAATCGGCCGCCAGCCCACACCCATCGTCGGCAATGGAGAGCATGAGCGCCCGCGGGGACGTGTGCTCCAGTCTGACCTCGACTGTGTGCGCGCCGGCGTGCTTGCGCACGTTGTTCAAGCCCTCTTGCACAATGCGAAAGATCGACAGCTCGATCGTTTCGGGTAAGCGTCTGAGTTGTGGGTCAAGGTGGAGGTGGACACCCATCCCGGCGCGTTCGGCCCAGTCGCGCGTGTGCGATTGGAGCGCCGGCCCGAGCCCCAGGCTGTCGATTGTCGGCGGCCGCAGGTTGCCGCAGAGATGGCGTAGATCGTCCACCAGGTCGCGGATGTTGCTGCGCACTGTCGCCAGGCCTTTTTGCAGTCCCGGCATCACCGCTGCTTCCGCTTCTATCTCTTCGATCTGATAGTTCACGCCCAGCATGTCCTGGATCACCTGGTCGTGGATCTCGCGCGCCAGTTGCTTGCGTTCCAGTTCCAGCTCGGCCAGAAGCCGGCGCTGTGCGTCCTGCAGCGCCGCGTTGGCGCTGTCGAGCGCGTCGATCTGGTCGGCCATGTTGTCAATCAACTGCTGGCTCACTGTGTTGCGCGCGCTCAGGTCGCGCTCGATCAGGGCCTGCCGCTGATGCAGCTTTTCCGCCTGATCCCGGGCCCGATAGTAGCTGTCGAGCGCCCACAAGATCGGCGTGAGCTGCTGCCTGTCGGCGATCCCGACCATGGCCGACAGGACCTCTTCGCGGGTGGTCTCGTCGGTGCGCGTCGTGGTCACGCACCGCCCGTGGCGCAGCACCACGATGCGATCGGTGACGGCCATCAGGTCGTCGACGTTGTCGCTGGCAAAGAGCACCGCCGTGCCCGCCTGCTGCCACTCGCGCACCAGGGCCAGGAGCCGCTGCTGGCACGCATAGCTGAGCGGCAGCGTTGGATCGTCCACCAGGATCAGCCGGGCCGGGTGTGTCATGGCGCGCGCAATCGCGATCAACTGCCTTTGCTCACTCGACAGGCTGCTTACTCTGTCGCGCAGTGAATCGTACTGCATGCCGATCTGCGCCAGCAAGCGTGCTGCTTCCTGGTCCATCCGCCGCCGGTTGGGCACCTTGATCCAGCGCCCTGCCAGCGACCAGCCGATCTCGTGACCGAGAAATACGTTGGCGCCGATGTCGAGCGCCTCGGCCATTTCCGGGTGCTGGTGAATGACTTTGATCCCCAGGCTGCGGGCCTCGAAAGGGGGGTGTAACTGTTTCCCGTCGAAATAGATCTCGCCAGCGCTGGGTGCATAGATGCCGGCAAGCAACATGGCGAGTGCCGATTTGCCCGCGCCGCTCTGGCCTGCCAGCCCCACGACCTCCCCGGGATAGATCTCCAGGCTCACGTCGTGCACGGCTGTAAATGTGCCCTGGGTCTTGGACAGGTTGGCGGCCCTCAACAATGGCTCCATCTGATCACCGCCGCCGGCGATAATAGTCGAGCAGGACCACGACCAGGATGATCGTGCCCGTGCTCACGGTCTGCCAGTAGGAAGGGAGGTCGAGAAGTATCAGCGCGTTGTAGAGCATCTGTGTGACGCCAGCGCCGAGCAAGACGCCAAGCGTTGTCCCCACCCCGCCGAATACGCTGGTGCCGCCGATCACTGCCGCTGCCACCACGTCCACCTCATACCCGATCGCCGCCGTTGGTGCCGCCACCCCGAGCCGCGCGGTCATCACCAACCCCCCGGCGGCGGCCAACAGCCCGCATAGGGTATAGACCATCTCTTTTACGTGTACCACCTTAACGCCGGAGAGGAAGAGCGAGCGCTCGCCACTGCTCATCCCATAGATGTAGCGCCCCAGCACCGTGCTGTTCAGGAGCAAGCTGATGAGCGCGGCGATGCCCAGCGCGATGAGCAGCGGCAGCGGAACCGACCCCGACCCGATCGGCAAGTCGTACTGCCCCAGTAGCAAAAACCCTTCCGGAAGGGGGGTCACCGACCACCCACGCGTCAACCCATACGCGATCCCGCGCACAATGGTCATGGTGGCCAGCGTGACGATGAATGCCGGCAGCCGCACCCGCGCCACGGTCAGGCCGTTGATCCAACCGATGATCACGCCAACCAGCAGCCCGGTACCCACCCCCAATGGGACCGGCAGCCCCGTCTGCATGGCGCGCGCCGCGATGAGCGAGGCCAGGGCCATCGTGGCGCCCACCGACAGGTCGATGCCGCCCATGATGATCACCAGGCTTTGCCCGAGGGCCACGATGGCGATCCACGAAAAGTTGCGGGCGAGGCTCGACAGGTTCTGATTGTGGAGGAAGGTATCGGTTTGAAGGCTCAGAAGGAGTACCATGGCGAGGAAAAGAGCCAGGACGACAAACTCCTGACGTTTTACGAGGCGGCGCCACGCCTGCCCAACCGCTGAGGCCAGGGTATTGGCCCTAGCCGATACGACGACTGCCTTGTCGTTCACTGACCACTCCGGGAAAGCACACGAGAACCGTGAACTGTGCCGACGCGTCGCGCGTTATGGTTCACTTGCCCACATCCTCGATCATCTGCCTGATGGTCGTGGCGTCCAAGTCTTTTTTGTCGACGAACGCGGCCGCGCCTGCTTCCATGCCGAGGCGGCGGAACTCTCGGTCAGGATAGGCGCTGATCAGCACCACGCGCGCTCCTGGCAGCAGCGCCTTGAGGCGGCGTGCGCAGCGGATGCCATCCTCTTCGCCCAGGATCACGTCGACGAGGACCAGGGCGGGCATGATGCGCTCGGCCAACTGCGCGGCGGCGACACTGCTCTCCGCCTCGTGCACTCTCGCCTGTGGGCATACCCGCCCGACCATGCGCCGGAGATGTGCCCGGTAGCGTGGATTGTCGTCCACCAGGAGCATGGTGATGCCGTCGCGCACTCCTTCTCGCGGCAGGCTGGCTGCAGTTTCAGCCGTCTGCAGCACGGTCCCGAGCGTCTCTGGGTGCTCAAGCGAGTAGCTGACCGCTTCCAGCCGGCTCTGCACGCCGAGCTGGCGATAGATGCGCGTCAGGTGATTTTCGATCGTCTTGATACTCAGGCCCAGCTCTGACGACAAGCGCTGGTTGTCGTATCCTTGTTGCAGCAACCGCAGGATCTCGCACTGGCGCTGCGTCAGCACCGGCGAGGGGGTGGAGGATTCGGGGTAGGTGAGCAGCTTGTCGATCAACGAGCTCGAGATCCAACGCTCGCCGGCGAGCACGCGCTCCACCGCCAGCTTCAGATCGCCGAGGGGTTGGTCCTTGAGGTGGTAGCCGTCGACGCCCGCGCCGAGCAGCCCCTGCACGTACACGTCGTCGTCGTAGGCACTGACTACCAGGATCTTGAGCGTGGGATAGCGTGCCCGGATCCAGCGGATGGTCGTCACAGGCTCAAAGTTGGGCATGGTGACGTCGATCAGCAACAGATCGGCCCCCACTTTTTCCAGCGCGTGCACTACCCCTGGCCCGTCACCGACCTCGCCCACTATTTCGATCGCTGGCAGATCTTGGAGTGCGTTACGGATCCCCGCCCGCACTATCGCATGATCGTCGGCCAGCACTACTCGTACTCTGTCCATGCCTCCATTATACCACTGCATGGTGGAAGGAAAAAGTAACGAGGAGGAGATGACGAGTAGGGGGGGAGTGGGCCATCGCGTTGCTCCTGATTACTGGGTCTTGTGAAGAATTGTGGAATGGGGTATAATGATGGCTATACTGGCGGGCTGTTGCGCCAGCGATTTGAAAAAAGGGGCACCATGAAGTATTGGTTGTCGACGATCCTGATCTCTATCCTTGTGCTGGGCGCTGTCCTCAGCGCATGCACGCCTGCCGGTCCCCCTACGGCGATGCCCGCCCCACTGATAGAAGAGGTTGCCTCGAGCGACGGCAAGATCAAGATCGTCATCATCGGCAAGTCAGTCCACCCTTACTGGTCAAACGTCGAAAAAGGGGTCGAGAGGGCCGGAAGAGACCTGGGTGTGGAGACGATCTTTTTCGTCCCGCCCCAAGAGGACGTGGTGGCCCAGATCCAGACCATGGAAGCCTATATCGCCCAGGGGGTGACGGGCATCGCCCTTGCGCCCGCCGATCCGGCAGCATTGGAGCCGGTGATGAAAAACGCTGCCGACGCTGGCATCCTGGTTACCACCCTCGACACGCCGCCGGTGGAGGATAGCGTCTCCCTCGTCTACATCGGCACCGACAACCTGGATGCCGGCAGGATCGCCGGCCTCTGGCTTTCCCGCCTGGTGCCCGAGGGAGGACTCGTCGGCGTGACGCGCGGCTCGGACACTGCTCTGAACGCGCTGCAACGCACAGAGGGATTCCTGTTGGGCATCGCCAACAGCAACATTGAGGTGTTGGGGCCGCTGAATGACAAAGAAGATGCAGCCACGGCTCTGCAGCTTGCCAACTCGCTCATCGCGACCCACCCCGACCTGGCCGGTGCGTTTGGCGTCTATGCCAACAATGGGCCAGCATGGGCCACGGCCATCAAAGAAGCCAACGCCGCCGGCAGGATCAGGCTCGTCTGTTTCGACGCGACCACCGACATTATCAACGGGATCAAGGAAGGCGTGATCGATGCCACCATCGCCCAGCGCGAATATGACATGGGCTACAAGTCGGTCCAGATCATCAAATTGATGGCCGAGAAGGGCGAGGCAACGGCACTGAAAGAGATGGGCGCCCGCGGCCGATTCATCGATACGGGGGTCGACATTATCACCGCCGCGACCCTGGTCGATTACGAGGCCGAGCTCGACAGGAAGGGCATCCCACACGACTGGACCACGGAGGGCTGGCAGCCGCCGGAGCGCTAGGCCAGCAGCGAGCGACTGGCACCTGCTGCTGGCGGCTACTCATTCGCTGGCCCTGTTGGTAGATCGCGCGGCCTGTGGTATAATCACTGCAAGCTGGCCTTTGCTCTTTGCGAACATATGTGCTATAATGGCGGCATGGGGAGAGAAGATACGCTGCGCGCGCGCTTTGCACTGCCGATGCCACCGGGCATCAACCAGCAGTACGCCACCGTCGCCGGCCGGCGCGTGCTAAGCAAGGAGAGCCGCCAGTACAAAAAGGGTGTCCATCACCTGATCCGCCGCTTTCGCGTCGAGGGGATCATTTCCGATGGCCTCGTGGCCGCGCTGCGCAAGGGGTATGTGGGGCTCTTTATCGACTTTTACTTTGAGACGCCGATGCGCCGCGATCTCGACGGCGGATTAAAGATCACGCAGGACGCCATCTGCGACGCGCTCGACATCAATGACAACCGGGTCGTCGACGTCCACCTGGTCAAGCGCATCGACCCGCTCAAGCCGCGCATCGAGGTGGAGCTGGAGGCGATCGCCGACTGGCAGTTCGGTACCGAGTATGTCTATACAGGAAAGTGATATGCCAGAACAACCAATCCTCACACTGCGACCCATCGGCCGGGTCATTGACGGCTCTGCCCTTCCTCCGGAGCCTGGCTGGGAGGAGCGGGAAGCTGTCGTCGAGGTCGACCTGGCCTGGGCTGGTGCCCTCGACGGGCTCGACGGATTTTCTCACGTCTGGCTCCTCTGGTGGCTCGATGCCTACGACGCGCCACCCGGCACGCTGCGCGTCCATCCCGAGGGGCGGGAGGAGGTGCCGCTCGTCGGCCTCTTTGCCACCCGCTCGCCGCGCCGCCCCAACCCACTGGCCATGACCGCCGTCCGCCTGGTCGAGCTTGACGGCCGCCGCCTGCGCGTGCGCGGCCTCGACGCCCGCCAGGGCACGCCGATCCTTGACATAAAACCGTACATCCGCCGCGGCGACTTGATCCCCGAGGCGACTATGCCCGAATGGATCGAGCGGTTGTGGCAGTGCCACGATGCAGATTCTTGCTCCCCACCACAAAACCCGGTATAATCGATGTTGACAAGTTTGTCGATCGGCGGGAGGGACACACATGACCGAAAGTGCGGCGCGCCCCGTGCGCTTTTTTCTCGTCGGCGTTGGCCATGTCGGCCGTCGCTTTTTGGACCTGATCGTGCGCAAAGAGGCCCAGTTGCGTCTCCTTGGGCTGCAGCCGGTGCTGGCCGGGGTGGCCGATAGCCGGGGCACGGCGAGCAACCCGGCAGGCCTCGACATCCGGCGCGTGCTGGCGCTCAAAGACGCGGGCCAGAGCGCTGGCGCATACCCCGAGTTCGGACATCCTGGCCAGCCGGCCCGGGCACTGCTCGAAGGGATGCCGGCCGATCTGCTGGTCGATGCCTCGCCCGCCAATCTGACGGATGGGCAGCCCGGCCTCGGCTGCATCGAGGCGGCTCTGTCGCGCGGCATGCACGTGGTCACAGCCAACAAGGCCCCGCTGGTGCTGGCCTACCCACGCCTCCAGGCGCTGGCCGAGGCACAGGGGGTGGGGCTGCGCTTTGATGCCACTGTCACCGGCGGGCTGCCCGCCATCAACCTCGGTCGCCGTGACCTGGCTGTGGCACACATCGGCCGCATTGAGGGCTTGCTCAACCTCACCGCCAACTATATCCTGGCCCGCATGGCCGGGGGCCATACCTACGAAGAGGCGCTGGCTGATGCGCAGGAGGCGGGGCATGCCGAGGCTGACCCCACGCTCGATGTCGACGGCTGGGATGCAGCCAGCAAGTTGGTTATCCTGGCCCACAGCGTGCTCCACTATCCTGCCACGCTCGACGACGTCGCCGTGCAGGGCATCCGCGGGGTGGACCGCGACGAGTTGTGCCAGGCTGAGGAGGCCGGCGGGCGTGTCAAGCTCGTGGCCACCGCCGAGTGGGATGGCGAAGGCTACTGCCTGGAGGTTGCACCACGCTGCCTGCCCGCCAGCCACCCCCTGGCACGTCTCGGCGCCAAGACGATGGGCATCGTCTACCACACCGACATCAATGGCACTGTCACTGCCTCGATCGAGGAGGAGACGCCCGAGCCGACGGCGGCTGCCGTCCTGCGCGACGTCGTCGACCTGTTTGGGTATTAGTGCATCGCGGCGCTGGAAGACTGGAAGCTTCCAGCCAACAGCAGGGGGAGGAGGAGATGGCCGGCCAGGAATTCGACGATCCGAATGAGTATACCCGCCAGGCCTGGGACGCGAACGCCGACTTTTGGGATGGGCGCATGGGGGAGGGAAACGACTTTGTCGAGGTCCTCACCTGGCCGGCCAGCGAGCGCCTGCTCGGCGTGCTGCCTGGCGAGCGCGTGCTCGACATCGCGTGCGGCAACGGGCTCACCTCGCGCCGCCTGGCGCTGCTGGGTGCCGAGGTGGTGGCGATTGACTTTAGCGCCAACCTGATCGGGTACGCCAGGCAGCGCACGGAAGGTTCCGAGGTGGGGGAGCGGATCACCTACCACGTGCTCGACGCGACCGACGAGGCGGCGCTGCTGTGCCTGGGCCCCGGCACCTTTGACGCGGCGCTGTGCGCGATGGCCCTCTTTGACATGGCCGAGATCGGCCCGCTGATGCGGGCCGTGGCGCGTCTGCTCCGGCCCGGCGGCCGTTTCGTCTTTTCCGTCATTCACCCCTGCTTTAACAACGCCCACGTCACCCAGATGGCCGAGCTGGAGGACCGCGAGGGGGAGTTGGTCACTGTCTATTCGGTCAAGGTGCGCGGTTACCTGACGCCCACCGTGAACCGCGGCGTCGCCATCGCCGGCCAGCCGCAGCCGCAGCTCTACTTCCACCGGCCGCTCCACGTCCTGTTGGGGGCTGCCTTCGATGCCGGCCTGGTGCTCGACGGCCTGGAGGAGCGGGCCTTTCCGCCGGACATTTCTGCGGGCAGGCACCCTCTGTCGTGGAGTGGGCATTTCAGCGAGATCCCGCCCACCCTCGTCGCCCGTGTCCGGCTGCCCGGCGGGCAAGGGCGCGCCTAGAGTTGCCCTGTCCTGTGGGCGCCACGAGGGATGAAAATGGGGCGCTCGCGCGGGATCATGCCCGAGGGTACTCGGGACAATCCAGCGCTGTGCCAAAGAGCCGCGGATTGTGATCCGCGGCGAGCAGGGTTATTGAAAGGATAGGCCTAGTGCAACACGAAATCCCTTTGCAAGAGGAATATGTCCCCATCCACAGTCGAGTGTGGGTTGCCGGTGCCGACGCGGCGTGTGCCACCCTGAGTGGCATCGCCCTCTCTGGCGCGCTCACCTATTATTTCACGCGCTGGCGTGGCCTCGACGCCGGCCTGGCCGCCACTGTGTGGCTCCTCTTTGGCATCTGGAACGCGGTCAACGATCCTCTCTTTGGCTGGATCAGCGACCGCACGCGCAGCGGTCTCGGCCGGCGTATCCCCTACATCCGCTATGGGGCTCCCCTGTACGCCGCCGCCTTTATCGCCTGCTGGATCAACTGGCCCGGCACCGGCACGAACCAGACTTTGATGTTCGTCCAGCTCCTCATTCTGCTCTTTGTCTTTGATACCCTCTATACCGCCATCGCCACGAGCATCTATGTCATGCCGTTTGAAATGGCGATCTCGAACCGCGCCCGCAGCAGCATCTTTGTGTGGAAGATCATCCTGTCCGTCTTGCCCCTGGCGGTGCCGATCGCGCTCATCCCCTTCATCCAGCCCGGGCCTGGCGACGACGCTACGTTGTTTCAGATGGTGATGGTTGGCTTGGGCCTGGTCATGAGCGCGATTATCCTGGCCAGCACCTTTTTTTACCGCGAAAAGCACTTTCAGCAGCAGGAGAAGCAGCCTCCTTTTCTCCAGTCGTTGAAGGCGTGCTTTCAGAACATGTCGTTCATCCTGTTCGAGACGATCAGCTTTACCGTCATCTATGTGCAAACGGCGCTGATGATGGGTGTGCTCTATTACTTTGACGAGTTCTCGGTGCCTGCCGTACCACTCTACGCCTCGCTCGCCGCGGGCATTGTCGCGGGCCTCGTCCTCTTTATCCGGCAGCGTGAGCGGTGGGGTGTCAAGAACTCGATGCGCCTGATGGCCCTCATCTTTTCTCTCGGCTGTTTCGTCATCCTGGCCCTGGGCCGCTCGACCGTGCCGGCGATGATCGGCTTTTTCACCTTTGGACTCGGCTTTGCCGGCGGCATGTACCTCGTGCCCCTGATGAACGGCGATGTAGTTGATATGGACGAGCATCGCACCGGCCTGCGTCGCGAGGGGATGTATGCCGGTGTGAATAGCTTTATCACCAAGCCCGCTATCAGCCTGGCGCAGGCCGTGTTTCTCTGGTTCCTGGGCCTGTATGGCTATGACACGGCGCTGGGCAAGGGCTTGCAGTCGACCTCGGCCGAGACGGGCATCCTGATGGGCTGGACGCTCGTGCCGGGTGTCCTCCTTTTTCTCTGTTTTGTTGCCCTGCGCTGGTATCCGTTGGCCGGGCCGGCGTGGGACGAGATCAAGGCGCGGCTGGCTGTGGTACACGCCGAGAAGGAGCGCGCGTACCTGGCTGAAAAGGGATACCGCTACGTGGACGACGGCCGGCCGGCGGCAGCCGGTCCCCGTCAGAGCTAGATTTCGAGCACGCGAGGAGGCATAGATGGTCAAGGTGTACCAGCATCGGATCGGCCCCGACGACTATGTCGGCCGGGTGGAGGACGACGGGCGCGTGTACGCTGAGCGGCTGGGTCCTGATGACTATGTGGGGCGCGTCGAGCGCGATGGCAAGGTGTACCAGCACTTTGGCGGCCCCGACCGCTACCTGGGGCGGGTGGAGGACGATGGCAAGATCTACCTGCACGTGCCCGGCGGCCCGGACCTGAACGTGGGGCGGGTGGAGGAGAATGGCAAGGTGTACCTGCGCCGCGAGGGGATCACCCCTGATCAGCTCCTGGGCCGTGTCGAGGGGGACGTCGACTATCTCGCCGGCGGCGCTGCCTTTTTTCTCCTGCTGCAGACGCCAGAGTAGGCAACCGTCTCAAGCAGCTAAAATCCGGTGGGCGGGGATTGCTTGGGGCGCGAAACGACGGCGCCCTCGCCATGACAGGGGGTGGGGCGTGGAGGGAAGGGAGAAGAGATGGATTTGGATCCAAAAGAGGCTGCCGCCGCAGCAGCCGAGTGCTTGATTGCGTACGAGCCCGCCGTCGCCGATGCGGTCGCCGACGGCCTGCAGGGTATCTGGGTGCGTGCCGCGCCGGTCCGCCGCCCCGCACCCGGTGAGGACTATGGCGCTGCCGACGCGGGGCTCGACGCGATGGGCGTCCCCGTGCCCGTCCTGCGCGCGATCGGCAAAGAGGTCGGCGCGCACGCGCGGCGGCGCGCCGTCGAGTTTCTGCCCCTCGTGGAGCGGCTGTGGGAACGCCATGGCCGGGAAGGACGCGTGGTCGCAGCGATCGCCCTCGGCCCAATGGAGCTGGCCGAGCCGGACGTCGTCGTGCCCGCCATCTATGAGCTGGCGCGGGGCTGCGCCTACTGGGAGGACTGTGACCAACTCGCCATGAGGGCGCTCGAGCCGGTGTTGCGCAGGGATCCTGACGCCTGGCTCGACCGCTTCGGGGCGTGGGTGACCGACGACAACAAGTGGGTGCGCCGCGCGGCCCTGACCGCCCTCGGCCGCCTGCCGATGGAGCGGGCGGAGTATACGGGGCGCGTGGTGCCGCGCCTGGCGCCGGCGCTGGGCGATCCGGACCGGGACGTCAAGCGCGCGCTGAGCTTTGCGCTGCGCCTCGCCGCGCGGGGCGAGGTGGCGCCGGTGAAGCAGCTCATCCGCGACAGGCAGGACGTGACCGACGCCGACAGCCTGTGGGTGCTGAGCGACGTGGCGCGGAGCATGACGGCGAGCCTGCGGTCCGAGTTCGCCGACCTGCTGCCGGTGTACCGGCGGTGGCTCGACACGGCCGAGCCGGCGGCGCGCCGCAGTGTGGAGGCGGCGGTGCGGGCGCTGGAGCAGGCGACTGACTGAGCGGGGCCATCGGGCTCAATGTGCCGGGTGAAAGCCGCGGCCGGGGCCAAAGCGGGCGATGATCGGCTGCAGCAGGGGATAATCCTGGCAGAAATGGCGCAGGTCGTTCGGGGTGAAGGCCGCTTGGTGTCGTGTCAGGTCCGCTGCCTGTGGCGCACGAGCCAGGCGGCGGCGACGACCAGGACGGCAAAGAAGAGCAATCCGCCGCCGCACACGCCGCACAGGCAGCTCAGCTCTGCCAGGCCGATACTCGACCCTGTGCTCACGTAGGTGTACACTTGCTGCTGGCGAAACTCGTCGTCGGCCCCTGCCTGGGTGGGGTAAAAGTCGGCGTCCATCTCCTCAGGGGGCACTGACGCGTCGAACAGCTTGGTGAAAAAGAGCTGCCGGTCGACCAGCGACGCCAGTGCTTCCTCTGTCCCACCATCCATCCATCCGGCGAACTCGACCTCGAATCCCGGCAGCTCGTGGCGGTGCTCGGCGAGCAGGTAGAGGCGCACCGACAGCGGCCGGTCCACGGCCGCTGTCAGCCGCATCGGGTACACGGGCTCGGGCGCCTCGAACGACAGCCACACGGGGCGCGCGTCCGTCAAGGCGCCTGGGTGGGTGCCGGGCGCCAGGCGCAACGCGACAAAGCTCCACCCTTCGGCCGCGTAGGCGTCGAGTGCCGGCGCCAGCGTGGCAGGCACGACAAACCCCTCCGCGTCGAGCCATGCCAGCAGCCCCGCCGCGTCGCCCGCCGCCAGCACCGCCACGTCGTACACGTCCACCTGGCGCCGTTCGATCACCTCCACAGCCGGTGGCGGTGCCGCCGCGCCCAGCCCACCGAAGGGCAGCGGCAGGCCGCCTCGGCGCTCGGCGCGGTACACGATCTCTGGGGCTGAGATGCGGTCGAGTGCCTCGAATACGGCCTCGCCGGCCACCTGCACCTCGGGGACCGCTGGCACGGGGATGATCCACGCCAGATCCTGGGCCTCGCCCGGCACGATTCCGGCCGACAGGATCAGCTCCTCGCGCCCATCGCGATGGACAAGCACTGCTTTTTGGTCGGCCATCACCGACGAGCTCGGTTCCTCGATCGGGATGATATAGCCGTCGGCGTGCGCCGGTGTGGCCCCCGTGAATAGGAGCAGCAGGGCCAGACAGCATATGCCGTAAACGTTGCCGCTGCGGGCAAGGCGCAGCAGTGCCCACCGGCCGAACTGGGGATTGCTTGCTCGCAATGACGGCCTGTCAGGGGGTATGCTCAAGGCAGTGCTCCCCGGAGATAATCTTCGGCCATGGCCACCAGCTCCTTGTCGCCGATGAAGAGCGGCGTGCGCTGGTGCAGCTCTGTGGGCTCGAGATCGAGGATGGGACGCTGCCCATCCGACGCGGCGCCGCCCGAGTGCTCGGCCAGGAAGGCGAGGGGGTTGGCCTCGTACAGCAGCCGCAGTTTGCCGTGCGGCTTTTTCGGATCGCGTGTGTCGGCCGGGTAGTAAAAGATGCCGCCGCCCAGCAGGTTGCGGTGAAAGTCGGCCACGAGCGAGCCGATGTAGCGCAGCTTCAGGTCCATCTGCTGCAAGTGGTTGGTGTATTCCTGGATCTCGCGCGCCCAGTAGCGCTCGTAGCCCTGGTTTACGCTGTAGAACTGGGGCCTGGTGGGGATCATGATATCGGGGTGGGTTAGCAGGAATTCGCCCACCGTCTGGTCCAGTGTGAACCCGTGCACGCCATTGCCGGCGCTGTACACGAACATGGTGCTCGGGCCATAGAGGACATAACCCGCGGCTACGATCTGGTGCCCACGCTGGAGGCAGTCCTCGCGCGTGCCCGGCGTCCCGTCAGGCGATGTCCGGCGCAGGATCGAAAAGATGGTGCCGATGCTCACTGAATAGTCAATGTTCGACGAGCCGTCGAGGGGGTCGAACAGCAGGCAGTAGCGCCCGACCGAATACTCGTCGGGGATGGGGATGATGTCCGGCAGCTCTTCCGAGGCCATCACGGCCAGCCGGCCAGTGAACTGGTTCAGGCGCACGATGGTCTGGTTGGCGTACTCGTCCAGCTTGGCCACCTGCTCGCCCTGCACGTTCATGCCCCCGGTGAGCCCAAGAATGTCCTCGAGGGCAGCCCGCGTCGTCTCGCGGGCGATTACCTTTGCGGCGAGGGCAATGTCGTACAGGATGCTGGTGAGCGCTCCTGTCGCTTCGGGGTGCTGCTTTTGCTGCTGCAGGATGTGCCGCTCAATGGTAATGACCTGATCCATTGTTCCACTCCTTTCGCAATTGTGGGGTGTACAGCGCCCCAATTGTAGCCGAGAATTACCTAGAGGGCAAGGGGGAAGGGCAGAAGGAACGGCTGTATCGCGAATTGTGTGTAGATTCGCCGGGATAGGGCGCGGAGACCGGGGCGCGGAGACTGCGCCCCTACGAAATTACAGAACTTTTGGCATAGCGCTGAAGAAACCCTCTTGATAACTAGCGTGATATCGGATATAATGAGTGAGTACACCTGTGGCATGGAGACGATATGACGGAGGAGTTGGAGCGTTATTCGCGGCAAATGATCCTTCCCGGCTGGGGGCGAGAGGGGCAGCGGCGCCTGGCTGGCCAGTGCGCTGTCGTGGTCGGCTGTGGCGCCCTGGGCAGCCACATCGCCGAGCACCTGGCGCGCGCGGGGGTCGGGCACCTGCGCCTCGCCGACCGTGACTTTGTCGAGTGGCACAATCTGCCACGCCAGGCGCTCTATGACGAGGCCGACGCGGCGCAGGGTGTGCCCAAAGCGGTGGCTGCGGCGCGCCGCCTGGGCCAGATCAACGGCCAGGTTGAGATTGAGGCGCGCGTGGTCGACGTCAACGCCGACACGGTTGAAGGGTTGATTGCCGGCGCCGATGTGGTGATGGACGGCGCCGATAATTTCGAGGTCCGCTACCTGCTCAACGAGGCGTGTGTCAAGCTTGGCATTCCGTGGGTGTACGGTGGTGTGCTGGGCACCTATGGCCTCATGGCTGCCATCGTGCCTGGCGACACGCCCTGCCTGCGCTGCCTGCTCGGCCCAATGCCACCGCCTGGCTCGGTGCCTACCTGCGAGACGGCCGGTGTGCTCGGCCCGGCTGTGTCGGCGGTCGCTGCCCTCGAGAGTGCCGAGGGGCTGAAAATCTTGCTGGGTCGCCGGGAGGAGCTGCTGCGCAGCCTGGTGATGGTCGATGTGTGGAGCGGCGATTTTGAACGGATCAATACCTCAAGGAGCGAGGCGGCCTGCCCCGTGTGCGACGAGGGGCGCTACGAGCTGCTGGAGGCGGAGCGTGGCTCGATGGCGACGACGCTGTGCGGGCGCAGTGCGGTGCAGGTGAGCCCGGGGCCGGGGCACGAGGTCGACCTGGCTGCACTCGCGACGCGCCTGGCGGGCCTTGGCCTGATCCAGGCTAACGAGTATCTTGTCCGGCTGAGCGCGGAGGGAAAAGAGATCACGGTGTTTGCCGACGGCCGCGCTATCATTAAGGGGGTCGACGACCCGACGCAGGCGCGGGTGTGGTATGCACGGTATGTAGGGACGTAAGTAGCCTGGCGTCACAAGGTGCTGGTAGTGGAAGGTGAGAAAATGGAAAAAGGGCAGGAAGGCGAACGGGTGAGAATGTTGGAACTAGAGGAGGCACGGTCTCTGTACGACGTTGGGCTGGATGCTGACGTGCTGAGCAAGGAGCCTGTGCGTGTCACGAGTGGTGGTGAGGTGGTGGGCTTTCTCGTGTCTGTGACAGAGTATGAAGCGTTCCGAGACTGGCAGGAGGCGCGAGACCGGGAAGCAAAAAGGCGTGAGCAGCACGAGCAGTTTGAGCAAGAAGCCGCCGCTTTCCAACGCATCCTGCCAGACCTGCTTCAAGGATACGAGGGCAAGGCGGTCGCGATTCATGGGGGGAATGTGATCGAGATCGGAGATTCTAAAGCCGAGGTCTTTCAGCGCGTACACGATCGTCTCGGGGATATCGTCGTCTATGTCCAGTGGGTGGAAGAACAGCCTCGCCTGTACAAGATGCCTTATCGCAAGGTGATTCGTTGATGTGGTCCTATTCTACCATGTGCACCTGAACGGTCCAGACTTGACTTTTGACATATTTGGGATGTAACAGCGGGCGCTCGGTCCAGGAGGTGATATCCGATGCAAAATCGTCTATTTGGCGTCACGATTCTGATGCTTTCCCTGTTGCTGTGTCTGCTCGCCCTGCTCGCCGCGGGGTGTGGGTCTGAACCTGAGGAATTGCCAGACGAGTCCTCTCCACCCGAGGCTGTACCTGTAGAGGTAGAGGCTGCCCCCTCACCCCTCGTCGTCGAGCCTGGTGCGTGTCCCGGCGGTGGCGCACCGCAGGTTTCGGGCACTGGCGTCTATGCCGTGCCCGAGATGGACGAGCCGCCGGCGCGCGAGTGGTTTGCCGATCCGACCTTTGGCACTTGCCTGGTGCGCGTCACCGATCGCGAGGCCGATCTTGCCCCTGACGATACGTCAACCGGCCTGGTGAACGAGTATGCCCGCGTGCAGGCCTTTAATGCCGACGGCAGCCGCCTGGTGCTCTATGGCACCGACGGCATGTGGTACCTGTACGACGCCCACACCCTGCTCCCACTCGGCACGCTGCCCCTCGGCGACGAGCCGCGCTGGGATGCGTCCGATCCCAACCGCCTCTACCACCTGGCCGATACCCGTCTCCTCTGGTACGACGTCGCGGCCGGCGTTGAGGACCTCGTCCACGATTTCTACGAGGACCTGCCGAGCCATGACGTGGGCCGCGTCTGGACCCGGCACGAGGGCAGCCCGTCGCGCGACCGCCGCTATTGGGGCTTGATGGCCGAGGATGAGGAGTGGCTGCCGATGGCCTTCCTCGTCTATGATCGCGATACTGACACGGTGACTGTGCGCGACGTGCGCGACCTGCCTGGCATCGAGGAGGATGTCGATCACGTCACTATGAGCTCGCTGGGCACCTACTTTTTGGCTTCCTTCGACCGCACGTGCGAAGAGGGCCGCCTGGGCGACGATGCCCACCCCTGTGGGCTGATGGTCTACGACCGGGACCTGTCGACCGGCCGGGGGCTGCTGCGCCTCATCGGCCACTATGACGTCGCCCTCGACGCCGAGGGGCGCGAGGTGATTGTCTTCCAGGAGATCGATACCGACCATATCTCTGTGCTCGACCTCGCCTCGGGGCAGGTCACCGCCCTGTGGCCGATCGATTTCAGCCACACGGGCATCGGGCTGCACTTTGCCGGGCTGGCCTACGACCACCCCGGCTGGGCCGTGGTGTCGACCCACGACGGCGACCCCGGCACCTATACCTGGATGGACGACCAGGTGTTTGTGATCGAGCTCAAGCCTGGCGGGCGCGTCGTGCGCCTGGCACACACCCACTCGGTCAGGAACGACGAGGAAGAGCTCGACTATTGGGCCGAGCCGCAGGCGACTACCAATGGGGACCTGACGCGCATCCTGTTTCACACCAACTGGGGCCGCACCGGCAGCGGCCAGGTCGAGACCTTTCTGATTGACCTGCCTGCCGGTTGGCTGGGGGGCGGCGCCGGGGCGGTAACGGCTCCAACCTCGCCGCCGCCAGAGCCCGAGGCCACCGCCGTCGTCGCCGCGCCTACGGCGACGATCCCCCCCGCGCCACCTGCCCCGCCACCTGCCACCGGGCAGGGGCTCGTGGTCGATCACACGTGCACTGACCTGTCTCGCATCCCGCCCGAGTGGCTGGCCGCCGCCAGGGAGCGCGTCGTGTGGGCCTATGGCTCGACGTCGCACGGCACGCAGCTCTGGACCGGGGCTGATTATTTGAGTGAGCAGATTGACCCGACGGCCTACCACTTTTGTAAAGAGTGGGGCACTGTTCCACCCCAGGCACAGCCATCGTGCCTGCGCATGGTTTACGATGACGGCTGGTCGTGGGACCCTGGTGAGTTTGTGCGCACCGCCCGCGACTTGCTCGATGCCAACCCCACCGCCACCGCTTTTATGTGGTCGTGGTGTGGCGAGCTGTCGGACGAGGAGACGGATGTGGCGCGCTACCTGGACATGATGGACCAGCTCGAATCAGAGTATCCCGGCGTGCGCTTTGTGTACATGACCGGCCACACTGATGGCGACAATGATGTCCTCGACAGGAATAACGACGTCGTGCGCCGCTATGTGCTCGAACAGGGCAAGGTGCTGTACGACTTTGCGGATATTGAGCGCTACGACCCTGCAGGCAACTATTACCCCGACGCGATCGACGCGTGTGATTGGTGCGACGACTGGTGCGACGAGCACCCGGATGACTGCCGCCACCTGCCCGGGTCTGACGACGAGTGTGCCCACTCTCACGGCTTTAACTGCCGCCTCAAAGGCCAGGCACTGTGGTGGCTGTCGGCCCGCCTCGCCGGCTGGGACGGCAGCTCGGAGTAGGCGTCAGAAGCCTACCGCGCACCCATCTTTGCGGGGGTCGGACCCGCCCCACAGCACCCCGGTCTCGGGGTCTGTGGCAATGATCTGCCCCCCGCCAAAGCCGGGCGCGAACATGGTCTCTGACTTGACCTGGTGCCCCATCCCGGCCAGCGCACGGCGCGTCTTGAGCGGCACGCCCGTCTCGATCGCCACGGCCGCACTCCCTCGCTCATCCACCCGGAACCGCGGGGCGTCGAGTGCCGACTGAGGGTCGAGGCCATAGTCGACCATGTTGACCATCACTTGCAGGTGCCCCTGCGGCTGCATGAACCCACCCATTACCCCAAAGCTGAGCCACAGCCGCCCATCGCGCCGCGCCATGGCGGGAATGATGGTGTGGTAGGGCCGTTTGCCCCCGGCGAGGACGTTCGGGTGCCCCGGTTCCAGCACGAAACAGGCCCCCCGGTTCTGCAGGCAGATGCCCGTCTCGGGCACGACGATGCCCGAGCCAAAGCCGTGGTAGAGGCTGTTGATGAACGACACGGCGTTTCCGTGCGCGTCGGCCGTGGTCAGGTAGACCGTATCGCGGTGCTCGAGTGTGCCAGGGATGGCCTGCGACAGGGCCATGTGGGGGTGGATCTCGGCGCGCCGCCTGTCTGCATATCCCTGGCCGAGCAGCTCGTCGAGCGGCACGTCGACCAGCGCCGGATCGGCCACGTAGCGCCCTGCGTCCACCATCCCCAGGCGCATGGCTTCGATCATCAGGTGCCAGCGCTCCGGGTCGAAATAGTCAAAGGCCGCCACGTCGTACCCCGCGACGATGTTCAGTGCGATCAGCGCCGCCAGCCCTTGCCCGTTGGGCGGGTGCTCCAGTACCTCTACGTCGCGGTAGGTGGTGCGGATCGGCGCGTGCCACGTCGCCTCCTGGTCGGCCAGGTCCTCTGCTGCCAGATAGCCGCCTTGGGCCTGTACGGCTGCTGCGATCCGCCTGGCCAGGGGGCCCTGGTAAAAGGCCGCTGCCCCCCCTTCCGCGACTTGGCGGAAGGTACGTGCCAGGTCCGGCTGGCGGTGGATCGCGCCCTTTTCCGGCGCGGGCAGGTAGACGCGCGCCGCCTCCTCGTCCTGCCTCAGCTTGTCGGCCGATCGCTGCCACCCGGCGCTGATCCGCTCGCTGACAGGAAATCCCTGCTCTGCTGTTTCGATCGCCGGCGCCAGGCACGCGGCCAGGGTCATTGTTCCGTAACGGTTGAGCAGTGCCTGCCAGCCGCTCGCCGCCCCGGGCACCGTCACCGGCAGCGGTCCGGTGAGCGGGATGCTCTTCAGCCCCCGGCGCTGCGCCTCGTGGCGCGTGAACGCCCGCGGCGATCGCCCGCTGCCGTTGAGCGCCACTACCTCGTCGCTCTGCTTGTCATAAACCAGGGCGAAACAATCGCCGCCGATCCCGGTCGACATGGGCTCGACGACGTTCAGCATGGCCGCCGTCGCCACGGCCGCGTCGGCCGCGTTGCCGCCGGCCATCAACACGCGCAGCCCGGCCATTGCCGCCAACGGCTGGCTGGTGGCCACCATGCCGTGCCGCGCCAGCACGGCCGACCGCCGAGATTCAAAATGATGTCTTGTCATGGTTGCCTCATTATCGATCCCGGATGCGGATCCGCCAGGGGGCCATGGCCCACACGCCTTCCCGCAGCAGCCCGGCGATCCCTGCCAGCCATTCGGCCGTGCTGTCGCCCGGCGGCAGGGGCGGCTGGTACTTTTTCGAGGGGGGCACCTCTTCCAGGGGCAGGTAGCCATCCTCTGGCACCCCGGCCAGCGCCCGCGCCCTGGCTGCCGCGTGGTGCAGGTCGCCCAGCTCGTCCACCAACCCGTGGGCCACGGCCTGTACGCCGGTCCACACCCGCCCGCCAGCCACGTCTTCTACTACGGCAGGGTTGATCTTGCGCCCCTCCACTACCCTGGCCTTGAAACGTGCATAGCCGTCGGCCAGCGATTGCTGGATACGCGCCCGTTCTTCCGGGGTAAAGGCGTCGTCGTCTGCATACAGCCCCGCCGCCTGGCCGCGTTGGACCACCTCGCGGTTGGCGCGTACCTTCTGGTACATTCCCTGTGTCACCACCTTGCCGCCCCAGATGCCGATCGACCCGGTCAGCGTCGTCGGCTGGGCCACGATGGCGTGTGCCGGCGCGGCGACGTAATAGCCGCCCGACGCGGCGCGGTTGCTCATGTAGACCACCACCGGCTTTTCCTGGCCCAGCCGCACCACCTCGCGCCAGATCAGATCCGAGGCCAGCGCGGACCCGCCTGGCGAGTCGACGTGCAGCACCACGGCAGCCAGGCGATCGTTCTGCGCTGCCGTCCGCAACTGGCTCACTACCGTCTCTGAGCCTGCCTGGTGCTCTGGCACCGGCAGTGGCAGGGGAAGAGGTAGAGGCGGCTGCCGGCTGGGCCCCACGACGATCATGCCTTCCAGCGAGATGATGCCCACTGCGCGCCCGCTGGGCCGGTGCAGCGGCCGCACCAGCTTGCGTTCCGCCTGGCTCCAGGCGACCAGGGCGGCTGGCTGGCCATCGCCGGCCAGCCGCGCCGGCAGCTCGTCCTCGTAGCATACGCCGTCGAGCAGTCCCGTCCTCAGCATCTCCTCCGCGTGGAGCGGCACCCTGTCGAGCAGCGCGCGCACCTGGGCGGTCGGCATCGTCCGGTCCGCGGCGATCGCGCCCACGACGTGATCATAGATCGAGTCGAGGAGCGACTCGAGCATCTCGCGGTGTGGCGCGCTCATGTCGCTGCGCCGAAAGGTGTCGGGTGATGCTTTGTAGGCGCCGATCGATTCCAGGTCCGCCTCCACGCCGAGGAGGGCCAGCGTGTCCTTCAAAAAGACTGTCTCTGCCCAGAGGCCGGCGGCCTGCAGGCCCGCGCTCTCGGGCGCGAGTACCTCGTCACACGCCGCCGCCAGGTAGTATGCCCACATCCCCTGGTCGAGGAGATAGGCCACGGCGTGCTTGCCCGACTCGCGAAAGCGCTTGATCCCCTGGCGCAGACTGGCCAGCGTCGCACTGCCGGCCGACAGCCCCGAGATGACGAGCACGGTGCCTTTCACGCGCGGATCGGCTGCCAGCCGTTCCAGCGTCTCGCGGAACGATTCGACGCTGGGCGGCGGCGGGGGCCAGGGGAAGAGAGATAGGGGAAAGGGCCTGCTGCGCCGCGGCGTGCGCTCGGGATAGCTGCCCTGGACTCGCAGCACGACCGTTTCGAGCCCCTTCCACCGCACCAGCCGCCACCGGTTGGAGAGCACCCGCCGCGTCCTGCCCAGCCAATCGAAGGCACGCATTTGTTTTGCCATGCCACAATTATAACGGGGCAGGGGGCAAGTGACAAGTGCCAGGTCACGAGTGACAAATCATGGCATGCTTCTGGCCGCCTCTACGTCCGGTTGGGGAATCCACCACTCTTGCGCCACGCGATACGCATTGGGAAACTTGTTTTGCTGCACCCACAGCGCTACCGTCTCGGTGCTGAGCCCAAGTTGCTCGGCGGCTTTTGCCAGCGTGTACACCGCGTTGGCCTCTGTCTCGAGGGGGGTGTAGCTGTGGATCCGTGTGCCGCTGCGCCCCTCCAGGAATAGGCGCAGCTCTGGGATCTGGGCCTGGATCCGCCTGCGCGCCTGCATGAGCCGGCGCGATACCACGGCCGGCCTGATGCAAAAGAGGTCGCCCAGCTCTCTGTCGCTCATGCCTGCGACGCGGCCTGCCGCCAGCAGCAGCTCGTCGGGGGTCAGCAGCGCGAGTGCCTCGCGGAGTGTCTCGCGCTGCACAAGGCGCTCGAGGGCCTCGATCAAACCATCCGGCTGCTCGGCCTCTGGATGGGGGGGGATGGGTACATGCGTGGGGACCATGGGCTCGAACCTCCTCTTCGGGGATGAAACTCGCTTGAAAACGACTAGGCGCTTTTTCGGTTGCTCAAGGTCAGTCCGACGGGTAGGGAGACCGGCCAGAACATATGTTCGATTCCATTATAGCATAAATGTTTGGATTTGTCAACTACCAGAATCACCAAGGAATGCACCAATCGTTTTCGAGTTGGGGGGAGCTGCGCGGCGGGGATGCCCGTGGGAAAAAAGCAGGGGCGGTGTGAGGGCCGCCCCTGCTTGTTCAAGAATGGCGGCCCGGGCGCCGCCATTGGCTGCACGTAACCAGGTTAGTGATCTAGCGCAAAACCGTCTGCACCCAGGCCTGGATCCACTCTTCGCGTTTTTCTTCGATGGCGTCGATGTCGACGAACACCGGGTTCTCTGGCACTGTCGAGAACTCGACAAATACCTCGGGCAGCGCGGCGTTTTCGTTCGCCGGAAAGACAAACATCTTGAGAGGGATATCTTCCTGGAACGGTTCACTCAACATAAAGTCGATCCACTGCTCGGCCAGGTCCCTGTTGGCGGTGCCGGCCAGGATGCCTACAAACTCGACCTGGCGAAAGCAGCTCTGATCGCCTGTCACCACGCCTGTCGGTGCCTCGTCGAAGGGCTCGGCGGCGAAAAACACCTCGACGGGCGGGCTGCTCGCATAGCTGACGACGATCGGCCTGTCGCCGTCCGAGGCGTAGGTAAAGCTGCCATAGTAGGCGTCCTCCCAGCCGTCGGTCACCAGCACGCCATTGGCGCGCAGGTCGGCCCAGTAGTCGAGATAGGTATACTCCCCCGCCTGGCCAAAGCGGCCAATCGTCGCCAGCAGGAACGACAACCCCGGTGACGAAGTGGCAGGGTTCTCTACCACCGTCAGCCCCTCGTAGGCCGGCTCTGTCAGATCCTCAAGTCCCGAAGGGGGAGCCAGCCCTGCTTTCTCGAACCATGCCTTGTCGTAATTCAGGCAGACGTCGCCATAGTCCACCGGCAGCATGTGATGCGTGGGGTCCAGCTCCAGGTCGTCGGGGATCTCGGCCAGCAGCGGTGATGGGTACGCTTCCAGGATGTCGCCGGCCAGTGCCCGGCTGAGGAAGGTATTGTCCACTCCATAGATCACGTCGGCCACTGGATTCCCCCTGCTCAGCAGGGCCTGGTTGAGCATCAGGCCCGTGTCGCCGGATTGGAGGAACTGTACCTCGCAGTCACACGCCTCCACGAATAGAGCAATGACCTCTTGGCTGACGTCGAAACTGTCGTGGGTCATCACTGTTAGTACTTTGTCGCCCTCTGTCTCTGCCTCGGGCACCACCGTGTCTACTGCCGCACCTGGTGTCTCTACCACTCCAAGGCCTGTCTCTGGTGTCGCCGTCTCCTCAGCGCCACACGCCGCCCCGAGCACACCCAGCAGAATTACGGTCACCACTATTCCCCACTTTTTCATGTCTCTGCCTCCTTCATGGTAAAAAGGTGGGATGTAGGGCAGATTGCCAATCTGCCCTACATCCCACCAGTTATTGAGAGGACCCCTCCGCCGGCCCCGGTCCATGCACCACCATTAAATTCCCTTCCTCCACTTCGATCCACGCCTCCTGCCCCGTCATGACGTTGCTCACCCCGCGGCTGAAGGCAAAGTGCAGCGCCTCGTGCGCCAGGGGCCACGTGAGGCCGCTGGTCGTCACGCCGCGCACGTCGCCGCCCCACGGCAGCAGCGAGACCACGTCACCCGGCTGGCCATGCAGTGCCACCCGCTCGCCGCTGCGCACCAGCACCGCCTCCTCGGCGCCGCGCACAATGCGCACGGCCACCTCTTTTAGCTCGGGCAGGGCCAGCAGCAGCAGGTTTGACAGTGTGTGATCCAGCCTGCCGCCCAGTGCGCCGAGCACCACGATCTCGTCCGCACTCTGTCCCGCTGCGTAGCAGAGTGCCAGTTCCAGGTCGGTCTCATCCTTGGCCCGTGGGTGTCTGACTATCTCCACCGGCTGCGCCTCCAGTGCCGCCAGCACGTCTGCCGGCGTCGAGTCCAGGTCGCCCACCACCACGTCGGGCAGCAGGCCACGCGCCATGGCCCTGCTGGCACCCCCGTCCGCAGCGACGATCAGGTCCCCGGGCCGGAGCCATCGTTCCCAATCTTGGTTGGCCGGAGCATCTCCGGCGGCGATCACCACTGCACGCACGATTTCCTCCTGTGGAAAAAAAAGGCCGCCTGGCCCTTTGGCCGGCGGTCTCTTGACTCTACTCGGTCCCTACGCCGGCATTACCCAGGTCAGGTTCAAAGGGTCGGCAACGGCCAAGTTGCCCTCTCAGCCTGGTCCCCCCCAAGCTCCCCTCACGGCGATTCAGTTGTTACGATTCATTCTACGTATCATCTCAATAAAGGGGGGAAGTTGGGGTGTGTGCGGGCACCGCACACACCCCAACCCCCGATTATTGAGCAGATATCATTCTACCACCTCGCAGTGTCCCTGTCAAGGTCCTGCCCTGCCA
>JAFGIA010000281.1 GCA_016929795.1 Anaerolineae bacterium
CGGCGGCACCGTCCAGACTCGGCACCGAACTACTGATTCACCAGGCAGGCACACCTCAGTGATCTCATCCCCCTCAGTGCCTCAGTGATTCACTGTACGGGGCTGCCACCCCCACCCGAACCCCGATGAACCAGCCCCGATCGTGCGGGCTGAGCCTGAGGCGCGACGCCGCGCGGGCATCCACCTCATAGTAGAGGAACGAGCCGCCCCGCAACACCCGGAAATCAGACAAGTGAGGGTCCTCCCGCCCATCGTCTGCCCGGTAGGGATAGTCTCGGTACAGGCTGTTCGTCCACTCCCACACGTTGCCCGCCATATCGGCGCAGCCGCAGGGGCTGCCGCCCGCCGGGCTGTACTTGCCCACCGCCGTCGTACCTCCGCTGCCCGACTCATCCGTGTTGCACTTGTTCCTGTCAAACTCGTCCCCCCACGGATACTTTCGTTTCTTCCCCCCGATTCCCGCTTTCCCGCTTTCCCGCTTTCCCGCTTCCCCGCTCCCCTGCTCCCAGCTCGCCGCCTTCTCCCACTCCGCCTCACTTAGCAGCCTCATCCCCGCCCACGCCGCGTAATCGCGCGCGTCGTACCAGGAGATCTCGATCACCGGGTGGTCCGCCTTGCCCGTGGGCACGTCGAAAGCCCGCTCTCGGTCGTCCATGTAGCGCCCGTAGTCGGCGTTGGTCACCGGGTACCTGCCGATGTAAAAGGCATCCAGGGTGACCTTGTGGGCCGGAACCTTGTTGTCGTGAATATCTTGGCCATCATCGCCCAGGACGAACTCGCCGGCTGGCACGTAACACTCGTACTTCAGGTGCGCCCGCCACGCCCCATCCGGCCGCAGCCGCTCCAACGCCTGGATGGCCGCCGCGCGCACCTGCGGATAGTCGTCGGCCAGGGCGGGGATGAGAGCTTCGGCGAACGGCTCGCCCAGCTCACCCAGCGCCGCCACGGCCGCGGCGCGCGTGCGAAAGTGGTCGCTCTTCAGTCCCTCCAGCGCGATGGCATCGGCCGCCACGCCCCCCTCGCAGGCGCGCTCGAACCAGTAGGCCACCTCGTAGCCGGCCGCCAGCGCCGAGCGAAAGACCAGATCCAGTTCTTCACCACTCAGCCGCCGCAGTTCCTCGCAGCAGGCGTGGATCAGCTTCAGGGCATCGGCCGGAATGAGCAGCCGGGCGTGCCGCCAGTTGTCCAGGGCGCGGCGCAGGATCTCGCGGGCGACCCGCGTCTGCATCTCCTCCTGGTCGATCCAGGTGGCGATCTCGCGCGCCAGGTAGTCGTGCGTCAGCTCATAGTAGGCCACGCCGTCGCGCTCAAAGCTGCGCATCAGGCGCACCCGCTGCAGGCCCAGGCGGGTGTTCTTCAGCCGGGCTTCGTCCGCCTCGTCGCCGGCATGGTGCCGGCCGGCCTCCGCCAGGGCCGCCCGGACCTCGGCTTCGGTCAACGCCGCCTTGGTCGCCTGGCCGGTGACCATGATCTTTAGGATCTCGCGGCCCAGCTCCGGGTCGGCGCCAAGCGGGGTGCGCCCATCTTCGCGCTGCAGGGCCGGCAGTCGGGCCAGCCCCTCGGACACATAGCCGGCCAGGATCGCCTCGGCGCCGATTAGCAGGCGGGGTTCTTCGCCGGGGCGCTGTTGAGTATGGTGCACGGCCCGGTAGGCAGCCAGCGTCAGCTCGACGCCTTGGGGGGGGGGGTCTCCGGCCTTGTGCCCCGCCGGCAATGCCTGGCGGTAGAGCCGGTCGAGCACGATCTGCAGCGCGGCCGGCGACACGCGGGTCACATAGTCGTCGGTCTCGACCAGGTCGCCGCCCTGTTCACCGATCGCCCGGCCTTCGCCGCCCACCAGGGCATCCACCAACGCCGCCTCCACCCTCACCCCGGCGCGGGCCGCCGGCTCGGTGATGGCCACGCGGGCGTTGGCCCGGTCCAGGGCCGCCAGCCGGAAGCTGTTGGCGAACACATCGGGCAGGTAGGCGCGGGCCTCGTCCAGCCGGGCCAAATAGTCCTCGCGCAAACTGAGCACGACGCGCACTTCGCGCTCGGCGTCGGTCAGGGCCCCGGCCATCTGCTCGAAAAAGGTGGCCCGCTTTTCGCTGCCCACCCGGATGAACAGCTCCTCGAATTGGTCCAGCACAACCACCAGCCGGTCCCTGGGTTGCAGCGTCGACGCCAGGAAGGCGCGCAGGCTCTGATCGGGATCGATCGCGCCGGCCGCTCGGCCCGCGCGGGCCGCGATAGCCCGCCGCAGGGCGGGCAGGGGATCGTCCAGGGCGCGGACATAGACGTGGCCATACTCCTCGGCGGCCAGGCGGGGCACCACGCCGGCCAGCAACAGCGACGTCTTGCCCGCGCCCGACGGGCCAAACAGGGTCAGCAGCCGATGGGAGAGGGCCAGGCGGGTCACGATCTGGCTCTCGGTGTCGCGCCCGCAAAAGATGTCGGCGTCGGCCGCCTCGTAATAGTCAAGGAACTTGTAGGGCGGGCGCTGGACGTGAATGGCGCCCCGGCTGGTGGCGCGCACCGCCGGCAGTTGGGCGGCCAGCGCTTCCAGAAAGGCCGCCGCGTCGGCCTGGCAGAACTCGACATTCTTGTCGCGCCAGGCGCCCTGCACCGCTGCCAGGTCGTGGGGCCACACGGCATAGGCGCGCTTCATGTGTTTGGCCATGTTGCGCGCCGCACGCACATAGAGGCGGATCGGGGCGCGGTCCAGCAGGTCAAAGCCGACGAACAGCGGCGGCCGCAGCGAACAGAAGGACGTGACCAGCTCCAGCTTGCGGTCCAACCGGTCCATCAGCTCCTCGTGCTGGAACAGGTCCAGCACCAGCGAGTCGACGTCGCTCAGGCAGCCGTAGAGCTTGACGACAATCACCTCGCGCTCGCCTTCGTCCGCGTAGGGTATCTGCTCGTCGCGTACCACGCGGTTGACCCGGTAGCCGGCGTCGCGCAGGGCGCGTTCCAGCAGGTCGTCGTACCAGGCCGTGACGATCGCCCGGAACCCGGCGCGCGCGATGCTCTGGTGGATCGGGCCGGGCTGCGCCTGCGGGGCGCCGCATCGCTCCACGACAAAGCGGGTCAGCCCGTGCAGGTCGTTTTGGAACCGGCCCAGGTAGGCGCTGGCCGTCTCGGGCCACGATGGCCCGGCCGGCAGCCCATGCTTTTCGGCCAGCGCCCGGGCCAGCTCCGGGCGGCTCAGGGGCGCACCCGTGTAGCCCAGGGGCAGGTCGGCCCCCAGAAAGAGGACCCGGTCACCCTGCTTGATGGTGCTCAGTAGTTGATCGGAGATCAGACCGAGGGCTTCTGGATTGTCGGCCATCGACTCCTCCTCGAGAAAACACTCCAAGGCGAGCAGAAATAAGCCGGCGCGATCCAGGCGGCTCCTCGCCATGAAGACCTGTTCAGAACGGGTCCTCTTTCCTGTTCCACGTGAACGGCGCTACAACCTACCGCGCTGTCATACCCCGTCCTGGAGTCTATCCAACACCAAGATGGTCAACCCGGGGACAGATGGCAAGCGAGTGTCGTTAGTGAGAAAGAACGCTGCCCCTTCGTGACAGACAGTTGCAAGCTGGATGGCATCCGGTGTGCGCAGGCCATGATCGGCCCGGATACGCGATGCTTCCTCGGCGAGTTCAGCAGTCAACGTGACCGTGCGCAGGCCGCCAGCGCCAAGCAAGATCCCCCGATACTGATCCGCGAGTCTCTCGTCTCCAAGACGAAGAGGATGAACCAGCACTTCTAGCAATGTGATGACTGAAGTCACAACCGTGAACTCGCCACGGTCGAGTGCTTCGAAAAAAGGTAGAACCAGGTCGATATATCTTGGGTTTTCCTCGATGAAGTAAATCAGAGGTGTCGTATCCAGGCCGACAACGCTTCCTTGCAAAGCCTCTACCCATTCCATGAGTCCCGCTCTCGGTCGACGTATTCTTCGGGGTCGATGTCGCGCCAGACCCCCTTGCCGAGGCCCTGCAGTTCCAGGATGCTTCGTCTCTTCCGGCCAACATCCTGCCGGCGCAAGATGCCGGCTAGCTCTTCGAGCAGCCGCAACTGATCTGCGGATGTCAAACGTTGTGCCTGTTTTAACACGTCGTGATAAGCGCCGGTCGACATTTCAACCCCCATCTTGCCTCAAATGCTCAAGTTTCTCACCGATTATTCTACATCTCAATAGTCAAAAGGTCAAGCACCACCACGCCGGCAGCGCCTCTCCCGCCGGCCCGCGGATCGACTCCTGCACGTGCGCCGACAGGGGCGTCGGCTCCGGGTTGATCTCGACCACGTAGGCGCCGGCTTCAAGGGCGGCGAGCGGCAGCGAGGCAGCCGGCTGGACGATGGCCGACGTACCGGCGACGAGAAAAAGCTGGGCGCGGCGGGCAGCCGCCCACGCCGCTTCCAGCGCATCCGCCGGCAGCGACTCGCCGAACCACACCACGTCAGGCCGGGCCAGGGCGCCGCAGTCGGGGCAGTGGGGCGGGATATCGGGCAGGTCCGCGGCGCGCTCCTCCCACGGAGCCCGGCACCCGCGCGTGCACCGCAGGCGCCAGATGTTGCCATGCAGCTCGAGCACGTGCCGGCTGCCGGCGAGCGCGTGCAGCCCGTCGACGTTCTGGGTGATCAGCGTAAAATCGTCGAAATAGCGCTCCATCTCGGCCAGCGTCTCGTGTGCCGGGTTCGGCTGGCAGGGGGCGATCAGGCCGCGGCGCCAGTTGTACCACGCCCACACCAACGCCGGGTCGCGGCGGAACGCCTGCGGCGTCGCCAGCTCCTCGGCGCGGTAATTGCGCCACAGGCCACCCTCACCCCGGAAGGTGGGCACGCCGCTCTCGGCCGAGACGCCGGCGCCGGTGAGGACGGCGACCGAGTGGATGGTGGAGATGGGGGGGCAGCCAACTAACCGGTTATCGGGCACTGTCTCTCCTTTGCCGATTCGTATCTGCTCAATAATCGGGGGTTGGGGTGTGTGCGGTGCCCGCACACACCCCAACTTCCCCCTCTTTATTGAGATGATACGCCGATTCGGTCAGAACTCATCGGAAAAGGTCTGAATGAGATCCTGTTCTGATGAGCACAAGCTCGCTTTCAGCCAGCTCGTAAATCAACAGCCAGTCTGGTTCAAGGTGACATTCTCGCGTGCCCTTGTACTGACCGACGAGGACATGGTCGCGATAGCGCGGTGCCACTTCTTCGCCGCTCACCAGGCTCTCGAGCACCATCTTGAGCTTGAGCAGATCTTTTCCTGCCCGCTGCAGGTGCCTGACATCTCGTTTGAACTGCGACGTGCGTCTGATCGTCCTGGTCAAATGCCCAGATCCTCAAACAGGTCGTTCAGGGTGTTAAATTCCTCAAGCCCTTCCCGTGTTCTGGCCTGCTCCAAGGCTTCGATCGTCACGTCGTTGGGCAATCGAAGGGCGAACGGTAAGCCATTCTCAAGCTCCACCTGCTTGTAGAACAGGGTGATCGCCTGCGTAGCAGTCAGACCCAGCTCCTTGAACACTTCTTCTGCGTTTTGCTTGAGTTCAGGGTCAATTCGTGCTGAAATGACCGCTGTCTTGGGCATTGGTCACCACCTCCCAGGGCTGTATTGCTGTTGTATATACATTATACCGGCACTGGTCGCCCTTGTCAACTCGCAGGCGTCGGGGTTCGCGCCATCAACATCGAGAATGCCGACTGTGCTTCCGGTAACGGGGTCAAAGATGCGAATGTCCTGGGCCAGCACGCCATACTCCAGGATATACACCTGATCGACGTGTCACGATCCACCCCCTCTTCAGGTCAAGCCAGGACCACCTCGACGTCCACCCGCGTCTGCCCCTCGCGCGCCAGCGGCACCACATCGCCCTCGACCGGCTCGCCGTCGACGCGCAGGCCGGGTGCCTCGCCGTCCTGGGCCCGCCGCACCGTGATCTGGTACGGCACGCCGCGGAACACGCGGATAGCCTGGAAACCGGGCCACTCGGCGGGGATCGCGGGCGCGATCTGCAAGCCGTCGTAGGCCGGCCGGATGCCCAGGATCCACTGCGTGATCGCCACGTAATTCCACGCCGCCGTGCCCGTCAGCCACGAGTTTTTCGCCTCGCCGTGCGTCGGCGCGTCCTTGCCCGCGATCATCTGCGCATACACGTACGGCTCGCAGCGGTGCACGTCCGAGATCGCCTCGCGCGCCGAGGGGTTAATGCGGAGGTAATAATCGTGCGCGCGGTCGCCATGGCCCACCGCCGCCTCGGCGATCATGATCCAGGGGTTGGTATGGCAAAAGATCCCGGCATTTTCCTTATAGCCAGGGGGATAGGACGAGATCTCGCCCAGGTGCAAATAGTACCTCGTATAAGCTGGCTGGTGGAGGACAATGCCGTGCGGCGTGGCGAGATGCTCCTCGACAGCATCCAGCGCGCGCACCGCCATCGACCGCCCGCCCCCCTCAAGGCCGATGCCCGCCATGATGCACATCCCCTGGGGCTCGATGTAAATCTGCCCTTCCTCACACCTGTGCGAGCCGACCGGTTCGCCCAAGGCGTCGTAGGCGCGGCGGAACCATGCGCCGTCCCAGCCATGCTCCGCCACCGTAGCCGCCATTTTCTCCGCCGCAGCGCCATAGCCCGCCGCCTCCCCGTCCAGGCCGCGGCGGCGCGCCAGCTCGGCCATCTCCTTGGCCGCCAGCACGAACAGCCCGGCGATGAACACCGACTCGGCCACCTTGCCGTCGCGCGTCTCGGTAGTCTGGAACGATTGGCCCGGCGTGTCAGAAAAGGTGTTCAGGTTGAGGCAGTCGTTCCAGTCAGCGCGCCCGATCAGCGGCAGGCCGTGGGGGCCAGGGTGGTCGAGCGTATATTGGATCGCGCACTGCAAGTGATCCCACAGCGGCCGTTCGCTGCCCGGTTGGTTGTCGTACGGCACCGGTGCGTCCAGGATCGACCCGTCGCCCGTCTCTTTCAGATAAGCCGCGGTCGCCAGCACGAGCCACAGGGGATCGTCATTAAAGCCAGTGCCCACGGCGTCATTGCCCCGCTTGGTGAGCGGCTGGTACTGGTGGTAGGCCCCCCCCGTCGGCAACTGGGTGGCTGCCAGGTCGAGGAGCCGCTCCCTGGCCCGCTCGGGCACCATGTGCACAAAGCCGAGCAGGTCCTGGTTCGAATCGCGAAAACCCATGCCGCGGCCGATGCCCGACTCAAAGTAGGAAGCCGAGCGCGACAGGTTAAAGGTAACCATGCACTGGTAAGCGTTCCAGGCGTTCACCATCCGGTTGGTATGCTCGTCGGGCGTATCGACCTGGAAAGCGCCCAGGAGGCGGTCCCAATAGGCGCGCAGCGCCTCAAAGGCGGCGTCCGCCGCACCGGGGTCAAGATAGTGGTCGATGATCGGCAGGACGGCCGTCTTGTCGAGAGTAGTGGAGCCAGGCGGGTCGAATTTCCTCTCCTGCGCATTCTCATGGTAACCGAGAAGAAAGACGATAGAGCGCGATTCGCCAGAATCGAGGGTGAGCCGCACCTGGTGCGAGCCGATCGGCGCCCAGCCGTGCGCCATCGAGTCCGTCGCTTGGCCCTCCTCGACGACGAGGGGGCTGTCAAAGCCGCGGTAGGCGCCCAGGAAGGCGTCGCGGTCTGTGTCGAACCCGGCCAGCGGGGCCGAGCAGGCAAAAAAAGCAAAATGATCGCGCCGCTCGCGGTACTCGGTTTTATGATAGATGACAGAGCCTTCCACTTCGACTTCCCCAATGTTCAGGTTGCGCTGAAAATTGGTCGCGTCGTCCCAGGCGTCCCACAGCGCGAACTCGACCAGGGAAAAGAGCGACAGGTGGGCCGGGGTGGGGCGGTGGTTGGTGAGGGTGAGGCGCCAGATCTCCAGCTTCTCGCCCAGGGGCACAAAGTAGCAGGTGTTGGCCTCGACGCCGTGGTGGATGGCGTGGATGACCGTGTAGCCCATGCCGTGACGGCAGGCATAGTGCTCCAGGTCAGCGCGCACCGGCTGCCACGAGGGTGACCAGAAGGTGTCGGTGTCGTCGTCGCGCAGATAGAGGTAGCGGCCGCCCGTGTCGAGTGGCACATTGTGGTAGCGGTAGCGGGTCAGCCGCCGCAGCCGGGCATCGCGGTAAAAAGAGTAGCCGCCTGCCGTGTTCGAGATCAGCCCGATATACTCCTCGCTGCCCAGATAGTTGATCCAGGGCAGCGGCGTGTCGGGCCGGGTGATGACATATTCTCGCCGCCCGTCGTCAAAATGGCCGTAGCGCATGATCTTCTCCTCCGCATAGTAGGATGAGTATAGACGAGAACGGGTGCAACGTCAATCTTGGGGAAGTAGATTGGTAGATTGGTCAACACCACTCTACCAATCTACCACTCTACCACTCTACCCAGGGTTATGGAGTGGTGGGCGCCGGCGTCGGTGTCGGCTGCACCAGCAGCCCGGCCCGCTCCTTTTCGACAAAATCCCGAACCGCGAACTCGCCGACGGCCACATAGTAGGGCGATTCGGACCAGGAGACGACGTAGGCCGATTCGTCGGGCAGGCGCGCGCCGATGGTCAGGACGTACGTGCGGGCGGTGCCATCCTCGCCGGCAGCAGCCACGGTGACGGTGGCGGCGGGGTCGTCGAGGCCGTACGCCGGCTCCTCCTCGCGGCCCAGGGGGCGTAGCAAGTTGACCGTAGCAGCCCGGTTGGCGAGGGTGCCTGCCACATTCTGGTCCAGCTCTTCACCGGCAGCCAGGCCCGAGAGCGTCCACGTGTCGCCTTCCTTGACCAACTCGAACGTGCCCTGCGCGTTCTCGACCTGGATCGCCTGCACCTCTTCGGTCGGTATCGACACATAGCCCGTGTCGACCCACCAGCTCGCCGTCACACTCGCGTCCTCGGCCGCCAGTTCGGACGTCAGGTACACCGGGTCCTCGCCCGCGGCGCGTACGTGAGTGGCGCCATAGCTGGGCGAGGTGCCGATGTAGAGCCTGTAGCGCGTGCCGCCGGCCGTCTCGATCTCGACACGCCGCTCGAACGCCTCGTCGCCCACGCCCAACCGGTCGTGGCTGGCCGGCGTCTGCGTCACCAGCCGGCTGGTGTTGAGCGCTACCAGGCCGGCGATCAGCTCATCGACCGGCTCCTGGCGCACCGGATAGTCGCCGGCGGCAGGGAGCACCCAGTCAGTGCCGGCGCGCGCCAGCTCGATCTGGCGGCCTTCTCCATCGGTTATGTCGATTCGTGCCACGTCGCCAGCCTCCAGGCCCGCCCAAAGCGGCTCGCCGCCCGAAGCCGCCTGCCGCGGCCAAAAGACCACGGCGGCGATGGCGATCTGCACGACCAGCATCGCGACCAGGATCGTATTCCACCGCTTCATTCTGCACCTCCCTCATCCACCAGCGCCATTGGCTCCTCGTTGCGGCGGCGCACCTGCCACACGGCGCCGATCGCCACCAGCGCCGCCAGGGCCAGGCCATAGTTGGCCATCTCCCACGTCGACTGCTGCTCCGGCTCCATCGGATCGAGCAGGCGGGTGTAGGTGCCACCGCTGCGGATAGTGAGCAGATCCTCGTCCTCCGCCAGCCAGTCGACGGCATTCTGCACCAACTGCAGGTTGTTCAGATAGCGGTCGGCCGACAGGCTGCGCGACAGGTCGAGGATGACGTCGTCGACAAACTCGGCGCTGGCGATTACCACCAGGCGCGCTGACGGCAGCGACGTCTCGACCGTGCCCATCGCGCCGCCCGTTGTGTCCGTCATCACTTCCGTCGGCTCGAAGGGTGATGCCTTGTCCCGGAAAAAGCTCTCAAAGGTGCCGCGCATTGCCACGGCGAGCACGCGCTCCGCCTGCTCCCCCTCCACAGGAAAGCCATACTCGGGGTAGAGGTCAGGGTTGGGCTGCACGTCGGGCGACGTGCGCAGCCACGCCTCGTCCGTGCTCTGGAGCAGCACCGTCACTTCGCGCGCCTCACCCACCGTCTCCGTCACAGTCAGCGGCGAGGCCCAGTGGAGCGTAACCGCCGGCAGGTTGGAAACGATCGCGCTCTCATCGCTCATCTTATCGGGGCGGACGTCGACAAAGAAGGGATAGTCGACCTCCTGGATCTCGACCACCTGCATATTCCCCACCTGGCGCGGCACCTGCACCGGGAATGGCTCATTCTGCGGGTCCAGGACGAGCGACAGCCCGACGCCGATGCCATAGCTGGCCAGCATATCGGCCAGCGTGCCCTGCAGCGGTTCGACCAGGATGCCCCCCGTGTACTGCTGTTGGGCCAGGGCATAGCTGCCGCCCAACACGAGCACAGCGCCGCCGCGCATCAGGTACTGGTCGACGGCGAAACGCTCCTCGTCAGTCAGCCCCTGCGGGGCGACCAGGACGAGGACGTCGATCTTGCCGGGCACGCGCCCCGTGGACAGGTCGACACTCTCCACCGTGTAATCCTGGCCGAGCTGCGCCTGGAGCAGGCTCCAGCTCGACAGCGGTTGGACCAATTGCCCCGTGAACGGGTCCTGCTGCGGCGCCAGGCTGGGCGTCCACAGGCCGACGGTTTTCAAAAAGCCGGGCGCGGCGCGCTGCAGCGCCGCTGTCAGCTCCGTGCGCAGATCGGCCTCAGTCATCTCCCCGCTCGGGTAGAGGAGCTGCGCCTCCTGCCCGATCTCGAGCAGCAGGTGCAGATAGTAGGAATCGGGCGAAAAGAGAGAGACCGAGATCGGATAGAGGCCATAGTTGTTGATCAGCACGTCGCGCGTGATCTGGCTGCCCGGCGCATCGGGGTTGACGATGGCGTAGGTGAACTTGCCGTCCGACTCGCCCTGCAGCTCGGCGGCCACAGCGTCGATCGTCTGCGGCACGCGCTCCATCCCCTCAGGCAGCGTGGCCGGCGTGATAAAAGCCGTGAGGCGCACCGGCTCTTCGAGGCGCGCAAACACAGAATCGAGGCTCTGAAAGCCATACACCACCTTCTTGATGGCGCGCGTCAGGTCATACTCCAGGTTCCGCAGCCGCACGTCCACCGTGCCGTCGGGCAGCGACTCGACCTCGATCAGGTCGGCAAAGCCCAGCGTCTCGTACTGGTCGCCATAGCGGATCAGCACGTCGAAATAAGAGTTGATCACCGACGCCTCGTAGCGGTCAGAGACGCGGAAGGGGCTGGGTTGGATGCCATACACCTGGTTGGCCTCTGCCTCTGCCTCTTCATCCTGCTGCGGGTCGACGATCTCGACTTCCACCCTTCCGCCCGACGCGACCTCGTACTCGCGCAACATGTCGCGGATCGACGGCACCAACGGCGCCAGGAGCGGGTGGGTCCGCTCGGAAAAATAGCCGCGCATCAGGAGCGGCTCCTGCAGGTTCTGGATCAGGTCGCGCGTCACCGGGGATAGGCTGTACTCGCCCCCGGCAGTCAGGTCGGCGCGCAGGCCGCCCAGCGGGAACATCCAGGTATTGATCGCCACCAGGTTGGCGACGATCAGGAGGGCCGTCAGGGCCACCTGGCGGCGGTAGCCTCCGCTGTGGCTGCCGCGGCTCCAGCGCTTGGCGTCGAGCGACACGACGTTGAGCGTCATAAAAATACCCGTCAACGACAGGTAGTAGACCAGGTCTCTTAGATCGACCACGCCGCGCTCGATGCTTTCAAAGCGGCTGCCCGTGCCCACTCCGCGCAGCACGTCCGACAGGGGGTCGCCCACCAGGCCGGTGATGGCGCTGCTGCCCACCAGGTAAAAAAGGCCGGCGACGAGCACAGTCACGATGAGCGACACGATCTGGTTGTCGGTGCGCGACGAGATGAGCAGGCCAATGGCCGCATAGGCCGCGGCCAGCAGCAGCGCCGCCAGGTAGCCGCCGGCCACCGGCCCCCAGTCGAGTGGGCCGAGCAAGCTGACCGTGATCGGCAGAAAGAGGGTGAGTGCCAACGCCAGCCCCACCAGCATCAGCACCGACAGAAACTTGCCCAGCACCAGCGCCACAGGTCGCACCGGCAGCGTCAGCAACACCTCGAGCGTGCCGGCGCGCTGCTCCTCGCTCCACTGGCGCATGGTGAGCGCTGCGACGAGAAAGAGGAGCAGGACCGGCATCCAGCGAAACAGGGGCCGCACGTCGGCGATGCCCCGCGCGAAAAAGCCCTCGATCCAGAAAAAGGCAAACAGGGTCACGACCAGAAAGGTGCCCAGAAAGATGAGGGCCAGCGGCGACCCGAAATAGGCGCTCAGCTCCTTGCGAGTAATTGCCCAGATCTGTTTCACGCTGCACCTCCCGCCCTCGTAGTCACCAGGTCGTTAAAGATCGCCTCGAGCGTGCGCACGTCGCGCCTCAGCTCCACCACAGGCCAGGCGCCGTCGCGCGCCAGGCGGTAGACGGCCGGGCGCAGGTCGGCCGCGCCAGGGGCGGCAGCCACCCGGTAGGTGGTGACACCGTCGCCGCCGGGCAACTGCTCCACGTGGGTGACCCCCTCGAGGGCGCGCAGGGCGGCCCCCGCGCCAGCCGGATCGCCGTCGAGCAGCAGCACCACGTCGGCCGACGTTTCCAGTTCGGCGATGCGTGCATCCGCCCGCACCTCGCCGTTCAACAAGATAATCACCCTGTCACAGATCGCTTCCACCTCCGACAGGATGTGGGTGGAGAGCATCACCGTGCTCTGTTCCGCCAGCCGGCGGATCAGGTGGCGCACCTCCACGATCTGCGTGGGGTCGAGGCCGATCGTCGGCTCGTCCAGGATCAGCAGCTTGGGGCGGTGCAAGATCGCCTGCGCCAGCCCCACGCGCTGCCGGTACCCCTTGCTGAGCTGGCCGATCGGCCGCGTCAGATGGTGCTCCAGGCCGGCGGCGCGCACGGCGCTCGATAGCAGCGCCGGCTGCTCCCCCTCGCCGATACGCCGCAGGTCGGCGATCATCTGCAGGTAGCGTTGCACCGATAGCTCGGGATAGAGGGGTGCGTTTTCCGGAAGGTATCCGATCCGCTCCTGGACTTGGAGTGGATGGCTCACCACGTCGACACCGTCGACGAGGGCGGTGCCGCTCGTCTGCTGCAAGTAGCCGGTCAAAATTTTCATCATCGTCGTCTTGCCTGCCCCATTGGGGCCCAGCAGGCCAATGATCTCGCCGGCGTCAACGTGGAAAGAGACGTCATTCAGGGCCTGGACCGGCCCGTACGACTTGCACACTTCCTTCACATCGATCATGTCGCTTCTCCTTTGTTAGCGAGCGCGAACATCCGCGTTCGTAGATTATGACTTTTTTGTGTCGGGCTTCTCTTTGGAGCTCGCCTTGCTCTCCGCCTTGGCCTTCTTCTTGTCGCCTTTGCCAGAGGTGCATGTCGCACCATTACGCCGGTTGTCGGTCACGTAAAAGCCCGCCCCCTTGAAAATGATCGCCGGCTGCGACAACAAGCGGTGCACATCGGCGTGGCCCCTGGGGCACGTCTCGGGCGGTGCATCGCCAAAACGCTGCAATTTTTGAAACTGAATCCCGCATTCTCCGCATTCGTACTCGTATATGGGCATGGTCCTACCTCACATCCAATCCTCTTCCATCGACCCAATTCAGACGCCTCTTATACCACAACACGCCGCTCCCTGTCAACTCGCTCCTGGCAATGTGGTAGGGGCGCACGGCTGTGCGCCCTGCTGTGCGCCCTGCTACCCCCCGCCGGGCTCAAGGCCCCGTCCCCGGGGCCGTTTCCCTCGAACAAGACTTCGGCCCCCTTTTGTCACATAGAAGGGGCCACGCCCCCACGGAGGCGTGGCCCCTGTCTCCCTGCCGGGCAGAATCACCCCGGCTCGAACAACATCCAAGACAGGTCCCAGCGCGTGGGCCGGTCTCGCGATACAAGCCCCGGTGTAACCGTTCAGGTGGGGTTATGATTGGACACGGATTCACGGTGATGAGGCCGGCTGGCATTCCGCCTCAAGCATCTAAAATCCGTGGAATCCGTGTGAATCCGTGTCCAATTCA
>JAFGIA010000282.1 GCA_016929795.1 Anaerolineae bacterium
CCCTTGTGAGGGTGCGTGTTGGCTTTTTTTTTGTTTGCCTGCCGGCGAACGTGGGCCTGGATCGAAATAAAAGGTGCAACCTCGAGACTGGGAGCAGTTGACAATGAAAAAACAGCGACTCTTTCTTTTGTTCTGGCTGAGTGTGCTTTTGCTGCTGGGCACGCAATGTGCCCCCTCGAGCCCGGTACCTGCGCCCGCCCCGACCAGGACGCGGATCGTCCTCGCCGTGGCGACCGCCACCTTCACGCCAAGCCCCACCTCCTCGCCCACCCTGAGCCCGACTCCAATGGCCACCAGCTCGCCCACACCGCTCCCGCCCACGCCTGTCCCACCATCGCCGACAAGCGCTCCGTCCGCGACGGCAACCGAGCCACTGCCCACGGCAGCACCGCCGGCCTTGCCGCCCACTGTCCCGGCAACCGCCCCGGCCACCGCCAACCCGCCACGGGCAACGTCCACGCCGGCGCCCACACTCCGGCCGCCGTTGCCGCCGCAACAGGGCGGTGAGTGGGACATGGAGGCCGGGTTCGTGATCGGCGCGTCGCCATTGGGCGAAAACTGCCCCGGCTGGGCTGTCGCCGTTGGCTGGTCGGCCTTCGTGGCACCCGGCAACCCGGCGTCCTCCTGCCTCAACGAGAACAAGAACCTGGACAATGTGCACAGCGGCCAGCGCTCACAAGAGATCACCTTTGACTTTATCAATGCCGAGGCGGGCGTCTACCGCCGTGCGCAGACCATCCCCGGCCACCGCTACCAGATCGACGCGTGGGGCAAGCACATCCGCAGCGCCGCGCCCGTCGAGCTGTTCCTGGGTGTGGACCTCGGCGGTGGAGAGAATTGGCAAGCAGGTTCTGTGACCTGGCATCCCTGGGACGAGACGCAAGAGGATACCTGGGTCCACACTCAGGTCACGGTTCAAGCTACAGGAAATACGCTGACCCTGTTCCTGAAAGGATACCACCCGGTAGCCATGCAGGGCGGCGCCACCCTGTTTGACAATGTCCGTGTGCTGGATCTGGGTCCTTGATCGTCAAGAAACCGGATTTCTTCTGTTGAAATCCGGTTTCTCAAGTCTTACCAAAGGAGAAACCATGTCCGAAAGAACAGATCGATTGTCGAGTCCACAGGCCGCCATGCGCTGGCCGCTGCTCGCGATGCTGGCCGTCACCGTATTCGCGGGCAGCCTGCTCGCCGGGGTGGTGGTAGAAGCGAGCCTTGCGCCAGATGCGAGTCCACAGCCTGAAGCACAGGCCGCGATCGTGTCGACGACCGTGATCACCAACACACGCGCTTTCCTGCCCATCGTCGTCTCCTCCCGGCTGCACGGCGTCACGCTCAACCTGCCGGCCGAGCGGGGGACGATCGGCCTGCCACAGCGGTTTGTCGCAGAAGTAGCGGCCGCGGATGGCACGACGCCCCTGACCTATACCTGGCAAGCCACAGGTCAGGCCCATGTGGTGCATGTGGGTGGATTGAGCGATAGCGTCGACTTGGTCTGGGATCTGACGGGCAACAAGGTCATCACAGTCGAGGTTTCCGACGGGCACACCACTGTCCAGGCATCTGCTGCCTTCGACCTCACCACCCGCGGCATGATCGCGTTCGAGCAGAAAACGACAGACACGTACCAGCACGATATCCTCATCATCCACAACGAGCACACCGACGTGGTCTATAACCTGACAAACACACCGGACATCGACGAGGGCGCGCCGGCGTGGTCGCCCGATGGCAATTGGATCGCCTTTGCAGCGGGCGAGCTGTCGGGCGGGAACCGGTCGATCTACAAGATCGACCTTACCACCCGCCAGGTCTACACTGTCACCGGCGACGCAACAGTTGACCGCTGGCCGGCCTGGTCTCCCGACGGCACCCGGATCGCCTTCATGCGCAACCAGCCCGGCTTTCCCGCCGACAAGCCCATCTTTGACATCTTTGTCATCGATGTGGACGGGAGCAACCAACAGCAGCTCACCAATTGGCCTTATTACGATGAATATCCTGCGTGGTCACCCGATGGGCAGAGCATCGCCTTTATCTCCAACCGCGACTATGGGGCGCGAGACGTTTACCTGATGGATCCGGATGGAGGCAACGTGCGCCGGGTGCTGAACACACCCGATCAGCACGAAGTGTACCCCAGTTGGAGCCCCGACGGCCACATCTACTACACTGCCTACGTCGATCGTCCTCAGAAGGAATGGCTCTATCGCCTGGACCCGGACACAGGCATTCACTCCAGGGTATTCAGCGACAGTTACAACCGCTACATCGCCAGCTTTGCACCCGATGGCCGATGCTTTTCGTTTTACTCCATCATGGGCGACACAGAAGGCACTGACAAGGAGGTGTGGAAGTGGTGCGAGGGCTACACCTGGCCGGTCAACCTGACGCGCAATGCCGTGTCGGACGAGTATTCCGCATGGTCGCCGGTGCCCTGACGGGTAACACCGGGCACCAAATGAACAAACGTGAATGCGCGTACCGAACCTTACGTTCAGAGCTGGATCGCCCACCTGGTCGACCGGCTCCTGGCCACACAACCGGACGCGGCGGACACGCAGGCAGTCGTCGTGTTGGCTGCGGAATTGGGGGTGAACAAGGAGAATGCGTTAGCCTGCTCTCCGTCAACGTGGGCAACACCTCTCCTTTGTGTTGGCCCAACGTCGTCAAGCTCTGCCGTCGCGACGTCGAGCAACGCCTGGCCCGCAACATCCAGGCCCTGCGCCCCGATCTCGTCGCCATTCAAGAAGTCCTGCCCGAGTGGCTGTGCCGGAAATGGCGCCTTGCTCTTCCCGGCAGCGTCTGTGCGGGCGACGACGACGTGCCTCAGATCCGGCGGCTCGTCGGTCCCGATTATTCCATCATCTGCGACGGGCGCAACCAGTTCGAGTGCATCGCCGTTCACACGGACGCCGGCCGGATCGAGGGAGTGGAACCGGGTGAACTGGCCATCACCGGCCGGATTGACAGGGACGGTGTCGAGGGCTGCCGCCGCAGCGTATCCATCGTAGTAGCCACGGTCGAGATCAGGGGCCGGGTCTTTGACGTGGTCAATGCCCACGCCGAAAACAGAGACCCCGCCTGCCGGTTGGCCGCCATCCGCCAGATCTTTGAGGGCGACCAATTGGTACGCGAGCCGCAAGTCCTGCTGACCGGCGACTACAATATGGACCCATGGCGTGAAGACGACGCAAGCACGCACTACTGGCGGCAGCAGGTGGGCATGGCCGGCCACCATGCGTTCATCTACCACAGCGGCATCGCCGAGAAGCAGCCACCTCATCCAACCTTGCGCTACCCGTTTCTGGCCCGCACCTACGACCACGTGGCCAGCAACTTTCTGACAGGTGTTTGCGAGATCCTGGGCGAGTCGCCCGGAACCGAGCGCCTCGACGGCGGCCGGGGCTGTGACCACCGCGCCGTCTATGGTATCCTATCCTGGGCACCCTGATGCTGCTGCCGAAAGCATACGGCGATCCTCTCATTAAAAACAGACCAGATCGGAATGTCGCAGCGCCTCCTCA
>JAFGIA010000039.1 GCA_016929795.1 Anaerolineae bacterium
GATCAGCTCTCGCATCCAGCGCACATACTGCACGTGCACAGGCTGGTCCAGGCCGTGGCGCTCGATCTGGATCTCGATGAGCCTTTGGTACTCTTCCTCACTCAAGTGTGGATTGCCCGACGGCATATAGACCAACACGCGCTGCTCGGGGGGGAGCTGCAAAATGAGCGCAAACAGGATGAGCGTCACGAAAAAAATGATCACTGGCAGGGCCAGCAGGCGACGTATCACGAATTTGAGCAAGGTTCCTCCTCATCGCGTGGATGATCGCAGGCGACCAAACGTTCATCTCGCGCACTATTTCATGCGTGGGTCGAATGCATCGCGCAACCCGTCCCCGACCAGGTTCCAACCGACGGCAAACAGAACCACAGCCAGGCTGACCGGTACAAACGTGAACCAATAATGGAACGCGTTTCCGCCTGCACCGACGATCCAGTTTCTCGAGATGCTCAGAAGCTGGCCCCACTCTGCCGGCATCTCGCCCATCGTGCCCACGCCAAACCCGATAAAGTTGAGTGCAGACACCAAGACGACCATAGCGCCGACATCCGAGGCGGACAGGACAAAGATCCCCTGGGTGACATTCGGCAGTAGATGGCGCCAGAGGACACGCCAGCCAGGGACGCCTGTGGCGTGAGCAGCCTGCATATACTCTTTTTCTCGCTCGCTCAGGGCATTGCCCCGAATGATGCGCGCGTACGACATCCAGCCAAAGAGCACCAGGGCGACCGTGATCACCATTTCCACGCGCCTGAGCATGAACATCTGGTCGCCACTCCCAAGCAGCTCGATGACATTTCCAAACACCGCGAGCATCACCATCACGGCGGCGATCACGGGAAAAGCCAGAAACGCATCTGTAACGCGCATCAGCAGCGCGTCGACCCACCCACCGCAGTAGCCAGCCACGAGTCCAATCACGCCGCCGATCAACAGCCGGCCCAGAGTGACGAGCACGCCGACGCGAAACGCGGCTCGTGTACCCCAGATCACCCCATAAAAAACATCGTTCTGGCTCTGTGTCGTGCCGAATGGGTGATCGGCACTGGGGGATACAGGCTGGACGCTAAACCCGTCACGCGGAATGATCTCCGCTGATCGACCCTGTGGCGGGGCGATGAGCGGGGCAGCCAGCGCAACGAGGGCAAAGAAACCTACAATGGCCAAGCCGGTGAGGAGCGATGGTTGCCTGAGAAACCGCCTGGCAGTCATGCACCTATCCCTTCCCTAAAAGAGCCGGACGCGTGGGTCGACCACAGCATACATCAGGTCCGCAACCAGGCTCGCCAGGATCACAATACTACACGCAAACATAGCAAATCCGATCGCCACCGGGATATCAGCCTGCAAAATTGCCTTCGCCGCCCAGCGGCCCACCCCATTGTAGTTGAACACCGTCTCGATCACCACCACCCAGGTGATCAGCATCGACGTGGCGACGCCTCCTGCCGAGATCACCGGCAGCAGCGCGTTGCGCCGTGCATGGTGCCCGATCACCTGTGGCTCTGGCACCCCCTTGGCCCGCGCCGTGACAATATAGTCGTCCCCCAACACCTCAATCAACGAAGCGCGCATGATACGCGTAAGCAGTGCCCACTGCAGGATGCCCAGGCTTGAGGCCGGCAGCGCGAGATGGCGGAGCGCATCGACCAGGATCCCTATCTGGCCGTTGAGCAGGGCATCCACAGTCAACAACCCGGTGTAGCTGAGAAACGCGTCCGAATTGACGATCTGGCTCGCCCATATGCTCATCCGCTCGGGCGGGAACCACCCCAGCCAGGCATAAAACAGGCTCATGAACAACAATGCGAGGATAAAAGGCGGGAACGCCCAGCCTATGAAGGTAACTATCCGCACCACGCGATCCGCCAGGCGGCCGCGCCGCCTGGCGGCAGCACTCCCCGTGGCAACCGCCAGCAGGCTCGCCGGGATCATGGCATAGATTGTCAGCTCGATCGTAGCCGGTGCGCGCCGTCGCAGCGCAGTCAGCACCGGCTCCCGCGACGCAGGTGAGTAGCCCCACTCTCCCCTGGCGAGATTCCTGAGCCAATTCCAATACTGGACGTAGAAGGGCTCGTTCAAGCCATAGCGCGTGATCGTCGCCTCGACGAGGGCGGCGTACTCCTTCTCGGTCAGGTGTGGATTGGCAGATGGCAGGTAGACGCCTGCCCGCTGCTCTACAGGCACCTGCAAGAGGACCAGGAAAAGAATGGCAGTCACGAGCAAGATAATGGCTGGCATGACCAATAGCCGGCGGATGATGTACTTGAGCACGCAGGCCTCCTACCTGTCATTGTAGAACCGTGCAGTCATGCCGTGTCCCCACACCTGGTGAATCCTATCTTTTAACGCACCTCTCTCACCGCGTGTTCATCAAGAGTATACCACACCATCAATCGGCTCGCCAATTTACCAACCCACCAATCCCCACTACTGCACCCGCTGCCCCACGATCACCAGGTTGCCATAGTGCTCCCGGTCGTACGGCACCAGGGGCAGGCTCGTGTCTGCCAGCGCGCGAGTCAGCACCAGGCCGGCATCGTGGAACAGCCGCCGCCACTCGGGCAGAGAGTAGACGCGGATCCGCTCCGGCTCGCCCGCCGTGTTGAGCACCCCCTCGTCGTCGACGAACATGAACTCCGACACGTAGGTGCACGTCTCGGGCTCCCACCACACGGTGCGCAGGCCATAACCGCCTCCGTAATAGCTCCACGTGCGCCGCGCCGGTCGGACCACCATCTGTGCCGGATCGAACACGTCGATCAACACCCGCCCCCCGTCGCGCTTGAGCGCGCGGGCGATACGGCGCAGCACATCCTCGTTCGTCGCGTCGTCAAAGAAACCAAAGCTGCCGCTCAGCACCAATACCGCGTCGAACTCGTCCTCCTGGTCGATCGTGCGCATGTCGCCGGTCCGAAACTCGACCCCCTTCAGCCCCTGGGCTGCGGCCTGCTGCCGGGCGTATTCCACCAAACTGGGCGCGATCTCGATGCCGACCACATCCATGCCCCGCGCTGCCAGCAGGCGCGCGTGGTCGCCGCTCCCCGACGCCAGATCGAGCACGCGGTCGCCCGGCTCCAACTCGAGCACCTCCACGATCAGCTCCACCAGCTTCTCATCCCACTCCCGAATCCCCGCGATCTGGCTGCGATGCACCACCCGATAGTGGTACGCCCACCAGTCCCACGGGCGCTCCACACTTTTCATCGAGCCTCCTCCTGCGTGGTGGAAGGTTGGAAGGCTGACCAGCCTTCCAACCTTCCAATCTTCCACTGCCTTACAACGGCTTCCGATACGTCGTATAGCGCTTCACCTCACAAAAGCCCATGCTCTGGTAGAGCTGTAGCGCGCCGTTCAGGTTCTCGGCGTCCACGCCCAGCGACGCCTCAGTCATGCCCAACTCCTTGATCACCTGGAAGCTGCGCGCGATCAGCGCGCGCGCCACGCCGCGCCGCCGCCACGGGCGCCGCACGCTGATGCCTTCCGTGTAGCCACGCTGGCGCTGGTATTCCTCGTTCTCAGCCGCGTCGATAAAGTTCTGCACCATGCCTGCCACCTCGTCCCCTGCCCACGCCACCTGCCACAGCGCCGGGTTGTAGGTCGGTGATTCCTGCCAGGCCAGGTGTTGCTCCCACGACCACTCATCTTCCGAAAAGCCCCAGTGGTCGCGGAACGCCTCGCGCGAAGCCTCCCAGATCTGGCGCACCTGCTCAGGCTGCACCGGGCGCACTTCCAGCCCCTCGGGCAGCGGGTAGCGGGCCACATACTCGTCGGTCACATCCTCCAGGCTGGCGCGCACCATGCTCAGACCCCAGCGCACCGGCTCATACTGCTCGCCTCGCAGCAGGGTATCCCAGTGTGTTTCACTGTCGGCGGCACCCGCCTGGAAAAAACGCTCGCCGCCTTCCGGCTGTTCCGCCGCGATTTCGCGTAGCCGCCGCTCGCAACGCAGCAGCATCTCCCGCCGCAGGCCATCCTTGCGCCATTCAGGCAGCAGGTGGGCAAAGTGGCAGTAGAGGCGCTTGCCGTCGTCCTCTTCCATCCACCACACCCGCGAGTAGCCCACCGCCTGGCCGTTCACCTCGACGAAAAACATGTCCCGCTTCGGATCGCTCTTGATCAGGTGCTGATAGTTGCGCTGCACATCCTCCAGCGTCGTGCTCCACTCCACCCCGTCGGCATCCTTGGCTCCGTTGATGATGGCCACCATGAGCGGAAAGTCGGATTCTCCGGCAAACGGGCGAAAGACAGGCAGATTCGTAGGTTCTACGGCTGGAAGGCTGAAAGCCCGCCTGGCCGGCCGGTTAGTTTTGGTTCTCGGCTTGGCTTGTGTTTGAGCCATCTTGGATATCTCCTTGATTTTGGCGCGGCAGGTGCCCGGTCCAGGGCCTCTGCCGCGCCCTCGTCGTTCAGTCAACGGCTGCCAGTGCCAGCTCGACGCGCGATAGGTCGGCAGCCAGGTCCTCAGGATCCATCTCCCCCATGTAGCGGCGCCACATCCTGTCGGCGATGGTGCGCGCGTTGGGCCGCAGGCCCTGCGCCCGAAAATAGTCGCATACGCGCTCGATGTCGCGCTCCAGGATAAGGCGCGCCTTGGGGTTGCCGCGCAGGTTCACCACCTGCGGAAAGTCGATGATCGTCATCTCCCCCGGTGGGCCGTTCGGCGCCCAGTAGAGAATGTTGTACGCCGAAAGATCGCCGTGGACCAAGTCTTGCTGCAGCAGCAGGTGCACGTTGTGCAACACTCGCCGCAGCAGCCGGTCCGCCTCCTCCAGATCGAGCGACACCGTGTTCATCGTCGGCGCCGGGCTGCCCACCTCGCCATGATAAGTCATCAGCACCGCATTGTCCGCTGCGTGGATCGGACGCGGCACGTCGCCGCCTGCAGTGTGCAGCCGCTTCATCGCATTGAACTCGTGCATCAGCCACGACGTATGCCCGGCCTGCATGCCGAACGCGGTGTGGTGTCGCATGGCGCGCTCGATATGGCCCGTTTCGCGCCCTGCCGGATTGCCGTCCGCCCCCAGGATCTCCCGCCCCTGTCGGTACAGCGCGTCATTGCGCAGATTGCGGAACATGCGCGGGCGGTACACCTTGGCTGCCAACAGGTCGTAACCTGTCGCCGGGTGCGCCCTGCATACATACACGCTCGCTTCCTTGCCCCCTTTTACCAGGGCCAGCACATCACTGATCAGCCCCTCGTCGTAAAAGGTATAGAGCGACTGCAACAGCCACCCTGACTCGTACTTGGACGGCTTGTACGTCGTCTCAAAGCCGAGTTCCACGTCAGTCAGGTCGTCGGTCAGCGCGGCCAGGATCTCGTCCCGCGTCTTTTTCGGCTTGTGGTCCGCTTTGCGTCGCCACCGCGTCGCCACCGCCACGTGCGGGTCGAACATCTCTTCATACTGCTCATATTCGTCCAGGTAGACGTCGTCTCCAAACACTGTTGGGTTTCTCCTTGCGTTGTCTAACAACGCCCTGTCTTGCCATAGCCCTATTTCCAGGGCCGTCCTTCACTCGTCTGTCGCCCACGTTCACACCCCCGCCTGCCGGCCGGAGCCCCTTCTTCTCAGGTGCAAGTCTATAGACTGACATCTACTCCCTCCTTTCCCAACGGATGCGTCTCCCGCCATCCTGTCACTCTGTCATTGCGAGTTCATCCATAGCGCCCGCGCCACTCAGCCTGTGAGAAACTGTCATTGCGAGCGAGCGCCAGCGAGCGAAGCAATCCCCACCTCATGCCCCGTTCCGCATCGTCTTCCGGTACGCCATACTCGTCTTGCGCACGCAAAAGCCGAGCCGCTCATAGATGCGCACCGCGCCTGTCAGGTTGTTCGCGTCGGCACCGAGGTGCGCCCATTCCATGCCCGCGTCGCGCAGCATGTGCAGGCTCTGCGCCAGCAGCGCCGTGCCCAGGCCCATCTTGCGATAGTCGCGCAGCACCGCCAGAGTATTCACATACCCCTCCTGCCGGCCCGTGCTGGCGATCCACTCCGGGTCGATCTTGTTCAGGCAGATGCCCGCGGCCTGGCCTGTCGCCTCTTCCTCTGCCACGAGCCACAGCTCAGGTCGAAAAGTCGGCTGTTCGATCCAGTGGGTGTACTCTTCGAATGGAAAGCCGGTATAGCCCCAGTGATCCTTGAACGCCTCATTGTCCACGCGCCACACCGTCTCAGTGTCGCGTGCGGGATCAAAGGTGCGCAGCCGGAACCCACCTGGCACGTCGACACGTGGCAGCCCGTCGTCGATGCGGCGTGCCATGTTGACAAAGTAGCGCACGCGCTCCATGCCCAGGCTCTCGAACAGCGCCTGGCGATCCTCCTCCACATCGCGTGTGCTCGCCTGCATATAAGCGTTCCCACCCTCCACCTCCGCCAGGCGCTCTTCTGCCCGGCGGTAGAGGGCCTGCATGAGCCTGCGGCCGACACCCCGTCGACGGTGATCCGGGTGCACCATGCCCCACGTGTAGAACACCTTATCCTCCGCCCCCTCCTGGCTACGGAAGAAAAAGTCCACGTATCCCAGCAGCCGGCCCACCCCATCCCCGTCCCCGCGCTCGAACGCGAGAAAGCTGTCGGTCTCGGGATAAAAGTTCGGCCACGTATACTCATGCTCCATCTCTTCAATCGTCGTCGCCCGCTCCAGCCCGTCGACGGCGTCCGCCTCATTGTTCAGGCGCACCATCGCCGCCAGGTCCTCAGGTCGATAGTTCCGTATCACCACATTTTCTGCCATTATGCCCTCCAGTACTCCCAGCCGTTTGACACGGTGCTTCATCCCTTTTCTCCCCATACCACCCAGTTGATGTCTGTCAGTTGCTCTGCCTCAAAGCTCAGGCCGGCGGCGTGGAACATCGGCGCCAGCGTGTCGAGGGTGGCAAAGTACTCTTCCTCCAGCTCGTCAGGCCATTGTTCGAGCGCCGCGTCCAGCGCAGCCCTATGGCGAAACATCGGGTCGCCGATGGCGAGGCGGCCACCATCCTTGAGCACGCGCGCCATCTCGCGCACGGCGGCGGGCTTGTGGCGCTCGTGGATGTGGTGAAAGGCCTGCGTGCTGGCCACAGCATTGAACGAGCGATCCGGGTACGGGATCTCGAGAAAGGGTGCCTCTGCCACCTCAAAGACCCTCACCCCCCTGCCATTGCCGTCTGCCTTGCGTAGCGCCGCCTCGATCATGGCCGGCGACGGGTCGAGGCCCACGACGTGGCAGCCACGACCGTGCGCCAAGCGGCGGGCGAGCTCACCTGTGCCTGTGCCAATGTCCAAGACCCTGTCGCCAGCGCGCACCCTGCAGCGCACCACGACCAGGTCGAGCAGATCGTGATAGCGAGCATAGTAGAGACCCCGCTCCTCAGTGACCAAGGTGTCATATCTCGATGCCTGTGATTCGTTCCACGTCCAAGTTTTTTCCATTACCCCGCCCCCTGTGTCAGATCCGGAACACCCTTCCGTTTCAGAAAGGCAGCCCGACGCTGCTCGTCGTCAATGCGCTGAAAGAATCTCTTTTCCAGCACCGACGCGACGATGTAAAGTGTGCACGTAATAACAAAGATCGGTTGAAAGCCGATATCCGGATGCTCTTGCATATAACCGCTCACGTACGGGCCGATCGTCCAGCCGATATTCCAGCTCATGCCCATCAGCCCACTCACCGTCGCCCGCTCGCGCTCTGTGAACTGCTGCATCGCAAACGCGCTATAGAGCGGATTGCCCATGTTCATCAACGCCGCCCGCGCCCAGAACGCGCCGGCCGACACCCAGAACATCCCCGAAAAGCCGATCAGCAACAGGAACGGGATAGACGTCAACTGGGTGAACACCAGCGACCGGATCCGCCCCCAGCGCCCCGCGAGTGCCGGCGATGCCAGCGTCGCCACCCCCGTCACCACCGACGACACGGCAAAGATCGTGCCCAGCACCTTGTCCGAGATGGGGTAGGTCTCTTTGAAAAAGAGGTTCATGTATGGGATCAGGATCGCTGCCCCCATCGAGATGACAATATTGGGCAAAAAGATACGCCATGCCATGCGCAGGTTGTTAAGGTTTCGCCACGGCAGCATCGACCTCACGGCTGCATCCGCCGCCGGTCGCTTCTCTTCGATGAAAAAGATCGGCACGATGGCCGCTGCCGCCAGCAACATCGCCACCGCCAGCGTGCCTGCATACGCTGTCGCACTCTCCACGTCGACGGATAGCACACTCCCGAACAGGGTCGGGAGCCAGCCGCCGACGAACGTCCCCGCAAACCCAACCAGCGTTTGCAGCCCAAAGCTGGCGCTAAAGAGCGCGTCCCGCTCCTCCTCTGTCGAGTTTTCCATCATGAATGGCGCGTTCGTCACCATGCGCAGCGACTGCGACACACCAAAAGTGATCATCGACAGGCGCAACCACCACTCGCCCGGTGCCAGCACGATGCCCAGGAAGGCGAGCGCCCAGCCGATGCCCGAGAGATAGAGCGCCTGTTTTCGCCCGATGCGATCCACCAACACCCCTGCCGGCAGCGCACTGAACAGCGCGATCAGATTCGGCATCGACTGCAGCTCTCCCAAAAAACTGCGTGGGTACCCTCTCGCGTCGACGTACAAGTTAAAGATGAGCGAGTAGATGCTAAAGCTCAGCCCGGTGATGATTGTCGCCACCAGCAGGTAGCGCGCGTTCGGGCTAAAGCTCCGCAGGCGTTGCCAGTAGGCGCGAATCGCATCGATAATCATGATCTCTTTTCTTCCCTATCCAGAATTAGCATGGCCGTCTCTTTCCACACTCACCACCCTCACCAGGTCACGGGTGTTGCCGGCAGCGGAAGGCTGCAAAGCATCTCTCCTATCCGCTGCGCTTCAGCTTCCCCGTACGCTTGGCATACTTTTCGGCTTGCCCAAAAATCAACACCCCCACTGGGATGAAAACAACTCCCATCACCAGCAGCGGCCACACATAAGGCAGCAGCTCCTCAGTCACCCGCCCTTCCAGCAGGCCGGCGCGCACGCCTTCCAGTACGTAGGTCGCAGGCGACAGCTTGGCTGCCATTTGCATCCACCCCGGCAGCACGCTGATCGGATAGTACACGCCCGACACCAGCAGCAGCGTCGCCTGGATCACGTGCGTCATCTGCGCCCCCCGCTCGGGAAAGAGGAGCGGCATGATCGATGCCACGATCCCCAGTCCGATGAACGACAGGCTCCCCGCCAGCAGCACCAGCAGGCTTCCACCCAGGTTCGCCCCTCCCAGATCGAGCCTGAAAAAGAGCGCCACCACGGCGAGGATGGCAGCCGTGTGCAGCAGCCCGTACACCAGCGAAAACGCCGTCTGTCCCAGCATGTGCGTGATGCGCGGCACGGGTGCCATAAACGTGTACTCGATTGTCCCTTCCCAGCGCTCCCACGCGATCACCTCACTGATCGCGTCAAACACGATCGACAAAAAGTGCCAGATCAGCGTCCCTGCCAGCAGGAACATGATCAGGTAGTCGGTGTCGACCGCCTGTCCGCTGATCGCTTCCATCCCGGCACCGATGAAGGTGATGGCCAGTGCGTTGGCAATGCTGTATGCCAGCCACACCACTTCCCATCCCCAGTAGCGCCGTACCAGGTTAAAGTTCCGCTCGATAAATCCGTACGATGCTCGCATCTGGGCTACCAACTGGGCCATCGTCTTCCTCCTTTCCACCTGCCACCGCAGGAGTCATACCCAAACATACACACAAAAAAGCCGTGAGATCCATCCCCCACGGCTTACTCTACACCTCGCCCGGCAAGGTTGCCCGGACAAAGAAAAAGGCCGTGGGGTGTAGTGCCCCACGGCCTCAGTTAACAATAACTAAAGGCGTATGGGCGCACTACGAGTGCACTGACCGGCGGCATCGCTGCCGACCTTCTTCTTGCGATAAACGCACGGATCGTAGAGCATCCATTTGCCTCCTTTCAAAAGATTGGCATCATTCTAGACGAGTTCGGAAGAAATGTCAAATCGGGTGGTATGTGTGACCGAGCTTACACAGATCACGGCCCAAAGCGCAACAGCACCACCAGCCCCAACAGCGCCACCACGGCATACTCGACCAGTACCCGGCGCGTCAGGCGTCCCTGAAGCTGCTGGTTCGCCAGGCCCGTGGCCGCATAAAAACCGAGCAGCAGGATCAGGCCGCCGGTGATGCCTGAAATGCGCCAGTAGTTCATGGCCCATACAATCTCACCCGTACACAGCCCGGCGATCGCCGCATACAATGCTGTGCGCGAAAAACTGCGCCCTGCACTGCGCAGGAACTCGAGCGCCAGCAGCGTGCCGATCAGTGTCACCCCCGTTGCCGAGATCAGGCTGCGCGCCTTGGCCGAATAGATGAGCACGAACACGATCGCTGCCAGCAGGTAGGCCCAGGCGTTGAGACTCACGCGCGCCACCAGGTAGCGTGGGTTTGCCGGATCCACAGTATAGTACTCGGCGCTGATCACCAGGATCAGGATCAGGCCAGTGACGACATACCCGATCAATTGGTAGAGACGCGACTCTGCCTCGGGCAGCAGCACCGTCGCCAGCAGCACCGTCAACGCCGGTAGCGTCCACGTCACAAAGCTGTAGCGCGCCTCGATCCGGCGCGCCGTGGGGTGCGAGCGCACGATCGCGTCGGTGCCTGTGCACGTGATGCCCACCAGCAGCATCGCCATCAGCGCCGTTTGCGAGATGCGCACGGTCAGCGGCGAGCCGAGCACCGTCAGGCTGTAGGTCCACGCCGGGATCTGTAGAAACGCGGCCAGGATCAGCCCCAGCACCACCAGCGCCGCGACGACACTGGCACGGTCACGATAGAGCATGGATCATCTATCCTCCGGCCCTGATTCTACATCGGCGCTCGCTGCTTGTCAAACCCGCCGTGCCAGGTGCCTTGCCATCTCTTCGGTTCAAGTCCCCGGGGCCGTTCTCGCCGCGGGTACCAAGCTGCTAGTTTGGGGGCCAGGTACCTTGCCATCTGGTGCCGATCGTGCTATACTGGTAGGCAGTACGGCTGAGAAGGAAAGAAATCGTGTCACAACGCGCGCGCAGCGACGAACTGTCTGCCTTGACGGACATCGCCGCCCAGGTGAACTGCACCCAAGATCTGGACGAGATCCTCGCCGGTGCACTAGAGACGACGCTCAACGTCATTGGCGAAGAGTCGGGTGAGATCTTTTTGCTCGATCAAGACACCGGCAACCTGATACTCCACACCCATCGTGGCGTATCCCCTGCCTTTGTGGCAGAAGAATCGATCATTCCACTCGGCGCTTGCCTGTGCGGTCAGGCTGTCGCCACCAGGCAGCTCCTCGCCACGACCGACCTGGAAAATGACCCCCTCCGCACCCGTGGCGCCTGCCTGCGGGAGCGCTTTTCCACCTGCGTGCGCCTGCCTCTCATGGCGCGTGGCCGGGCCCTTGGCCTCCTTGCTGTTCAGAGTCGGGCCAGGCACGCGATCACCCAGGCCGACAGAGAGCTGCTGATGGCCATCGGCAACCAGATCGGCATTGCCATTGCCAATGCGCAGTTGATCAAGGACGCAGAACAGCGCCGTGCCACGCTCCACAGCGTCATGAACAGCCTGGTGGATGGCCTGATCCTGATCAACCGCCACGACAGGGTAACTTACATGAACCCGTGCGCCGAAGAGATCCTCGCCCTGCCGGCCTCCACCATCGTCGGGCAAAAACTCGACGACCTCCACTACCAGATCGCCTCGCAGGCTGCGGATCCCGAGATCAAGCTGGAGCAACTGCGCCTGGCTGCGACCTGCCATGAAGAGGCTGCGTCTGTCGAGATCGCACTGACAGAGCCGGACGGGCGCACACTCCAGGCGCGCTTTTTCCCGATCCGGCACGCCGGCGAGCAGTCGTTCGGCCTCGGCCTGATCCTGCGTGACGTGACGCGCGAGCGCGAAGTGGATGAGATGAAATCGCGTCTCCTGGCGACGGTCAGTCACGAGCTGCGCACCCCGCTGGCGAGCATCAAGGGCTTTGCCACCACCCTCCTCCGTCGCGATGTCCAGTGGGACGAGGCCAGCCGGCGTGACTTTTTGTCAATCATCGATGAGGAGAGCGATCGCCTTTCCGAGCTCATTGGAAACCTGCTTGACATGTCGCGCATCGAAGCCGGAGAGCTTGCCGTCGAGCCGGAGCCGATCGACCTGATCCCGCTCCTGCGCGAGACAGCCGCCACCCTGGCGCCGCTCAGCAACAACCATCATCTGCAGCTCGAGCTTGCCGACCCACTCCCACTTGTCCTGGCTGATGCGCGCCGCACCAGGCAGGTCCTGCGCAACCTGATCGAGAACGCCATCAAATATTCACCCGAGGGCGGATCGGTGCGCGTCACCGCACGCGCCGATAGAGACCGGGTCCAGGTCAGCGTGGCGGATGAGGGAATCGGGATTGAGCCCGATCAGTTGGACCGCATATTTGACCGCTTCTACCAGATCGACAGTGCCTCGACCCGCCGCGTCGGCGGCACCGGCCTCGGCCTGCCGATTTCATTGGCGATTGTCCAGGCGCAGGGCGGCACCATCTGGGCCGACAGCCAGCCTGGTGCCGGCGCCACCTTCCACTTTACCGTGCCGCGTGCCACCGCCTCTCCTGCCGTGGCCGAATAACCATCGCCGTTAGGAGGGCTTGCCCATGTCAACCAAAGCCACCATCCTCGTCGTCGATGACGAGCCCCATGTGCGCAAACTCGTCCAGGCCAACCTGGAATCCTCTGGCTACAAGGTTCTGACCGCCCAAGATGGGCAGGCCGCCGTCGAGATCGTAGAGCGTGCGCTGCCCGACCTGGTCATTCTTGACCTGATGCTGCCCAAGATGGATGGCTATGCCGTCTGCCGGCGCATCCGCGAGTTCTCTGCCGTGCCCGTCATCATGCTCACAGCCCGCAGCAGCCAGGTGGACCTTGTGCACGGCTTTGAGGTGGGCGCCGACGACTATCTCACCAAGCCATTTTCCGTCGCCGAGCTCCTGATGCGCGTCCAGGCCGTCCTGCGCCGTGCCAAGTGGCCCGAAGAAATAGTCACCCGCCAGGACTTTCAGGCTGGTCCTATCGCTATCGACTTTGCCAGGCACGACGTCACCGTCGATGGCGAGCCCGTCAAGCTCACACCCACCGAGTACCGCCTCCTCTCCTACCTCGCGTCGAATCCCAACCGCGTGATCAGCCACCGCGAGCTGCTGCGTGCCGTGTGGGGCCCTGAATATGGCGAAGAGACCGAGTACCTGCGCGTCTATGTCCGCTACCTGCGCCAGAAACTCGAGCCCGACCCTGCCAGCCCCATCTACCTCGTCACTCAGCCCGGCGCCGGCTATATGCTCCAGCAACCCTGACCATTTACGATTTACGATCCCTTCCGCTCGTGGCGGATCACAATCCGCTACCCTGAACCGCAGCCGCGCGGTGCCCACCCGCGACTTTGACGTAACCCTCTGTCTGTGCTAAGATCGTCGTCATCTGGGGGGGAGTGAGCTGTCGCCTCACCACACTCTCCATTCCAATCAAGGAGACGTGCCATGAAAGAGATGACCAAGGAGAACCTGCAGTCCGCACTGGCCGGCGAGAGCCAGGCGGCCCTGAAATATCTCGCCTTCGCCGACAAGGCCGAGCGCGAGGGCAAGCCGAACATCGCTCGCCTCTTCCGCGCCATTTCGCACGCCGAGCAGGTACACGCCATCAACCACCTGCGCGAGCTGAACAAGGTGGGCGATACCGTCGCCAACCTCCAGGCTGCCATCGACGGTGAGAACTTTGAAGTCGACGAGATGTACGCTGCCTACCTGACGGTTGCCGAGGCGCAGGGAGAAAAGGGCGCAGTGCGCAGCATGAACTATGCCGTCGAAGCTGAAAAGATCCACGCCGACATGTTCGCCGACGCCAGGCAAGCTGCTGAGGCCGGTGGGGATGCCGATATCGGCACCATCTACATCTGCCCGGTCTGCGGCTTTACCCACATCGGCGAGCCGCCGGACCGCTGCCCGGTGTGCAACGTGAAAAAGGAACGCTTTTTGGCCTTCTAAGGAATCGATTCATGCCAGCAATTTTCCCATTCACCGCCATCGTGGGGCAAGAGCCGATGAAAACAGCGTTGGTCCTCAACGCCATCAGCCCCAACATTGGCGGCGTCCTCATCCGGGGCGAGCGGGGCACCGCCAAGTCCACCGCCGCACGCGCCCTCGCCGCCCTCTTGCCCGAGATCGAGGTCGTCGCCGACTGCCCCTTCAACTGCAACCCACAGCGGCCTGAGCAACTGTGCGACAACTGTCGTGAGCGCATAGATCGCGGCGAGCGCCTGCCCACCGCCACGCACCGCACACGCTTTGTCGACCTGCCCGTCAGTGCCACCGAGGACCGCGTCGTCGGCACCCTCGACATCGAGACAGCCATCAAGACCGGAACAAAGAAGTTCGAGCCCGGTGTCCTTGCCGCCGCCAACCGCGGCCTCCTTTACGTCGATGAGGTCAACCTGCTCGACGACCACGTCGTCGACCTCCTCCTCGACTCGGCCGCCATGGGCCGCAACGTCGTCGAGCGCGAGGGCATCTCTTTCAGCCATCCGGCACGCTTCATCCTCGTCGGCACCATGAACCCCGAGGAAGGCGAGCTACGCCCCCAGCTCCTCGACCGCTTTGCCCTCTGCGTCGAGATCCGCGGCATCGAGTCCCACCAGGCGCGCGTCGAGATCCTGGAGCGCACCGTCCAGTTTGAGAGCGATCCCGAGGGCTTTCGCGCCGAGTGGCAGCCGTACGAGGATCAGCTCTGTGCCCAGATCGGTCGTGCCCAGCGCATCTTGTCCGACGTCACCTATTCGCCGCGCGACCTCTACACCATCGCCGAGCTGACCACCAGTTTCGAGGTCGACGGCCACCGGGCCGACATCGTCATCCTCAAGGCCGCCATCGCCCACGCCGCCCTCCGCCTGGCTCAGAACGGCGCAGCGCCCCCAGAGGCTGCCATCGACGAGCTCGACATCCTCGTCGCCGCCGAGCTGGCTCTGCCCCACCGCCTCAAGCGCCTCCCCTTCCAGGATACAGAGAACCGCCTGGAAGAGCTGTCGAGCCGCCTGCAAGAAGCGCGCACCGAGGCGGCGGCGTCCAAATCGGGGGCCACCATGGTGGAGCAATCCGCCGCCCCCTCAAAAAAAAAGACGTAACATCTGACGACCCGGCGACGCAGACGGCGCAGCTCGACACAGGCGGCGCCGGCACCCCGCTGCAGGGCCACGTCGCCGACCCGATGGGCATCGGCGGCACCGAGCAGGTGGACCTCGTCGTGCCTGTCGGCGAGGTGTTCAAGCCGCGGCGTGTCGAATCGCCCGTCGACCGCCTGACACGCCGTACCGCCGGCAAGCGCTCCACCACGCGCACCGATCGCAAGCGCGGTCGCTACATCCAGGCCCGCCCTGCCGGTGACGACCTGAGCGACATCGCCCTCGACGCCACCATCCGCCAGGCTGCGCTCGAGCAGAGGGCGCGTCACGAACAGGCCGGCTGGGTTGAGGGCGCCGGCCAGGACCTGATCATCCTGCCTCAGGATGTGCAAAAGAAGGTCCGCGTCCGCCGGGCGGCCAACCTCATCCTCTTTGTCGTCGACGCGAGCTGGAGTATGGCCGGTGCCCAGCGCATGGAAGCCACCAAGGGCGCCATCATGTCGCTCCTCGTTGACGCCTACCAGAAGCGCGATAGAGTCGGCCTGGTCGTCTTTCAAAAAGAAGAAGCGCGCCTGGTCCTTCCTTTCACCTCCAGCGTCGAGCTGGCCCAGCGGGCGCTGCACCACCTCCCTGTCGGCGGCAAGACACCCCTGTCCGCCGGCTTGATGCTCGCCTATCGAACCTTTCGCCGCGAGCTGCGCCTGCATCCCAAGGCCATGCCGCTCATGATTCTCCTCACCGATGGTGCCGGCAATGTATCGCTCACCGACACCCCACCCCACGAGGAAGCCGCCAAAATCGCCGACTTGATCCACCGTACCTCTATCCACTCCGTCATCGTCAATATGGAGCACGAAGCCTACGATCGTGGCCTCGCCAGCAACCTCGCCCGCGCCCTCGCCGGCCCTTGCTACCGCCTTGCAGAACTCAAGGCCGCCGAGCTCTACCGGACCGTCCGCAAAGAGCTCGGCGAATCGGATACGTGAAACATGAACCATGAACAACATTTCACGCCTCACGCATCACTTTGCCTTAACGTGCAACTTCTGCTATACTCCTCTTCACGCTCGTATCAGGGGAGATCTTGAAAGTCGCCATCGTCCATGATTGGCTGAACCAGATAGGGGGGGCAGAGCGGGTGCTCGAAGCACTCGTCGACCTCTTCCCATCGGCGCCCGTCTACACCTCCATCTACCAGCCCGAGGCCATGCCCGCCGCATACCGCTGCTGGGACATTCGCACCACCTGGATGGACCGCTTGCCAGCCATTCACCGCCATCACCAGCCCTACCTTCTCCTCTATCCCCAGGCCTTCGGCGGGCTGCAGCTCGCCGGCTACGACCTGGTCATCTCCAACAAGAGCGCCTTCTGCTTTGGCTGCCGCGTCGCACCTGGCACGCGGCACGTCTGCTACTGCCTCACCCCTACCCGCTTTGTGTGGAATTTCGACGGCTACGTCCACCGCGAGCAAGTAGGTGCTGCCGCCCGCCTCGCCCGCCCCTTCATCGGCTGGCTCCAGCGCTGGGAACGGTCCGCCGCGGCGCGCGTCGACGATTTCATCTCCATCTCGCGCGAAGTCCAGTCGCGCGTCGAGTCCTTCTATGGCCGCCAGTCAGCCATCGTCTACCCGCCCGTCGACACCCGGCGTTTTGTCCCGGCATCCCCTGGCGGCTCTGGCGATTACTATCTCGTCGTCTCGCGCCTGATCCCCTACAAGCGCATCGACCTTGCCGTGCGGGCATTCAACCGCCTCGGGCTGCCCCTCTGGATCGGCGGCGACGGCCGTGACCGTGCCAGCCTGGAGGCGATGGCCGGGCCGAATGTGCGCTTTCTCGGCCGCGTGTCCGAGGACGAGCTGCCAGGTCTGATGGCGCGCTGCAAGGCCTTTGTTTTTCCAGGCCTCGAGGACTTTGGCATCACGCCCGTCGAGGCCATGGCTGCCGGCCGGCCCGTAGTCGCCTATGGCCGCGGCGGCGCCCTCGACTATGTGGTGGATGGCGTCACCGGCGCCCTCTTCGCCGACCAGACGCCAGAGGCGCTTGCCGATGCGGTACGTCGCCTGGAGGCGATAACCCTCGACCCGGCTGCCATCCGCCGCCACGCCCTCCAATTCGATACCGACCGCTTCAAAGCCAAAATGCGCACCCTTGTCAACGCCTACGTGCCGCAACCCTCCGGATTACAGGAGGCATCATGGAACTGAAACAATATTGGAGCATCATCTGGCGCCGCTGGTGGCTGATCGCTTTGCTCGTGGGCCTCGTGCTCGTCGTGAGCTTGCTCACGGCGCGCACCCCCGCGCCCACCTACCAGGCGCACATGCGCTTCGCCATCGGCATCGAGGGCGCCGAGCCGGTGAACGCTGCATCAGGCGAGGGCCGCTCCGACGCCTGGCTCGCGTCTGAATACCTGGCCGACGACCTGAGCGAGGTCCTCAAGGGCGGCGATTTTGCCGCGCGCATCGCCGCGCGTACTGGCTTTCCCCTCCCAGCCGGCGCCATTTTCGCCACGCGCGAGCACCGGATCATGACCGTCACGGTCACCTGGCCCGACGAGGCGCAGGCGCAGGCCATTGCCGAGGCGGTCCCCGCCGAATTGGCAGAGGCGCCCTACGACTATTTTCCACAGCTCCAGGGCATCAAAGCTGAAGCCGTGCTCATAGATGGCCCTGGCATCGGCACCGTCGGCCCCAGCCTGACCGACCGCCTCGACCTGCCCATCCGCCTCCTCGTCGCCCTCGCCGCCGGCGTCGCCCTCGCCTTCCTCTGGGACTACCTCGACGACACCGTCCGCACCCGCCGCGAGCTTGAAGCCATGGGCGTCCCCATCCTGGGCGAGATCCCCAGGAAGCGCCGCCTATAGCCGGTGGATTGGTAGATTGGTCCGGACCAATCTACCAATCCACCATCACGAGATTTGAGCAATCCGCCGTTTCGTGTTACAATGTTAGGGTTCCTATCTAGCTTTGGAGGAAACCGTGGAGTTTCGTGAATATTGGAATATCTTGTGGAAGCGTGGCTGGATTATTCTTGTGGTGGCGGTGGTGGCCGCGATCGTCGCGTTGGGCGTCAGCCAGATCCTGCCCGAGACGTACCGGGCCACGATCAAGCTGAACGTCGAGCCGGCCCGCCCTGACTATGGCCTCAACCAGGCGACCAAGGACCTGCTGCAAAACTATATCGTGAACGTCCGCAGCCACAACATGACACAGGAGGCCATCAACCGTGCCCAGCTCGACATGACCACCGACCAGTTCCTCGCCGACCTCGATGTCAGCGTCGACTCGTCGAACCTCACGGTCACCATGGTCGCCGAGAGCCGCGATCCGGAAGAAGCGCGGCTGATGGCCCAGACGCTGGCTGAAGTGTTTGTCGAGGATCGCGACATCTGGAACGAAAAGATCGACGTGCGCGACCGCATCTATGTCAGCATCGTCGACGACATCCGCTACGTCCCCCTCGCCTCGCCCAAATGGAAGATCAACACCCTGGCCGGTGCCGTCTTTGGCGCCATCGCCGGCGGTATCATTATCTTTTTCCTGGAATGGCTCCAGTCGGACATTGTGCGCACGCCTGCCGACGTGCAAAAGACCCTGGGCATCTCTCTGATCGGCACCATCCCTGCCAGCGGCCAGGCCGCAACCACCCAAACGACCACCCGCCGGTTCCTGCCGTCGTGGATCGAGCCCGGCTTCCTCCTCGTCTTTGCCATCGGCCTGATCATCGGCGCCGCCCTCGGCGGCCTCGTCGTCGCCCTGCTCTGATATCCAATACCTAATATCCAATATCAGGATCCGAGTGAAAACCATGACCGAAAACACACCCAATCTGATCAGCATCACCCAGCCCCGCTCCGCCATCAGCGAGGCCTACCGCACGCTGCGCACCAATCTCGACTTTGCCAGCCTCGATGAGGAGCTGCGCACCATCGCCGTCACCTCTGCCGGCGTGGGCGAGGGCAAGTCGACGACGCTCGCCAACCTGGCGGTCGTCTCCGCTCAGGCAGGCCGCAAGGTGATCCTCGTCGACGCCGACCTGCGCCGCCCGACCCTGCACCAACTATTCGGCCTCTCCAACGAGCTTGGCCTGACGACCATGATCCTGGATGAATCGGCCCTCGCCGATCCGCCCCTGCAGGACACAGGGGTCGCCGGCCTGTCGCTGCTCACCAGCGGGCCCCTGCCGCCCAACCCTGCCGAGATGATCGCATCGCGCCGCATGGCAGAGGTGATCGCCGCGCTCTCCGAGCACGCCGACCAGCTCTTTTTCGACACCCCGCCTGTCGTCGCCGTCACCGACGCCGCTGTCCTCGCCACCAAGGTTGACGGCGTGCTCCTCGTCATCTCTGCCGGCAAGACCCGCCGTGAGGGCGCGCGCACCGCCATCCAGCGCCTCGAACAGATCAACGCCCGCCTCGTCGGCACCGTCCTCACCAATGTCGAAATGGGTGCCACCTTCACCGGCTACTACTAAACAGCACCAGGTATTGGATATTGAGCCGCTCAATATCCAATACCCCATATCCAACCCCCAACCACGGGGGTACAGGTTAATTGCACCTCAAAAACACCCATCGCTACCCTGGCCCCCGGTGCGACGCACCTGCCCTTCAAGGTGCGTTGCACCTGGTCATCTGCTACTTGTCACCACCCACAGAAGTGGTATAATCGGTCGATATTCTGGAAAGGATCGACCTGTGTCGCACCGGGATCGAATCTATCGCACCAGCGGGATCATATTACGGCGCACCGACTTTGGCGAGGCCGACCGCTTGCTGACCGTGCTCACCCCTGACCGGGGCAAGCTGCGCCTCGTCGCCAAGGGCGCGCGCAAGCCGAGCAGCCGCAAAAGCGGCCACGTCGAGCTCTTTTGCCACACCCACTTTCTGGTGGCCGTGGGCCGCGACCTGGATATCATCACCCAGGCCGAGACCGTCGAGCCCTTCCTGGCGCTGCGCGACGACCTGCTGACCACGACCTATGCCTACTATGTTGCCGAACTCGCCGACGCGTTTATTGGCGAGGAGGACGTCAGCCAGCCGATGTTCGACCTGGTCGAGGATGCCATGGGCTGGATTAACCAGGCAGCGATGACCACCGAGTTCGAAAAGGTCCTCCCCCTCATGGCGCGCTACTACGAGATCCACGTGCTCGGCCTGGCCGGCTACCAGCCTCAGCTCTACGTGTGTGGCCTATGCAAAAAGTCCCTGGAGCCCACCGTCAACTATATGAGCGCTGCCGAGGGCGGTGTGTTGTGCGCCGCCTGCGGCTACCGGCACGTTGGCACGGCTGAGCTGTCCGTGAACGCCCAAAAAGTGCTCCGCTTCCTCCAGACCCACGAGTGGGAGAGCGTCCGCCTGCTGCGCCTGACCGAAGCCACCCAACGCGAGCTGGAGCGCACGCTGGGCGACTATATCACCTACTACCTTGAGCGCAAGCTCAAGTCAGTCGATTTTATGAACCGCCTGCGACGGCAAATCAAGCCTAGGAGAGAACCATGAGCCAGCCACTATCCTTCCAGCAAGTCATCATGCATCTGGAGCAATATTGGGCCGACCGCGGATGCCTCATCTGGCAACCGTACAGCGAAAAGGTGGGTGCTGGCACCAACAACCCCGGCACCACCCTCCGCGTCCTGGGACCCGAGCCGTGGAACGTCGCCTACGTCGAGCCCTCCTACCGGCCCGACGACGGCCGCTACGCCGAAAACCCCAACCGGATGCAGATGCACACCCAATACCAGGTCATCCTAAAGCCCGACCCCGGTAACCCTCAGGAGCTCTACCTCGGCAGCCTCGAGGCCATCGGCATCGACATGCGCGAGCACGACGTCCGTTTCGTCGAGGACAAGTGGGAGAGCCCTGTGCTCGGCTCCTGGGGCCTCGGCTGGGAGGTGTGGCTTGACGGGCAGGAGATCAGCCAGTACACATATTTCCAGCAAGCCGGTGGCCTCACCCTTGACCCCGTCGCCGTCGAGCTGACATATGGCCTGGAGCGGATCGTCATGTACCTGCAAAAGGTGCGTTCCGTGTGGGAGATCAATTGGGATGGCCTGCACACCTACGGCGACATCTATATGCGGCCTGAGGTCGAGCACTGCACCTACAATTTTGAGCTCGCCGACGTCGAGCGCGTCACCCGTATGTACGACCTTTCCGAGGCCGAGGCGCGTGCTGCCATCGCGCGCGGCCTGGTCATTCCCGCCTACGACCACATCCTGCGCTGTTCCCACTTTTTCAACGTCCTCGACGCCCGCGGCGCCATTGGCGTCACCGAGCGCGCCGCCTATTTCGCCCGCATGCGCGACCTCAGCCGCGAGGTCGCCCGCCTCTACGTCGCCCAGCGCGAAGAGATGGGCTTCCCCTTTATGAAAGCAGCCACTGACAATGCCCTGCGGGCAGCCGAAGAAACCAGTGAAGGGACTGCCGTCGAACCGTCACATCAGGAGCCCCCTGGCCGTTCTGCCCTGTTACTCGAAATCGGGACGGAAGAGCTGCCGGTGGGCGATCTGGCGTTGGCGCTGACCCAATTGGGGCGGGCAGTGCCCGAGATGCTGGCCGAGGCGCGGCTCGAGTACGAGTCAGTGCGCGTGGTGGGCACACCGCGCCGCCAGGCAGTGTTGGTGCAAGGGCTGGTAGCGCGCCAGGCGGATCGCACGGCGGAGGTGCAAGGCCCACCCGCAAAGGTTGCGTACGACGCCGACGGCCACCCCACGCGCGCCGCCGAGGGCTTTGCCCGCAAGCAGGGCCTCCCCGTCGAGAATCTGCGCATCGTGACCGAGGACGACAAGTCGTACGTCGTCGCCACCGTGACCGAGGCGGGCCGGCCAGCCGCCGACGTGCTGGCCGAGGCACTGCCGGCGCTTGTCGCCGGGCTCCGCTTCCCGCGCGCCATCCGCTGGAACCAGACCAACGTCGCCTTCTCGCGCCCCATCCGCTGGTTCGTCGCCCTGCTCGGCAACACCGCCATCCCCTTTGAATACGCCGGCATCCACAGCGGGCGCACCACCCGTGGCATCCGGCCCTATGGATCGCCGGCCATCCGTCTCGACACTGCCGACGACTATTTGCCCGCCATGGCAGCACACCACGTGGTGGTCGACCTCGACGAGCGCCGCGAGTCAGTGCGCACCCAGGTGGCAGCCCTCGCCGCGTCCGTCGGCGGGAGCGTCCCCGACGACCCGGCGCTCCTCGAAGAGGTCACCAACTTGATCGAGTACCCTACCGCCGTGCTCGGCCAGTTCGAGCCCGAATACCTCGCCCTTCCATCCGACGTCCTCATCACCGTCATGAAAAAGCACCAGCGCTTCTTCCCCATCGTCGACGACGCTGGCGACGGCCGCCTGCTGCCCTACTTTATCGCCGTCCGCAACGGCGATGACGAGCATCTTGACGTCGTGCGCCAGGGCTACGAGGACGTCATCCGGGCTCGCTTTGCCGACGCCAAGTTCTTTTACGAGAACGACGTCCGCCAGCCGCTCGACGCCTTCCTGCCGCGCCTCGACACCCTCACCTTCCAGCAGAACCTCGGCTCGATGCTCGACAAGAGCCGCCGGCTGGAGGCGCTCGCGCCCACCGTCGCGCGCGCGCTCGACCTTGACGCCGACGCCATCGCGTTCACCCGCCGCGCCGCTCAGCTCGCCAAGGCCGACCTCGCCACTCAGCTCGTCGTCGAGTTCACCAGTCTGCAAGGCCTGATGGGCAGCCACTACTCGACCTTGTCGGGCGAGGAACGCGCAGTGTCTACCGCCATCTTTGAGCACTACCTGCCGCGCTTTGCCGGCGACGAAGTGCCGGAGAGCGGCCCCGGCCTTGCCCTTGGCCTTGCCGACAGGGTCGACAGCCTCGTCGGCCTCTTTGCTGCCGGCCTCGCGCCCACCGGCTCTGCCGACCCCTACCAACTGCGCCGCGCCGCCCTCGGCATCGTCGAAAGCCTCATCGAGCGCCAGGCATCCCTCGACTTGAGATCCTTGATGGCCGAGGCGGCAGCCTTGATGCCGCTCTCCGTCGGTGCCCAGGTGCTCGATGAGGTCGCTGCCTTTGTCGCCGAGCGCCTCCGTGGCTGGCTGCGCGACCGCGGCTTCCGCCACGACGTCGTCGACGCCATCCTCGCCGCGCGTGCCCACGACCCCTATGCCGCCTACCGCGCTGCGGGCCAGCTCACCGCCTGGGTCGAGCGCGACGACTGGGCCGACTTGTTGAATGCCTACGGGCGCTGCATCCGCATCGTCCGCGATCGCCCCGAGCGCGACGAGTTCCGTCCTGGCGTGGACGCGGACCCGTCGACCGTGGCGCTGCGCCATGCCTACGACACCGCCCGCACCCAGGTGCACCCCGATAGCGACGTCGACCGCCTGCTCACCGCCATCCACCCCATGATCCCGGCCATCAACCGCTTTTTCGACGACGTCCTGGTCATGCACGACGACGAGGCCCTACGCCGCGCCCGCCTCGGCCTCCTCTTTGACATCTGGGCTCTGAGCGACGGCATCGTCGACCTGACCCGACTTGAAGGATTCTGATGATAAACCAACAGCATCACTTGCCGGGGGAATTACACAGGAGGTAGCTATGCTCAAAGACTATCGCACCGCGCTCATCACCGGCGCGTCCGGCGGCATCGGCAAAGCCTTCGCCTGCCAGCTTGCCGCCCGCCGCATCGACCTGGTCCTCGTAGCCCGCAGCGAGGGCGCACTGCGGGCGCTTGCGGGCGAGCTGGCTGACGCACACGGCATTCGCACCCACGTCGTCGTCGCCGACCTCGCCGTCCCCGGCGCCGCCCAGCGCCTATACGACGACGTCACCGCCCTCGGCTGGCCGATCGACCTTCTGATCAACAACGCCGGCTTTGGCCAGGCGGGCGCGTTCGCCGAGCTGCCCTTTGATGCCCAGTCGCGCATGGTACATCTGAACGTCAATGCCGTCGTAGAGTTGACGCGTCTCTTTCTCCCTGCCATGATCGAGCGCCAGTGCGGTGGGATGATCAACCTCGGCTCCACCGCTGCCTTCCAGCCTGTCCCCTTCATGGCCGTCTACGGCGCCACCAAGGCCTTTGTATTGAGCTTTTCCGAGGCGGTGGCTCAGGAAGTGGCGCGCCATGGCGTGCGCGTGATGGCCCTCTGCCCTGGCGAGACCGCCACAGGCTTTCAGGACGTAGCGGGTGTGGCCCAGGGGCGACGCGACAGGATGCCCTCCGCCGGTCAGGTGGTCACGCTGGCACTCGACGCGTTCGAGCGGGGCAAGCGTGCCTATATCCCGGGCTTTCTGAACAAGACGATCGCCTTCTTTTCCAGCCGGCTCTTGCCCAGTCGTTGGGTCACGCGTGGCGCCGAGTTCTGGATCGGTGCGCGCAAACCAGGCTAAGCCGCACCTCTTCTATTTCTTCGATCCCTTCATGGCGTGGGGGTTCCCTACCATGGCGCCGCCCCCAATCCCACCCCATAGCGCACGACCATCAGCCCGGCAAACGCCGCGCCCGTCAACAGCACAAACGCCCAATCGCCGGCCCCAAAGTGCAGGCTGTGTAGCGACGTGCGCTTGGCCGGGTAGCCCAGCCCACGCGCAGCCAGCGCCAGCCCCAGGTTGTCGCTCAGCCGCAAGCCGGCAATCACCGTCGCCACCAGGATCGGCACGTACGCCCGCGCCCGCTGCAACAGGCTCCCTCGCTCGACGATCCACCCGCGCGCCTGCTGCGCCTCCGACACCGTCACGAATAGTCCATACACCGTCGGCAGGTAGCGGATCGCCAACCCCAGCGTCAGCCCCCACGTGTAAGGCAGCCCCAGGCGCACCAACCCCGCCACCAGGTCGTTTGCCTCCGTCGTCACCAGCAGCAGTGCGGCAATGAACGTCAGCGCCGCCGCCCGCAGCGCAAAGCTTACCCCCACCAGCATGCCCTCGACCGTCAGCCGCACCGGACCGAGCGCCACCAGCGCTGGCCCGGGACCCGGCGCGAAAAAGGGCTGCAGGATCAGGATCACCGCCACCAGCGGCAGCAGCCGCGCCCACAGCCAGCGTACCCGCTCGGCAGGCACCCGTGCCGCCAGGAGGAACAGGTGTGTCCCGATCAGCAAGCCGACCTGCACCGTGATATGCTGGAAGACGAGGCCGGTGGCACCCATCAACAGAGTCACCCACAACTTGGTGCGTGGATCGAGATGATGGAGCCACGAGTCGCCAGGCAGGTAGACGTCAAAACGCTGGCTCACAGCATCGGTTCCCTGCCCATGCTGCCTGCCAGTGCCGCATAGGCATCGACGAACGCCTCCACCGTCATCACGCCGGCCCCCATGCCCGGCGCCGCCAGCGCTGCCGCCAGGGCCGCCACAGGCGGCAGGTCGAGTGAGGCGCGTTCGATCAGCTCGGGCCGCTGAAAGATGGCTGCCGGCCTGTCATCGGCCACGATCCTGCCTTCGTGGAGCACCACAGCCCGCTGCGCGTGCTGCGCCACCAGCTCCATATCGTGCGTCACCAGCAAGATGGTGCGCCCCCGCGCGTGCATCTCCCCCAGCCACCCAAACGTCTCTTCCAGCCCACCGGCGTCGAGGCCCACCGTCGGCTCGTCCAGCACCAAGATCGGCGGGTCCATCGCCGCCAGCGACGCGAGCGTGACGCGCCGCCGTGCCCCATAGCTCAGGATCGCCGGCGGCCGTTCGGCAACGTGAGCCAGGGCAAACCGCTCGAGTGCCGCCTCCACCCTCGCCTCCACCTCGTCCCCCGCCAGCCCCAGGTTCGTGGGCCCAAAGGCCACTTCTTCCCGCACCGTTGCGTTGAAAATCTGCTGCTCCGGATGCTGAAAGAGAAAACCCACCTGCCACGCCACGTCGCCCACCGGCCGCCCCGCCACCGGCTTGCCCATCACCGTCACTGCGCCGCGCCCGGATCGCAGCAGCCCGTTCATCTGCTTTGCCAGCGTCGTCTTGCCCGATCCGTTGGCCCCCACCAGCGCCACGAACTGTCCCGCCGCGATCACGAGATCGATCCCACGTAGCACGGGCCTGCCCGGCTCGTACCAGAACCACAGGTCCCGCACCTCGAGCGCCGGAGCAGTGACCGTCATCGCCCCGTCCCCGGCCTGCTCGCGGCGGACCCCAGTCCGCCGCTTTCCCTGCCGCGCACTCTACCCACAGCCATACCCCACATCTCGTTCACGGCCTGCCCCACCCAAGCCGCTCTGCCAGCGCCTCGCGCGCCTGCGCGACGGTGGAAAACTCGAACCCCATCCCCAGCCGCCGGTTCAGCGCCGCCGCCAGCCTGGCGAGCTGCGGGCTCGCCACGCCAAGCGCCGCGAGTTGCTCCGGCCTGGCAAACATCTCGCCCGGCGCACCCTCCAGCACAAATCGGCCGCCTGCCAGCACCAGCAACCGGCTTGCAAAGGCGGCTGCCGCTTCCGGGTCACTCTCCGTCATCACGATCGTCACCGGCTCCGCCCGCCGCTGCAGGTCCGACAGCGCCGCCAGCAGGTCCCGCCTGCCTGCCGGATCGAGTCCCCCCATCGGCTCGTCCAGGATCAACACCCGTGGGTGCATTGCCAGCACCGAGGCGAGGGCCAGCCGCTTTTTCTCCCCACCCGACAGCTCCGCCGGCCGCCTGTGTCGGTATCTGTCGATCTGGAAAAAGTCGAGCATCTCGTCGACCCGCGCCCGGACCTCTGCCACCGGCAGCCCTAGGTTTTCGAGCCCCCACGCCACCTCGGCCTCCACCGTCGGGTTAAAGAGCTGCGCCTCGACCTCTTGCAGCACCAGGCCCACAAGGTCGGCCAGTTCTGGCGGCGGGTGATCGTGCGTGTCTCGCCCGGCGACGACGATCCGGCCCTCCATCTGCCCGCCCGTCAGGTGCGGCGCCAGCCCGGCAAGAAGCAGGCACAGCGTCGTCTTGCCCACGTCGCTGGCGCCCATCACCGTCACCCACTCCCCTGGCTCCACGGTCAGGTTGAGCCCCTCCAGCACCCACGGCGTATCTTCCCCCGGCGCCAGTGCCGGGTACGCAAACCGCAGAGACTCAATCTGGATAGCAGCAGTCACGTGTTCTCCCTGCCCTTGCCATTGCGAGTTCATCCATGGCGCCGGCGCCACTCGGCATCCAAGAACCTGCCATTGCGAGCGAAGCGAATCCCCATCTCCCTCTCAGGCTCTCAGCACCATTGACGCTTCGCCCTCAGACCAGCCATCGCCAACAAGCATACCACACTTCTGCCGTCCGGGAAAGCGCGGCGGCCTACGCATTTTCATCCCTCGTGGCGCCCGCCGGGCATGTTGATTCCCTTGTCCTCTATGCAGTGCGCCCGGCAGGCAATGGTTGC
>JAFGIA010000040.1 GCA_016929795.1 Anaerolineae bacterium
GCACACCTCGTATTGGGCCAGCGCCGCACTCCGCTGCCCGCTGCGTGCCAGCAGGCGCATGAGCTGCCGGTGCGCCTCTTCCCGCCACGGTTCCAGCTCTACCTGGCGCCGCGCATAGTGCCGCGCCCGGTCATAGTCGCGCCTCCGCTCGTAATCGTGCGCCAGGCGGTACTGGGCATCCAGGACCTGGCGGTGGCACCGCTCGCGGCACAACATCGCCCATTCGCCAAATGGGTTGCTGTCGTCGATAAAGAACCCGGCCAGAAACTCGCCCTGGTAGAGACGATCCATCTCGACCAGCCGGTGAACACATGCCTCACACAGATTCTGGTCCGCATGGGCGTGTGCCTGGTACTGCTCCACGTGGGCCGAAAAGGCGGCGCTATCCAGCCAGAAATCACCTTCCGGCTCAAATTGAATCGCGTCGCGGGTGACGCGCACAAACGGCGATGAAGCGTCGTCGTCTCTGAGGGCCTGGCGAAGGTTAAAGAGCGCCTGCGACAGGTTGCGGCGGGCCGCGCGCTCGGGTTGGTCGGGCCACAAAAATCCGGCGAGGCTGTCGCGGCTGTGGGGGCGCCTGGCTGTGGCGGCGAGGTACACCAACAGCGCCCGCACCTTGTTCGACTCGAAGGTGGTGATCGGCTCCCCCTCCAGCGTGACATAGAACGATCCAAAGGTATGGATCGAGAGACTTGGCATCCTTTCGTCGACGACACCCCCCTTGGATCTGCGCCAACGACCTGGCACAGATCGATGCAGCCTCAATTATACACCGCCTTGCCGGTCCAGGCAACTTTTCCTGATACTTTCCTGATACACACCTGCTATAATGAGCCCATGAGACAACAATCACGGGGCTATCTTTCTTATCTGCTGCGGCTGTGGGGCGCAGGGCCAGGCGAGAAGGCGCCATGGCGAGCCTCGCTTGAATCCCCTCTCACCGGCGAGCGCTGGACCTTTGCCAGCCCGGAAGAGTGTTGGGCATTTCTACAGGCACAGATTGCAACCGATGGACCCACAGAACAGGCTGCGAGAACCGATTCACAAGGAGGAAATCAATGCGCATCGTAACCATCGTTGTACTTGGGCTCTTGCTGGTGGGTTGTGGTGGAGCAGCGGTCGATCTGCCCACCGCAACGCCAGCCCCACCAGCCGCGCCGGCAGCAACCCTGCCCCCGTCCACCGAGGCGCCCTCGCCCACAGCCTTGCCGCCTACGGTCGTGCCTGTGGCCGACCTGATCGCGGAGGGTGACGCCTTGGTCGAGGAGGGCAATCTGGAAGAGGCCATGCGTGTCTACAAAAGAGCACTCAGCCTCGATCCGGAAAGCGCTGCGGCACACAATGCGCTGGGCGTCGCCTATGGCCTATCAGGCGATCTCGATCAAGCCGTGTTCGAGCTGCTCGAAGCGCTCCGCATCGCTCCCGATAACGGAACTGTGCACTCGAACCTGTGCAAGACCTATACTGACCAGAACAAGCTGGAAGAAGCCCTGGCCGAGTGCCTGGAGGCGATTCGCCTCACGCCCGACAGCGCGCAGGCATACGTCAATACCGGGGTCGTCTATGAAAGAATGGGCCGGCTCAAAGAAGCCAGAGATGCCTACGAACGGGCCGTGGAGCTTGAGCCCGACTCGCCCCAAAGGGAAGCCGTAGAGACCGCGATTGCCTACCTTCAGAGCCCTCAGATGGAGCTGGGCGGCGAATATGTAGATGCCTTTGGCTTTTACAAGGTGAGCCATCCTGCCGATTGGGTTGCCCAGTCGCAGGATGAGCCGGGCATGGTGCTCCTGGGGGCAGACGTCGCCGACCCGGACCCGTTTGTCCTGATTCTCACCCGGGCGCTCTCCTTCTTTGCGGCCAAGCTCGACCTGGAAGAGATCACAACGGTCGGCGAGTTCGCCACTGGCATGGCGCCCCAATATGGCATCGACCCGCAGACTCTGGAATCAGGCACGGTCGCCGGAGTACCCGCCCTTTCGGGCGTGTGGAATGGCGCCAACAACAGCGGGCAGACGATCGGCCGCGTCTCCTTTTTCGTCGACCGGGGGATGGGCTACCTGTTCACCTATCAGGCCACGCCTGACCAGGCCGATGCCTTTGCGCCCACGGCGCAGGCCATGCTCGACTCGTTCACCTTTGTCGAGCCGGCCGTCACCGTCGCCTACTCGAACCCGGCAGCCGGTTATGAGCTACTTTATCCGGAAGGCTGGGTAGTGGACCCGCAAGAGCGCCTGGTCCAGTTTACGCCTGTGCCGGACATGACAGCGGCAGATGGTCCGGCCGTGGCGTTGTTCGCCGGGCAGGATAACCTGGCCGACACATTCCAGGTGGAAGGCGAACTGAGCACGGAGAGCATCATCGAAGCCTTTGCCACGCTGGCCGAGGCTCAGCTCGGGGATCGAGGCGCTGTCGACTTGGGCGGCGAACCGACGACCCTGGTCGAAGTGCAAACCGAGATCGATGGCGTGCCCGTGGCGGGCATACTCGTCGTCTGGGACCCCGTCACACGGCCCCTCGTCGCGCTGGGGCTCGCCCCTGCCAGCCAGTGGGGGCCAGTCTCCCCAACCTTTGTGACCATGATGCACAGTCTGGCCTTTTCCGCCGCCGCCGAGCCAAGCACGGTGGATTTTACCGATCCGGCCGCCGTCGTCCAGGCCGTGTTTGATGCTGCTGCCTCCCAGGACTTTTCGGTGCTCGCGAGCCTGTGCGACCCGCTGGGCGAAAACGACGAGGACACGGCCATGATCTGTGCCATCACCGACAGCCACGCCAGCCGCGACTCGTTCGTCGAGTACTTTCGCAAGGGCAAGATCGTTGGTGAGGCCATCTTCCATGGCGACGACCAGGCTGAGGTGCAGTTTCTATACGGCCCGGAGGGCGACGAGCCCGAGACTGTCCACCTGATCAAGCGCGATGGCAAGTGGTACCTGCTCGGCTTTTGATCTACCCGGCGCATCGGTGGGTTGCGCCTGGCCGGTGCGACCCACCTGGGGTAGATCCAATCCTACATAAGGGGGATATGAAACCATGAACGTCCAGTTTTCCAATCTCAGCCGCATCCTTATCTTGTTGCTGCTCGTCCTGGTCGCCTGCGCTTGCGGCTCCGGCTCGACAGAGGCTACCGTACAGGCTGCCAAAGAACAGAAGGCCCAGTTGGAGGCCACCCTGAGCCTGGTCTGTGATGGCCAGGGCGCTGCGGAAGCAGCCACCTACCAGCAGGTGACGGGTGTGCACCCGATCGTCTCCCTTGAGGGGGTGCCCGGCGCCTGGCGCATCGACGAAACCTACGCGCGGCGCGAAGGATGGCTGACCGAGGTGTTGCAGGATGTCGAGCTCGTCGTCTGCGTGCGCCAGGAGCCACGGTTGATCGAGACGTGCCCCTACACCCTCCAAAACGGCGCCTCGGTGTCAGTCGAGCGCTACCAGTACGAAACCACCGCCGCTCTGCATGCAGCCCGGACCGGAGAAACACTGGCCGAGATGACCTGGACCGGCTCCGAGCCCCAGCGGTGCAGCGCCGAGACCAGCTTCCAAGAAGGAGAGACAGTCAAAAAGTACTACGGAGTGGGCGTCGGAGGCCGAGAAGTAGGTGACTGGCTGGCCCCCTACGTCGCGGTGCCATAACCGGAAAAAGCCACGATCTCGATCACGTCGTCGTAATGAAGCTGGTCATGGTCGATGCCTACCTTCAGCGCCGTGATCAGGTTGACGACCCCGATCGCCGGGTCGTAGGCGTGGATGTTGCCCAGCACGTCTGGATCCTTGCCGGTGTAAAAGACTCGCACCCGGTTATGGACGGCCTCGATCTCGGCCTGGAGCGTGGCCAGTGGCACCGGCGATTGTGGGGTGTGGCGCGGCTTCCAGAGAAAGCCAGTCCACATCGGAAAATTGGGGCGTTTGTAGACGTTCTCGATCTGAGTCTTGTACGGCCGGCTGCGCCGCAGCCGGCCGTACCATCCCAGTGCCGACCAGATCAGGCTCAAGCCCGGCAAAAAGCTGGAGAAAAAGTGCTCGGTGTGCGACAGGATCTCGCCGATACACCACTCCTTCGCTGCCGGGCGCTGCCAGATCCGCGCTTCGGGCAGGCCATCGAGCACCGTGAGCACAGCCTCACGCTGCGCGTCGAGGAGATGCAGGTATTGCAGGACGACACTATCGGCCACGCTGGTTCCTCCTTTGCTAGACGAGCGCCAGCACCCGCGCCAGCACGAACTTTAAATAGCGCCCCTCAGGAAAATGCACTGCCACCGGGTGATCCACCGGCTGCCCCGCGTCGTGGATCAGCAGCAGGCGCCGGCCCGCCTGCCGTGCCGCCTCCGCCAGCACCTCGCGAAACGCGCCCGGCGATACCTGGCTGGTGCAGCTCGCGGAGGCGAGCAACCCACCCGGCTCGACGCACCGGATCGCGTCGCGGTTGAGGCGCACATAGGCGCGCTCGGCCGCGCGCCGGCTGGCCCTGGCGCGCGCCAGACTTGGCGGGTCAACGATCACCACGTCAAAGCGCCTGCCTTCCGACGCGTAGCGCTCAAGCAGGGCAAAGCAGTCGTCGACGACGAACGTGTGCGCAGCAGGGTCAACGCCATTCAGGGCGAAATTCTCGCGCGCTGCATCGATCGCCGCCGCTGCCTGGTCGCACAGCGTCACCGACGCCGCCCCTGCACGCGCGGCGTATAGCCCAAACGCCCCCGTGTAACAAAAGGCGTCGAGCACGCGCTGCCCTTCACACCAGGGGGCGAGAAAGCGCCGGTTCTCGCGCTGGTCAAAAAAGAGCCCCGTCTTTTGCCCGGCCACCAGGTCGGCGTGAAAGAGCAGCCCATGCTCCTCCACAACCAGGTCCGTAGGCGGCGGCCGGCCCCACAGCAGCTCCGGCTCACCGCCCGCCCGGCGCACCACCATCCCATCCAGCCGGGTGTGGGCGTGCAGCGCGTCGGCCACCCACGGCACCAGCCCCTCGACGCTCTCCACGTAGCTGCGCACGGCGGCATAGCTGCCATACAGGTCGACGACGATCGCGGGCAGCCCGTCGCCCTCGCCGTACACCCACCGGTAGGCCGTCGTCGCGCCGGCCCGGATCGATTCACGCCCCGCCCACGCCTCGGCCACGCGCTCCGCCATCCACGCATCATCGGGCACCCCGTGCCGCGAGTAGATGCGCACCGCGATCGGGCTCTGCGCGTCCCACAGCCCATAGCCAGAGAACCCGCCGCTGCGCACTCGCACCCAGGCACCCGACGGCAGGTTGGGCTCGCCCGGCACCTGGGTGCGGTAGACCCAGGGATGGCCCAGGGCCAGCGTCCTGCCGAGTGAATCGGATAGCTGGAGAAGGGGAATGCTCATGTCAGGGGATTCCCAATCTTTGGTATTCCATGGTCGTGCTCCTTTCGACAGAGGTTGTACTCCCAGGAGACTCGATTATATCACACGGGAACAGGAGAAGCAACCGCGCGCAGAAGGATGAGACGCCACATCTGGCATTGCGAGTTATCCATGGCGCCGGCGGTCTTGTCACGCATTACGTACAGCGGTATAATGGTTCTATCTCGCATGGAGGGTGAGGTGTGACAGGCTCCCAGTTCGACGCGATCTATGCGTGGCGCACTCCTGGTGAAGGTGCCTTGTGAAACCAGCACCCGCCTACTATGCTCAAACCATGCCGGGCTTTGAGCAGATCGCCTGGCTCGAGATCCGCCACCGCTTCCCCACCGCAACGCTGGTCGAGACCCTGTTTGTCAAGGATCAGAATGGGATCGTCGTCTTGCGGTTCGGCGGTGATCCAGATCGCCTCCTCGATCTGCGCACCGCCGAAGACCTGTTTGCCGAGGTCCTCTCACTGCCTGACCTGTCGCGCGACTGGCGCGACCTGCGTCTCATCGCGGACGAAATCGAAAGGTCCTCTCTTCTTGAACAGGTGATCCAGGCAAGAACAAGAACCAGTCGGACACTCACCTATCGCGTCATCTCACGCAAGGTGGGGAACCACCAATACCGGCGCATGGACCTGGAGGCCGCCGTAGTCAAGGGCATCGAGCGCAAGGTGGGCCACAAGTGGACACTGGTCGAGGATGATGCCGACGTCGAGCTCTGGGCCAACATCCTCGGCTCCCGGCTCCTGTGTGGGGTACGCCTGTCCGACCGTACCATGAGGCACCGCTCATATCGGATCGCCAACCTCCCCGCCGCGCTCCGCCCCTCCGTCGCCGGCGCCATGGTCTTCCTGACCGGCCCCTCTCCCGCCGACGTTTTCCTCGACCCGATGTGCGGCAGTGGCACCCTGATCGCCGAGCGCCTCCTCGCGGGCGAGGCCACACTGGTCATCGGGGGGGACATTTCGGCGCGCGCCCTCGAGGCATCCGTGGCGAACGTGGGCCAGATTGCCAAGCCCGCCACCTTCTTCCGCTGGGACGCCCGCCGATTGCCCCTGGTCGCCGCGTCGGTCGACAAGGTTGCGGTGAATTTGCCATTCGGCAAGCAGATCGGCACCCGCCAGGATCTCCAGGTCTTGTATCCACGCTTCTTTGTGGAGCTGGAGCGCCTGCTCAAGCCGGGCGGCCGGGCCGTGGCCCTGAGTGCGGAATACGAGCTGGTCAAGCAGGCGCTGAGGTTCGCTCCCGCCTTGCACATCGACCACGGCTACAGCGTCGCCGTCCTGGGCCAGTGGGCGCGGCTCTACCTGGTGAGGCGCGCCTGACCTATTGGCTGCGGTCGTAGCGGGCGTTCACCTGTGCACAGCCGCGGAGCTCCGGGTGGTTCGCAAAGCACAGATTCTCCGGACCCTTGGAGAACCGCTCGCACCCCCAGCACCACCACGCCGTCCACCTCCACCACTTGCCCCGGTTCTCCTCGCGGATCTCCCGGCACAACTGCTCGGCGATTGCCTGTGGGATCGCCTGCGTGTTCATCCCCGTCTGACTTGCCATCGCACCCCCTTCGTCGCCTAACACGGATCTCCTGCCCACTGCACGGCTGTTTCAGTTGTCCCTTGACAGCGGCCAATCTCCAATATCCAATACCCCGCTCAACGCGGCACCGGCACATAGAGCGCCACCCCCTCCACCTTCACAAACTCGAACCACGGCTCCCACCGCTCCGTCGGGTCCGTGACGTACACCGGCCGGTAGGGCAAGTTGTCAAGAATCAGGTCGCGCGTCAGATCGTCGATCGTCACCTTGCCCTTGCCCGGCTCCGGCACGATCAGGTCCGGGTAGAGGTAGCGCACATGCTCGCGGTACCAGATAAAGGCCAACATCGGCCCGCTTACCACGGCCACGTCTGCCTCGGGCTGCTCGACGTAGGCACCGTACCACAGGGCAAAAGTGGGGCCGTCACTGCGGACGACGAGCAGGCTGCTGGGTCCGGCTCCGCCGGGCACCTCTACTGTGTCGAGCACCTGCTCAATGTAGGGTTCCATCAGCCCGTCGTCGTCGGGGTCGGCGGCCGACCAGTGCAGGGCAAGGGACACGAGAGGCAGGATCGCCACAATCACGAGCGCCGCGTGGCGCCACACCGGCCGCGATGCGGCCACCATGCCCATCACTCTGCGCACCCCCTCGCCCCACCACAGCGCCAGCAGCAGCACCGCCGGCACCAGGTACACGTGCGAGTCGTTAGTGTCGTAGAAAAAGGCGTACAGCGCGATGAGCCCGACCCAGGCCACCGATGCCAGGGCCAGGGCACGGTCGCGCTGCCACCACCCCCACCCACCAAAGAGCGCCAATGCCAGCCCCCACCACCCGAACTGGTCCCCCAGCAGCAGGGCCCACGTGCCCAGCCGGGCCGGCATTGCTGCGCGGTCCAGGCTGAAGGCAAAGATGCGGTACTGCTTGGCCCCCACTACCCACCAGAACTGCTCCCACGTCACAGGGTGGCCCCAGTTCACAGGCGGCCGGTGGGCGGCGGCCAATGGTAAGTAGACATAAACACATAGCCCGGCGACAAAGAGGGCGAGCGCAGGAAGGACAACCCGTGGGCGCAGCCATCGCCTGCGCTCGGGCCAGAGGAGGATCAAGGCTGCTGGCGCGGCGAAGAGCAGCGTGATGTGGTTGCCGAGACCCAGTCCCAAGACCAGCGCGGCGAGCCACAGCCACCGGTCGCTGCTACCCTCTCGCCAGCGTTGGAGCAGCCACAGGAACAGAGAAGCAAACAACCCGAGCAGCGCATACACTTCACTGATCACAGCCTGCGACCAGGGGAGGGAGGCAAAGGCAAAGGTGAGCGCGGTGGCGGCTGGCAGGAGGAAGCGGGGCCGGTGGGCAGGCAGCAAGCGGCGCGCGCTGCCAAAGAGGCACGCGGCTGCGGCTGCCGTCGAGACGGCAGACAGCAGGTTGACGCGGTAGGCGACAGTGCCGATCGGCAGCCGCGTAAAGAGCCACGCCAGCAGCGTGTAGGTTGGGTAGCCGGTTGGGTGGGGCACGCCCAGGGTATAAGCGGCGGTGATCAGGTCGCCGCCGTCGGTGCCGTTGTGATCGAAGGTGAGGCCGGGGGCCAGGGTGGCCACAAACACGCCCAGTGTCACGCCCCCTACGATCAGAGCAAGGAGTGCCGAACAGCGCTCAGCGCGGGGCATTCTCTCGCCTGCCAGGCTCGAGCTGGTCACCATCACCTCCATTCCACGACCTTGCGTGCCGCCCGCAACCCCTGCCACTTGATCCCCTCTACTGCCATCGACAATGCGCCAAGCACGATGGGCGGCGCCAGCACCACGAGGTGGAGGAGGAGAGCAAAGATGAGCGCTGGCTCGGAAACGACGCCACCCACCTGCAGCGCCAGCACCGCCGCATACTCAAACACCCCCATCTGCGTCGGCACCGTGGGCAAAAAGGTGACAGCGTACACAGTGACCACGACCAGCCAGGCGGTCCACGCGGGCGCGCCGATCTCCAGCGCGTGCATCGTCAGCGTGTTGGTGACGACGGCCAATGCCCAGATGGCAGCGGAAAGCAGGAGCGCCAGCCACGCGTCGCCAGGGACGTGCAGCAGGTCCAGCCCCAGCAAAAAGTCGCTCACCAGCCGCCCGAACCGCTGCCCGGCACCGGCCGGCAGCCGCTGGGCGATCGCCGCCAGGCGCACGCGGCTCGCTCGAACCACGAACAGCACCAGGAGCAGGGCGCCGGCCATGGCCGACAGGCCGGTGAGCGACCTTTGCAGCCAGGCCGGGAGTGGGGTCGAGAGGATCAGTCCCAGCAGGACGGCCAGCCCAAACAGGGCATCCAACGCTTTTTCCACGATGAGGCTGCCCAGGACGGCGGGCACGCCACCCTCCACCGCAGGCCCGAGCCACACCCCGCGCACCACGTCACCCAGGCGTGGCAGGAGCGTGTTCGCGAGTTGGCCGATGAACAAAAGGCGGACGAAGCGCACATAGGACACGCGTGGATGACAGCGGCGCAGCAGCACGTACCAGCGTACCGCCTTCAGTCCGGTGGTACCTATCACGGCCAGCAGCGCGAGGAGGATCCAACCTGGCCGGGCACCTGCTACTACCTCGATGAGCGACGAGCGATCAACCTGGCGAACACTCAGCCACAGTGCGGCGCCGGCAAGGAACAAGGCGATAGCCCGGCGCGCCCAGTCCCGCCACACTCTGGCTGTGCTTCCCTCCACTCGGGCCACCACACCCGGCTGCGGCGCTATAGAAGCTGCAGCTCGACCATCCGTTGAAAGTGCGCGATGTGACCCTGGATGGCTCGCTCTGCCGCCCGGCCGTCGCCAGCCTTGAGCGCCTGCACGATATCGCGGTGCTCTTCCACGTTCGATCGCACGCTCGCCATCCTATCCAGCGCAAAATAGGACAGGCGGAAGATGAGCGTGTACATCTCGTCCAGCGCCTGCGCCAGGAATCGGTTGCCCGAGGCCTCGTACAGCAGTTTGTGAAACTTCTGATCGACGGCTAGCAGCGATAGGTTGTCTCCTTCACGCAGCACACGCTCGTGGTCATTGAGCAACTGCTCCATCTTTTCCACGTTCTCGTCCGAGATCCGCTCTGCCGCGAGGCGGACGCACAGCCCCTCGAGCGTGGTTCTCACCTCAAAGATCTCGCGCATCGTCCGGCCGGTGGCGGCAGGCGCTACGTACCAACGATCGCGCTGGTGGACGACAATCTCCTCCGCGGCGAGGTTTTGCAGGGCTTCCTGTACCTGTTCAGCCGTACCCCGTGTCTCTCTCACCAGTTGTTTCTCGTTGAGCGGCTGCATCGGGTCCAGCTCCAGGTTCAACACCATCTGGCGAATCGTCTGTTCAATCAGCTTTGTATCCACGAGTCTCTCCTCATCACCATTCGAATGCAGCGTCGACTTGATCGTCGATAGGAAACGCGGCTCAGTACGACACAGGGTACCATAAATCGCGCCAGAGAGCAAGCTACAGCCGCCGCTGGATCGCACGCACGAGTCTTGAGAAGGCACGCACTTTGCATTCTGATTCGAGATCGGGTATAATGCGTGCGACGCGGCGCAGGTTTGGCACAGCTACCGCGCCCGTCCACAATGCGCACATTCGCGTTACGAACTAGGAAGAAGGCAGACGCCCGGGGAAAAGAGCTCGAAGGGGAGTGGCCTGTATCTCGCATACTGATCCGATGTGAGTCAGGGAAGGATCCTTTGGTACGACGATCTCGGGATCCAGCGCCGCAACACCTTTCGAGCCCTTGAGACAAGCAAGGGCTCTCTTCTTTATGCGGGGTACGATGGGCTCTCAGGGTAGAGAGACCGTAACCAGAACAATCGATCGACGGAGGGGTGTAGTGGTTCAGCGCAAAATGCTTGGTTCGGTCATGGTCGTCGGTGCGGGTGTGGGGGGGATGCGTGCCGCTATCGACCTGGCCGACTCGGGATACAAGGTGTATCTCCTCGACTCGGCCCCCAGCATCGGCGGCATTGTCGCCCAACTGGGCTTTATGTTCCCCACCCACGACTGTGTTCTCTGCCGTGGCACGTCCGATCACGGCTATGGCTGCTCACGTCCTTCTCTCTCGCCATTCCTGTTGGATCACAGCCAGCACCCCAACATCGAGATCATGACCAACAGCACCGTTGTCGGCGCCAAGGGGCTGCCCGGCGACTTTACCGTCAAGGTCCACCACCGGCCGCGCTACGTCGACATCCACCGCTGCATCAATTGCGACGAGTGCGCGCGCATCTGCCCCGTCGAGCTCACGAGCGAGTACCAGGCCGGGCTGATGAAGCGCAAGGCTGCCTACAAGCCCTCCGTGCGCGCCGCGCCCAACGCCTACATCATCGAAAGAGGCCCCTACTGCGATCCATGCCGCAAGTGCGAAGAGATCTGCCCCACGCACGCCATCGACCTCGACCAGGAAGAGTGGTTCGAAGAGATCCACGTCGGCGCCATCATCATGGCCGTCGGTTACAAGCTCTACGATCCCACCCCCTCACAGGAGCTTGGCTACGGGCGGTACCCGAACGTCATCACTGGCCTCCAGTTCGAGCGCCTCTCGAGCCGGTCGGGACCCACGGAGGGCATCATCGAGCGGCCGTCGGATGGCCGGCGCCCCGACCGTATCGCCTGGATCCAATGCGTCGGCTCGCGCGATCGGGAGCATCCCTACTGCTCGTCCATCTGCTGCATGTACGCCACCAAGGAAGCGGTGCTCGCCAAGCAGCGTTTCCCGGGCACCGAATGCCGCGTATTTATCATGGACGAGCGCGCCTTCTCCAAGGAATACACGGCCTACTTTGACCAGTCAAAAGATCTGTGGGGTGTCCAGTACACACGCTGCCGCATTCCCGAGATCAAAGAGGAACCGGAGACGGGCAACCTCGTCCTGCGCTACCAGGACGAGGAAGGGCAGTTCCACCGTGATGTGTACGACATGGTGGTCCTGTCGGTAGGCAGCGAGCCGCCGCCCATGGCGGTGGCCCTCGCCGAGAACATGCAGATCGATCTCAACGAGTATGGCTTTTGCAAAACCGACAAGTTCGAGCCAGTCGATACCAGCCGGCCCGGCGTCTTTGTCGCCGGCGCTTTTGGCTCGCCCAAAGAGATCGCCGAGACGGTGATGGACGCCAGCGGCGCCGCGGCGCGCTGCATGGCGCTCCTCCACGGTAAATCAGGCACCGAGGTCTCGGCGCCGGAATTTCCACCAGAGCGTGACATTGCCGACGAGGAGCCGCGCGTTGGGGTCTTTGCCTGCTACTGCCACCCCACCATCGACGAGGTCGTGGATGTGGACGCCGTCTTAGAGATGGTCCGTGGGCTGCCGGGCGTAGTCCACGTGCAGGCGCTCGATTATGGCTGTCTCGATGACGGCCCCAACACCATCCGCCAGGCCATCCGCGAGCACGGCCTCAACCGCCTGGTTGTAGGCGCCTGCACGCCTCGCACGCACCTCGCCTTTTTCCAGGATATCTTGCGCAAGGAAGGGCTGAACCCGAACTTGCTCTCCTTCGTCAGCCTGCGCGACAACTGTGCCTGGGTGCACGCCGACGACCCGGTCGGAGCCACCCGCCAGGCCAAAGAAGAGATGCGCGTCAACGTGGCCCGTGCCCGACACCTCGCCCCCTACAATCGCGAGAGCCGTGCGTTCAACCGCTCCGCCCTCGTCATCGGCGGTGGCCTGGCCGGCATGACCGCCGCCCTGGCCATCGCCGACGAGGGATACGACGTCTTTCTCGTCGAAAAAACCGGCGAGCTCGGCGGCAATCTGCGCAAGCTGCACCAGACGGCCGAGGGCCCCAACCCGCAGCGCCTGATGCGCTCACTCATCAAGCGCGTGCATAGTCACGAGCGCATCGCCCTCTACTACAACACCCAGGTGATTGGCTTCGAGGGCCACGTCGGCAACTTTCGGACGCGCCTCAGCTACGAGGGCGATGGAGATCCCGCCCGCTGTTGGGAGATCGAGCATGGCGTGGCCGTGGTGGCCACTGGCGGCTTTGAGTACAATGGCAATGTCTACTTGCACGGGCAGCACCCGAGCGTGATTACCCAGCTCGAGCTGGAGCGGCGCCTGATGGAGAACGTCGACTTTGCGCGCGAGCTCGATCAGGTGGTCATGATCCAGTGTGTGCGCGCCCCCGAGCAAGAGATCGAATATTGCAGCCGCACCTGCTGCACCAACACCATGAAGAACGCGATCTCGATCAAGCAGATCAACCCCGACTGCCAGGTATACGTGCTCTACAAGGACCTCATCACCTATGGTTTCCGCGAGCAGTACTATACCGAGGCGCGCGAGCGCGGCGTCATCTTTTTGCGCTACAACGACACGCGCCCGCCGGTGGTACAGATCAACGAGGCCGGCGAGCTCGAGGTGTGCGTCCACAACGTCATCCTCAACCAGCCCATCGTCTTCAGGCCCGACTTGCTGTCGCTATCGATGGCCATCATGCCTGCCGAGACCAATCCCGAGCTGGCGCGCATCCTCGAGGTGCCCCTGTCGGCCGAGGGCTTTTTCATGGAGAACAACCTGAAGCTGCGGCCGATGGATTTTACGCGCGAAGGCATCTTTCTTGCTGGCCTGGCCCACTATCCCAAGTTCATCGAAGAGACGATTGCCCAGGCACTCGCGACGGCGGCGCGGGCCATGACCATCCTGAGCAAAGAGCGCCTCGAAGTCGGCGGCACCATCGCCGTTGTCGAGCCTGAAAAGTGCGTTGGCTGCCTGACGTGCGTGCGCACCTGCCCCTTCCACATCCCCAAGATCAGCCCGGTCACCGTCGGCGTCGGGCAGATCCTGGGTGCAGCCTACATCGAGCCATCGCTCTGCACCGGCTGTGGCACGTGCACCAGCGAGTGCCCGGCTAACGCCATCCAATTGCGACGTTACCGCGACGACCAACTGGTACTCACCGAAGAGCCGATCCTGGGCCAGTGGATTGTGGCGTGACAGATAGACGATCCTGTTCTGGAGAAGCGGAATGAGTCAACTGACAGACAAAAAAGCCAGCGATGACGGCTTTGAGCCGCAAATCACGGCTTTCACCTGTATCTACTGCGGCAGCATGGCGGCCGACTCGGCCGGCGCTTTGCGGCTGACCTACCCGGCCAACATCAAGCTGTTTCGTTTCCCATGCACCGGCAAAGTGGACGTCGAGTATATCCTGAAAGCATTCGAGGAGGGAGCGGATGGCGTCTATATCGTCGCCTGCCCCATCGGCAACTGCCACCACGTGCACGGCAACCTGCGCGCCACGCGCCGCCTCGACCACGCACGGCAACTGCTCGAAGAAGTGGGCATCGAGGGCGAGCGCCTCGGCATCTTTTACATGTCGGGCAGCCAGGCCCACGGCTTTGTGAACGCGGCGAAACAGATGACCGAGCGCATCCGCGAGCTCGGTCCCAGCCCATTGCGGCGGACCCAGCCCACCTCATCGGTCCCGGAGCCCGAGGCCGGGACGTGAGCGAGGACCAGCCCATGTCCAGGTGCCAGGGGAGCACCGCGTATCGCGAGCGGCGTGTGCGCACTTGCGCATCTGCTCATTCGACTCAATAGGAGCGTTTTATGGACGATGACGTGATCGATATCAGCCAGGCCGATCCATTCTTTGCCCGCGAGATTGCCGCCGAGCCAGGAGGGGAGAACATCCGCCGCTGCTTTGCCTGTGGCACCTGCACCGCTTCCTGTCCGGTGCGCGAGGTCACCGACCGCTACGACCCGCGGCGCATTATTCACATGGCGCTGCTCGGTCTGCGCGACAGGGTGCTGTCGAGCGACTTTATCTGGCTTTGCTCCACCTGCTATGCCTGCCAGGAGCGCTGCCCCCAGGATGTGCGCATTACCGAGTTGATGTACGCCATCAAGAACATTGCCGTGCGCGAGGGATACGTCCACCCCTCGTTCCGCACGCAGGTTGAGCTGCTGACGGCGCACGGGCGTCTCTATGACATCACCGATTTCGAAAACGAGCGCCGGCAGGAGCAGGGCTTGCCCCCCATCCACGAGAGCGCCGGCGACTTTGGACGGATCTTTGCCGCCACCGGCCTGGATGTCCTCGTTCAAGGCCCGCGCGAAGGCCTTCGGGAAGGAGACCAAGATTGAACAAGTATGCACTCTACCCGGGATGCACCGCCCCTGTGCGTGCCATGAACTATGAAAGTTCGACGCGCAACGTGGCCAGGGCGCTGGGCGTCCATCTGGAAGACATCAACGACTTTGGCTGCTGTGGCTTTCCCGTCAAGTCGGTGCACATCGAGGCGGCGCTCCTCCTCGCGACACGCAACCTGGCGCTGGCCGAGCAGCGAGGGCTCGATATCTGCGCCATGTGCAACTCCTGCGCCGGCACTCTGGCCGAGGCCAACCACCAGCTTCAGCACAACGAAGAGCTGCGCGCACGGGTGAACACCGAGCTGGAAAAGACCAGCGGGTTGCGCTACAACGGCGCCGTGCGCGTGCGCCATATCGCACGCATCCTGTACGAAGAGGTCGGCCTCGATCGCATCCGCGAGGCTGTCAAAGTCGATCTCTCCGATCTACAGTTGGCCGCCCACTATGGCTGCCATTACCTCAAACCGGCAGAGGCGCATGACTTTTTCGATGATCCCGAGAACCCGCACACACTCGACGACCTGATCGAAGCCACAGGCGCGACCTCGATCGATTACGAAGGGCGCTTCCAGTGCTGTGGTGGCGGCATCCTTGGCGCCGACGAGCAGACGGCGCTTGCCCTGCCCCACCTCAAACTGGAGCGTGTGGTAGAAGTCGGCGCCGACGCGCTGATCCTTATCTGCCCCTTCTGCGACATCATGTACGAGATGCAGCAGAAGCGTATTGAAAAGATCTATGACTCGGAATACAAGCTGCCGGTTCTCTACTACACACAACTCCTGGGCATGGCCATGGGCATGTCGGAGGATGAGATCGGACTGAAGCTGAACCGGGTCAAGTCGCGCAAGATCATGCAGATTGCCAAGGGCCGATAGGCCCCGGCCGATAGGCCCCGGCCGATAGGCCCCGACCATGAGGCAGACCCATGGCAATCTCTCTGCTCATGTGGAGCCACTGGCCGGCATAATAGACGCCGACCCGGGTCCGCGCAGGGCAACGTCTGACTTTCGTCCTGGACACGGAGAAGCGCATCACTGCACAACCGGGAGAGCCTAGACGAGGGAGCGACCGATGACCGAGTTGGAAGCAACTACGACAAACCGGACACCCATTGGCGCCGCGCTGGTCGTGGGCGGCGGCATCGCCGGCGTTCAGGCCGCGCTCGACCTGGCCGAGTCGGGCGTAAAGGTCTACCTGGTCGAACGCACTCCGGCGATCGGCGGCAAGATGGCCCAGCTCGACAAGACCTTCCCGACCAACGACTGTGCCATGTGCATCCTCTCTCCCAAGCTGGTCGAAACTGGCCGCCACCGCAACATCGAGATCTTGCCCACCACCGACCTGCTGCGGTTGGAGGGCGAGCCGGGGCATTTCCGTGCTCTCCTCCGGCGGCGGCCGCGCTATATCGACCTGGACAAATGCACGGCCTGTAACGACTGCGTCGACGTGTGTCCTGTCACGGTGCCCAGCGAATTCAACCAGGGACTCTCGACGCGCAAGGCCACCTACAAGCCCTACCCGCAGGCAGTGCCGAGCGCCTACGTCATCTCCAAGAAGGGAACCAGCCCGTGCAAGGCCACCTGCCCCGCGGGCACAAGTGCTCAGGGCTACATAGCCCTCATCGCCGAGCGCCGCTACGAGGAAGCGCTGGAGGTCATCAAGCAATACAACCCCTTCCCGGCCACCGTCGGCCGCGTCTGCCATCACCCGTGCGAGACCGAGTGCAATCGCGGCAAGCTCGACAGCCCCGTAGCCATCTGCGCACTGAAACGGTTCGTGGCCGACACAGTGTATGCAAGTAGGGAATTGGGGAGCGGCGAGCTGGGCAGCAGGCAACTCAGGGCCTACCCAGAGGCACCGAGCGAGCTGCCGCCAGAAGAGCGGCGGCGCGTGGCCATTGTCGGGGCGGGACCGACGGGCCTGACGGCCGCCCACTTTCTGGCGCGCATGGGCTACCAGGTGACCGTTTTCGAGGCGCTGCCCGTCGCCGGCGGCATGGCACGCGTCGGCATCCCTGCCTACCGCCTGCCGCGCGAGGTGCTGAACTACGAGATCGACGAGATTCTAAAGCTCGGCGTCGATCTGAAGCTGGAGCATCCCATTCGCGACGTCAACCACCTGTTCAAAGACGGCTTTGTCGCCGTCTTTCTCGCCATCGGCGCGCACGAGCCACAGAAGCTGCAGATCCCTGGCGAGGACGTGACCAAGGGCGTGTTTCATGGCGTCCCCTTCTTGCGCGCCGTCGCTCTCGGGCAGAAGGCGCGCCTGGGACGCCGCGTCGTCGTCGTCGGCGGTGGAAATACGGCCATCGACACGGCCCGCACTGCGTTGCGCCTCGGCTCGCGTGAGGTGACCCTTGTCTACCGGCGCACGCGCGCCGAGATGCCCGCCAACGAGTGGGAGATCGACGAGGCACTGGAAGAGGGCGTCCGCCTCGAAGCACTGGTCCAGCCGGTCGAAGTCATCCCTTCGGACGACGGCTATATCCATGCCGTGCGCTGCGTGCGCATGCGCCTGGGCGAGCCCGACGCCAGCGGCCGGCGGCGGCCCATCCCCATCGAGGGGAGCGAGTTCGAGATCCAGTGCGATGCACTCGTAGCGGCCATCGCCCAGGCGCCCGAGATCCGCTTTCTCGATCCCGATCACGGCCTCGAGATTACGCGCTGGGGCACCTTCAAGGTCAACCCCGACACCCTCGAGACGAACCGCCCCGGCATTTTCGCCGGGGGCGACGCCGCTGCAGGACCGGGTGCGCTGATCGAGGGCATCGCGGCCGGCCGGCGTGGGGCGCTCTCGATCGACCGTTACCTGCGCGGCGTGCCGCTCCTCACCCCGCGTGAGCAGCTTCCACTCCCCACAGCCGAGCTGACCGAGCCCGAGATCGCCGCCATGGTGGCGCGCGGCGAGGTAGACATGCGTCCCCGCGCCGAGACCCCCAAGGCGCCGGTCGACAGCCGTGTGGGTGATTTTCGCGAGGTAGAGCTAGCGCTGAGCGAAGAGCAGGCGCTGACCGAGGCCCAGCGTTGCCTGAGCTGCGGCCTCTGCTCCGAGTGTTACCAGTGCGTCCTGGCCTGCAAGGCGCACGCCATCGACCACCAGCAGGCGCCCTACGAGGAAGAGCTGGAGGTCGGCGCCGTCGTCCTGGCCCCGGGCTACCAGTTGTTCGACCCGGCGCGCTATTCAGCCCTCGGCTACGGCCGCTTCCCCAACGTGTTGACGGCCATGGAGTTCGAGCGTACCCTCTCGGCCTCGGGCCCAACCAGTGGCCACGTCGGCCGCCCCTCAGACCATCGCGATCCAAAGCGCATCGCGTTCCTCCAGTGCGTCGGCTCGCGCGACCGCGAGCACGAGTATTGCAGTGCCGTGTGCTGCATGTATGCCACCAAGGAGGCTATCCTCGCCACCGAGCACGTGCCCGGCGTCGAATGCAGCGTATTCATCATGGACATGCGCGCCTTTAGCAAGGGGTTCGATGGCTATTTCCAGCGCGCGCGCGACAAGTACGGCATTCGTTATGTGCGCCAGCGTATCGCTGCCGTCGAAGAGGATCCGGCCACACATGACCTGATCCTGTCCTATCCGGCCGACAATGGCGAGGTGCGGCGCGAGCGGTTCGACCTGGTGGTGCTCAGCATCGGCATGGAGCCGCCCGAGGGTGCGCGCGATCTGGCAGAGGTCGTCGGGATCGAGCTGAACGAGCATGGCTTCTGTCGCACCGAGCCCTTCCATCCCGTCGAGACGACGCGCCCCGGCGTCTTTGTGTGCGGCGCCTTTGCCGAGCCGAAGGACATCCCCGACAGCGTCATCGAAGCGGGCGGCGCCGCGGCGGCGGCACTGGCGACCATCGGCCAGGCGCGCGGCACCCTCGTCTCGCCCGCCGCATACCCGCCCGAGATCCAAGTCAAACGGGAGGACGAGCCCCGGATTGGTGTATTCATCTGCTCGTGCGGCAGCAACATCGCCGGCGTCATCGACGTCGCCGCGGTGACCGCCTACGCCGCCACCCTGCCCAACGTCGTGCACGCCGAAAACACCATGTACACCTGCTCGGCCGACTCGCTCACCCTGATCCAGGAGCGAATCCGCGAGCACAGCCTGAATCGGGTCATCGTCTCGTCGTGCACGCCGCGCACCCACGAGCCGATTTTCCGCGACACAATCCGCCAGGCGGGGCTCAACCCCTACCTCTTCGAGATGGCCAACATCCGCGACCAGGACTCGTGGGTCCATGCCCGCTGGCCTGATCGTGCTACCGACAAGGCGAAGGATCTGACCCGCATGGCAGTGGCCCGCGCGCGGCGCCTCGAGTCGCTCTACACCCAGGAGCAGAGCCTGAGCCACCGGGCGCTGGTCGTCGGCGGCGGCGTGGCAGGCATGAGCGCGTCGCTCAACCTGGCAGGCCAGGGCTACGACGTCACCCTCGTCGAGCGCGCTGGCGAGCTGGGTGGCATGGCGCGCACGCTCACGGCCACCAACGATGGCCTGGACCCCCGCCAGTTCGTCGCCGACCTGGTGCACGCCGTCACGACCCACCCGCGCATCGACGTCGTCACGGGCCACGAGGTGCGCAAAACCGAGGGCTTTGTCGGCAATTTCAAAAGCACCCTGGCCTCTCACTCCGACCCCACCCAGCGTCTCGTCGAGCATGGCGTCACCCTCATCACCACCGGCGGCGAGGAGTACCGCGGCCCCGCCCACGGCCTGGGAACCGACCCGCGCATCATCACCCAGCGCGACCTCGAAGACCTGCTGGAACGTTCACACATTTACACGTTCACACCTTCAAACGTCGTCATGCTCCAATGCAGCGGCCCCTGGGACGAGCCCGACTCGAGCGTAGGCTATTACTGCAGCCGTATCTGCTGCTCAGTCGCAGTCAAGAATGCCTTGCGAGTGAAGGAGCAGAACCCTGACACGTCAGTGTACGTCCTCTACAACCGCGACATGCGCGCCTATGGCTACCACGAAGTGGACTATACGCGAGCGCGCGAGGCAGGCGTCGTCTTTTTGCGCTACGGAGAGGGCACCCGGCCCGAGGTGATAGCGGCCAACGGCGCGCTGCGCATTACGGTGCACGACGAGTTGCTGAACCGGCCTGTAACCCTCAGCCCTGACCTGCTCGTCCTGTCGCAGGCGATTGTGCCCGCGGCGGGCAGCCGCGATCTGGCAGAACTGTTCAAGTTCTCGTGCACCCTGGAGGGCTTTTTCCTGGAGGCTCACGTCAAGCTCCAGCCCGTCGACTTTCCATCCGAGGGCATCTTTCTCGCCGGCACCGCCCACTACCCAAAGGGCATCGACGAGACGATTGCCCAGGCGGGTGCGGCGGCAGCGCGCGCCGCGCGCATCCTGTCGCAGGACCACCTCGAGGTCGGTGGTGTCGTGGCCCAGGTGGACCCGGCCAAGTGTACGGGCTGCCTGACCTGCGTGCGTGTGTGTCCCTTCCACGCCGTGTCGATCAACCCGGCGCTGGTGGGTGTTGGGGGCATCCTGGGCGCGGCCGAAGTGGCCGCCGCTGCCTGCCGTGGCTGTGGCCTCTGCCCTGCCGAGTGTCCCGCGAAGGCGATCCAGTTGCAGCACTTTACCGACGAACAGGTGTTGGCCAAAGAAGAAGCGCTCTTTGCCGCGATTGATTTGGCGCTGCTGGGATGATGTCGAATGGAGGGGCAACGATGACCGATTTTGAACCGCAGGTTCTGGGCTTTGCCTGCCACTACTGCGCCTACGCGGCGGCAGACCTGGCGGGCTCGATGCGGCTCAACTACCCACCCAACGTCAAGGTGCTGCACGTGATGTGCACCGGCAAGGTGGACATCCTCTACCTGCTGCGCGCCTTTGAAAAGGGGGCCGACGCTGTGTTCGTCGCCGGCTGACTGAAGGGCACCTGTCATTACCTGGAAGGTAATCTGGGCGCCGAACGAAGGGTAGCGTACACGAAAAAATTGCTGGCAGAAGTGGGCCTCGAGCCGGAGCGGTTGGATATATTCTACCTGTCGGCATCAGAAGGCATCCACTTTGCCGAGATTGCCACCGAGATGACCGAGCGCGCTCGACGCCTGGGGCCGAATCCACTGAAAAGAAGCGGCGTGGAGTCGCTGCACGAGGCGGCGCTGGTTGAGAAATGATGGAGGCCAAGTGGTGTTGGTGTGCAATCGTGTGTGTGACAGTTCCCTGTGTAAAGGATAACCCAATGGAGGTTGAAGAATGATAGTAGCTGAACAAAAGCCGCTGGAAGAGATCAGGGCCATGATCGGCGATGCCGAAAAGGTGCTCGTCATGGGCTGCGGCACCTGCGTGACGGTCTGTTTCGCGGGCGGCGAGAAAGAGGTCTCGATCCTGGCCTCGCAGTTGCGCATGGCGAGCCGCCTCGAGGGCAAGGAAATCGAGGTGCGCGAGATCACCGTGCAGCGCCAGTGCGAGTACGAGTACAACGAGCTGGCGGCCGATCACATCGCCGACGCCGACATCGTCGTCTCGCTCGCCTGTGGCATCGGGGTGCAGACCGTCAACGAGCAGTTCCCCCAAAAGCAGACGCTGCCGGGGCTCAACACCTCGGGCTTGAGCCAGCCGACAGAGCAGGGCGTGTGGGCCGAGCGCTGCCAGGCCTGCGGTGACTGCGTGCTTGACCTGACGGGCGGCCTCTGCCCCATCGCCCGCTGCGCCAAGAGCCTGCTCAATGGCCCATGCGGCGGATCGCAAAACGGCATTTGCGAGGTCTATGCGGACAAAGAGACCCCCTGCGTCTGGGACCAGATCTATCACCGCCTCAAGGACCTGGGCCAGCTCGACAAGCTGATGGACGTCCAACTGGCCAAGAATTGGCATACCAGCCGTGACGGCGGACAGCGGAAAATCGTGCGGGAGGACCTGCGACTATGAGCGAAAATGGATACATTGTAGGCAGCAACCTGGAAAAAGCACTGCGCGCCGGCTATTTTGTTGCCACCGGCGAGCTCGGCCCACCGCAGAGCGCCGATCGGCACGAGATCGAGCACAAGGCCGGCTTTCTGAAGGGGATCGTCGAGTCGGTGAACATCACCGACAACCAGACCGCCGTGGTGCGTATGTCATCGATCTCTGTCGCCGTGATGCTGATGGAGCTGGGCATCGAGCCCAACATCCAGATGACGTGCCGCGATAGAAACCGGATCGCCATCCAGAGCGACCTGCTGGGCGCCCATGCGCTCGGCGTCCAAAACCTGCTCTGCCTCACCGGCGACCACCAGACCTTTGGCAACCATCCCCAATCCAAGAATGTCCACGATCTCGACTCGATCTCACTCCTCCAGATGTGCCGCGACATGCGCGACAAAAAGATCTTCCAGTGTGGCGACGCCATCAAGGGCCAGGAGCCGCGCTTCTTCCTGGGCGCGGCAGCCAATCCCTTTGCCGACCCTTTCGACTTCCGGCCCTACCGCCTCGGGAAAAAGGTGAATGCCGGCGCCGATTTCATCCAGACCCAGCTTATCTTTAACGTGCCCAAGTTCGCCGAGTATATGCGCCGCGTCGTCGACCTTGGCCTGCACGAAAAGGTGTTTATCCTCGCCGGTGTCGGGCCGATGCGCAGCCTGGGGGCTGCCAGGTACATGGCCACCAAGGTGCCCGGCATGGATGTCGACCCCGAGTACGTGGAGCGCATGAGGACTTCGACAGACGGGCTGCCCTCGCTGAACGACATCAAGATGATGGAGCCCAAAGAGGCAGCCGCCGCGCGCAAGGCACGCAAGGAAGCCGCTGAGGCTGAAGGGATCAAGATCTGTGTCGAGATCATCAACGCGTGCAAAGAGATGGAAGGCGTCGCCGGCGTGCACATCATGGCCATCGAATGGGAAGACGCCGTCGACCAGATCGTGCGCGACGCACAGATCGGTCCCAAATACGACCCGGCACGGCAGAGCGCCTGATCGGGAGCGACGTATCGCTACGTGACCTCTATTTGTCAGAGCGGATCGATGATCGAGAACGCCGAGGGCGCGGAGAACACCCTCGTATGGGGGCTCTTCTCTGCGGGCTCGGCGTTTGAATGATTCAGCATTTACACAGGAGGAAAAGGAATTATGGCCTTAACTGACAAACCCATTAGCATCTTTTTGGACGAGCTGGCGAGTGACTTGCCGGCACCGGGCGGTGGCAGCGTGGCAGCCACTGCCGGCGCCTTGGGCGCAGCCCTGGTGAGCATGGTGTGCAGCCTGACCCTCGGCAAAAAAGGCTACGAAGACGTGCAGGACGACATCCAGGCCCTGCGCGCCCAGTCCGAAGCGCTGCGCCAGCGCCTCACCGGCCTGCTGGAAAAAGACGTCGAGGCCTACACCGGCTACTCGGTGGCCGCCAAGATGCCGCGCGCCACCGACGAGGAAAAAGCCGCGCGCGCCATCGCCATGCAGGCGGCGCTCAAAACCGCCACCGACGTGCCGCTCAGCATCGCCCAGGCCGCCGTCGAGGTGATGGATCTGTGCATGCCGGCGGCCGAAAAGGGGAACAAGTGGGCCGTCAGCGATGCAGGCGTCGCCGTCCTCATGGCCGAGGCCGCGCTGCGCAGCGCCGCACTGAACGTCCTCATCAACCTGGGCACCCTGAAGGACGAGGAATTCGTCGCCGACCGCCGCGCCAAGCTCGAGGCGTTGCTCGAAGGCAAAGGCATCATGCGCGACGAGATCTATGATTACGTCGTGAGCAAACTCTAATATCCAATACCCTTTACCCGTTACCCGATTCCATAAAGAAAGGAGTCAACCAATGCCAGCACAAATTCTCGACGGCCGCGCGACGGCTAAAAAGATGCAGGGCGAGATTGACGAGGCGGTGGCCTCATTCAAAGAGCAGACAGGAGTGACGCCGGCGATCGCCGTGGTGCGCGCCGGCGAGGACCCCGGCTCGGTGTGGTACGCCGGCGCCATCAAAAAGACGATGGCCGCCCGTGGCATGGAGGCGCAGCTTCACGTCCTACCCGAGACGGCCAGCCAGGCCGAGATCGTCGAGTTGGTGTCGAAACTGAATGCCGACCCCGGCGTGCATGGGATCATGGTCCAGGAGCCGCTGCCCAAGGGGATCGACGAGGCGGCGGTTAAGGGCGCCCTGTCGCCCGACAAGGACGTCGACGGCGTGCACGAAGTGAACGCCGGTCGCCTGGCGCTCGCGGCGCCTGCAGGCCGTCCATCCGGTGTGGGCGAGTTCTTTGTGCCGGCCACGCCTGCTGGTGGCATGGAGCTGATGCGCCGCTACGGCATCCCCTTTGCGGGCCAGAATGTAGTCGTCATCGGCCGCTCGCCCATCGTCGGCAAGCCCATGGCCCTGCTCCTGATGCGTGAGAATGCCACCGTCACCGTGGCCCACTCACGCACCAAGGACCTGCCCGGCCTCTGTCGCCAGGCCGACATCCTCTGCGTCGCCGTCGGCCGCGCCGAGATGGTCAAGGGCGACTGGGTCAAACCGGGCGCGACGGTCATTGACTTTGGTGTCAACGACGTCGAGGGCAAGATGGTCGGCGACGTGGCCTACGACGAGGCCGCCCAGGTAGCCGGCTACATCACTCCCGTGCCCGGCGGCACCGGCCCGATGACCAACGTCATCCTCTGCCAGAACGTGCTCGAAGCCGCGCGCCGGCAGGCAGGCGCGTAGATGTGTACCACAACCCTCCGGGTTGTGCATCGCGCCGCCCGGAGGGTTGTGACTCATAGCTGGGGCCGGTCTCCGACCGCGCTCCGTCAGAGATCGCGATCAAAGGTACTGTGGAATTCGAGCAGTTAATCCGGCGGGCGATGGAGATACGCCATCGCTACGAGCAGTTCGAGCAGGCGAGATATGGCCGCTCGTGGACGACAGAGGAGCTGGCGCTCGGCCTCGTCGGCGACGTCGGTGACCTGACCAAACTGATCGTGGCCCACGAGGGGATGCGCGAGATCCCGGACGTCGAGACCAGGCTGGCGCACGAACTAGCTGACTGCCTGTGGAGCATCCTCGTCCTGTCGCAACGGCTCGGTGTCGATCTGGAAGATGCCTTCTGGCAAACCATGGACGAGTTGGCGCAGTATACGGCGCTCCGACCGCCTGGCTAGAACGAGTGCGTGACGATATGAGTGAGCGGACGGCTGCCGCCGTCATCTGCGGCGCCGGCATCGCCGGCATCAGCGCCGCCTACCACCTGGCGGTGCGTCACGGGGTGCAAAACGTCATCCTGGTCGACGAGCGCCCCCCCCTGAGCCTGACCAGCGACAAGTCGACCGAGTGCTACCGCAACTGGTGGCCCGGGCCGGGCACGGCCATGGTCGACCTGACGAACCGCAGCATCGACATCCTGGAAGATCTGGCGTGCGAGAGCGGCAACGCCTTCAACCTGAGCCGGCGTGGCTACCTCTTTGTGACGGGCAACCCGGCACGCATCCCCGATTTTGAACGCGTGGCGCGCGAGTCCACCGGCCTCGGCGCGGGGCCATTGCGCGTGCACCGCGGCCAGCCAGGCGATCCCGAGTACGTGCCGGCACCGGCCGAAGGGTTCGAGGGGATGCCCACAGGCGCCGACCTGATCCTCGACCCCGCCTTGATCCGGAAACACTTTTCCTTTCTGACAGAGGACGTGGTGGCGGCCCTGCACACGCGGCGCTGCGGCCGCCTGAGCGCCCAGACGCTCGGCATGTACATGCTGGAGCGTGCCAGGGAGCACGGGGCGCGCTTCCTGAATGGCCGAATCCAAGGCGTCGACGTGGCTGGCGGCCGTGTGCGCGGCGTGCGTGTCGGCACCGGGGCGGGCACCCAGCTCATCGCCACCGACATGTTCGTGAACGCCGCTGGCCCCTTTGTCAAAGAGGTAGGGCAGATGTTGGGCGTCGATCTGCCTGTTGTCTGCGAGTTGCACCACAAGATCGCCTACAACGACTACCTGGAAGTGATCCCACGCACCGCCCCGCTCTTCTACTGGGCCGACCCTCAGCTTCTGCCCTGGTCCGACGAGGAGCGGGTGCTGTTGGCCGAGTCGGAAGAAATGCATTGGCTACTGGAGCCCTTCCCCGGTGGGCCGCACGACATCCCGGAAGGCGGCCGGGGCAGCCGCATCCAGCTCTGCCTCTGGACCTACGATGTCGAGACGATGGAGCCGGTGGTGCCGCTGCCTCCGATCGATCCCCACTATTTCGAAGTGGTGCTGCGCGGCTTGTCGCGCATGGCGCCGGCGCTGGCCGCGTACTTTGACCGGCTGCCGCGGCCCATCGTCGACGGCGGTTATTACGCCAAGACGCGCGAGAACCGGCCCTTGATCGGTCCACTGCCGGTGGAAGGGGCGTACATCCTCGGCGCCCTGTCTGGTTTTGGCATTATGGCCGCGTGCGCCGCGGGCGAGTTGCTGGCAGCGCACGTCGCGGGGACGGATCTGCCCGATTACGCCTCCTGGTTCCTGCTTGAGCGCTACCAGGACCGCGAGTATCGAGCGCTGCTGGACGAATGGGACGAATCGGGGCAGTTGTGAGGCTCTCCGGATCGATCTTGCGCCTCGATCGGAGGCGCAAGAGGGGAAAGGGGCTGTTGAGGGGGGGGACTGACTGCCAGTCACCGAAACCATATTCCATGTTGACAATCGTTTGCTGCTGTGGTAGACTAGACCGGTGTGACTTTCGTCACAAAACGAGATCCACTATGCCCAGGTGAGGGCAAAGTTGCCACCAATTATTTCACAAGGAGGAAACGAATGCTAGTCGAAATCAAGCGTCCGGTACCGAGTGATATCGAGATCGCACAGGCGGCGCAGATGCGTCCGATCAAGGAGGTCGCAGCCGATCTTGGACTGACCGAGGATGACCTGGACTATTACGGCAAGTACAAGGCCAAGGTCCATCTGGATGTTCTCGACAGGCTCGGCGACCGGCCCCAGGGCAAGTACATTGACGTCACGGCCATTACCCCGACCCCGCTGGGGGAAGGCAAGACGGTAACCACCATCGGCGTGAGCCAGGGACTGGCCTACCTGGGCAAGAAGGTCTTTACCTGCATCCGTCAGCCATCGCAGGGCCCCACCTTTGGCATCAAGGGCGGCGCAGCCGGCGGTGGCTATGCCCAGATCGTCTCCATGGAGGATTTCAACCTGCACCTGACCGGCGACATCCACGCGGTCGGCGCGGCCCACAACCTGCTGGCCGCGGCCGTCGACAACCGCCTGTCCAAAGAAGCCCGCTGGAGCACCAACTTTTTGGCCAGAGCCCTCTGCCCTGATGACAAGTACACCGATTCGATGCGCCTTCGCCTGGACAAGCTGGGCATCCAGTCCGCAAAGCCCTCTGACCTGAGTGATGAGGACAAGGAGCGCATGTTCCGGCTGAACATCGACCCCTACGCCATCCAATGGCGGCGTGTGGTCGACGTGTCCGATGCTGCGCTGCGGAACATCATCATCGGCCTGGGCACCGTGAACGATGGGAGCCCACGCCAGACAGGGTACGACATCACCGTCGCCTCGGAGATCATGGCTGCCCTCGCCTTGTGCAGCGGCCTGGAGGACCTGCGGGCGCGCATGGGCCGCATCATCATCGGCACCAACAAAAAGGGAGAGCCCATCACCGCCGAAGATCTGAACGTAGCCGGGGCCATGACCGTCCTCCTCAAAGAAGCGATCATGCCCAACCTGATGCAGACCCTGATGGGCAGCCCGGCCTTTGTCCACTGTGGCCCCTTTGCCAACATCGCCCAGGGCAACAGCTCCATCCTGGCCGACCGCATCGCCCTCAAACTGATCGGCGAGGATGGCTACGTAGTCACCGAGTCGGGCTTTGGCGCCGACTGCGGCATGGAAAAGTTTTTTGACATCAAATGCCGCTACAGTGGCCTGGTCCCCAATTGCGTGGTCCTGGTCTGCACCGTGCGCGCCCTCAAGATGCACGGTGGCGGCCCCAAGGTCGTCGCTGGACAGCCTCTCGCCAAGGCATATGTCGAGGAGAACCTGGAGCTGCTGGAAAAGGGCTTGCCCAACCTGCTGCAGCACATCGAAAACGTCCTCAAGTTCGGCGTCCCGGTCGTGGTCGCCATCAACCGCTTCAAAGACGACACTGATGCCGAGGTCGCCCTCATCCGCAAGCGCGCCCAGGAAACAGGCGCCGAGGATGCGGTCGTGAGCACCGTCTGGATGAATGGCGGTGCCGGTGGGGCCGATCTGGCCGAGGCGGTCATGAAGGCCTGCGAAAAGCCGTCCAACTTCCGCTTCCTCTACCCCGACGACTATACGATCAAGCAAAAGATCGAGACCGTTGCCAAAGAGATCTATCGCGCCGGGCGGGTCACCTACACACCCGAGACCGAGGCCAAGATCGAGCTCTTCACCAAGATGGGGTTCAGCCATCTGCCGCTGTGCATGGCCAAGACGCACCTGTCCTTCACCCACGATCCGGCCATCAAGGGCGCGCCGCAAGACTGGACCCTGCCCATCACCGACATTCGTGCCAGCGTGGGCGCCGGCTTCCTCTACCCGCTCTGCGGCACCATGCGCACCATGCCCGGCCTGCCCACCCGCCCCGCCTTTACCGACGTGGATATCGATTTTGAGACCGGGCAAGTGGTGGGCTTGTTCTAAACATGCAGGGCTCCTATTGCTGCGGGGTCCGCTCGTGATCGACGATGGGGAGGGCATCCGTGCCCTCCCCATCTTACAATAAAGATGTATAGCATAAAAGGGTAGCCCAGTTTGCAATACGACGGCTTTGTGTTATAATGAGGCCGTCCACCAGCTCGCTTGGGCGAATCACCGTTTACCGAAGGAGGTAATTGGATGGAAAAGGTCACCTTTAACGTTCCCACCATGTGGGCCGACCACCACGTGCTGGCCGTGCGTGACACCCTGCAAGAGGTGAGCGGCGTCGACGAGGTTCTTGCCAGTGCCCTGTATAAAGATGTCCTCGTCAAGTACGATCCTGCTGCCGTCGCCCCCGATGCCCTTGCCGCCGCCCTGGCCGCAGCGGGCTACCCAGTCGCCGAGGCGCCAGAGCTTCCCCAGCACCCCAAGCGCACCGATGACACTTCTGACTGGTTTCAGTTCCAGGAGCGCGTGACCGAAACGGACAGGCGCGATCTGGAGATGTCCGGAGACCATCGCAAGTACTAGGTATGCGAGAGGCTCCTGTCGTTCTTTGGGAATCTCCATTAGAAGTTAGAGAGGAAAGAAAATGGCTGAACTGAGAACCGTTGACCAGGCCGTTGCACGGATGTTCGACCTCGCCAGCGAGGCTGGCGTCGAGACGGCCTTCGACCGGGCAGAAAAAGTGAAACCCTGCCCCATCGGGAGCGATGGCGTGTGCTGCAAGATCTGCGCCATGGGACCGTGCCGCCTCGTCGGCAAGACCACGGCCGGCATCTGCGGTGCGACGATTGACACCGTCGCCGCCCGCAACCTGGCACGCCAGATCGCAGCGGGTGCCGCGGCGCACTCGGACCATGGGCGCGACATGGCCATGGCCCTGCTCGCCGTGGCCGAGGGGCACGCCCCCGACTATCGTGTGCGCGACGTCGGCAAGCTGGTCGAGGTTGCCAATTTCCTCGGCCTTCCTGTCGAGGGCCGCGAGATCAACGATATCGCGCGCGACGTCGGCGAGAAGGCGCTGCAGCAGTTCGGGCAGCAGCGTGGCTCGATCAAGTACCTCGAGCGAGCGCCCAAGAAACGCCAGCAGATCTGGAAAGAAACCAAGGTTGCGCCGCGTGGCATCGACCGCGAGATCGTCGAGACACTGCACCGCACCCACATTGGCAACGACCAGGACGCGGAGCACATCCTCGACCACGCCCTGCGCACCGCCCTGTCCGACGGCTGGGGCGGCTCGATGCTCTCCACCGACATCACCGACATCCTCTTCGGCACCCCCGTGCCCCTCACCAGCGAGGTGAACCTGGGCAGCCTCGAAGAGAACGAGGTGAACATTATCATCCACGGCCACGAGCCGCTTCTGTCGGCCATGGTTCTGATGGCGACGCAGGACCCGGAGCTGATCGAGTACGCCAAGAGCAAGGGCGCTGAGGGGATCAACCTGACCGGCATTTGCTGCACGGCCAACGAGATCCTGATGCGCCAGGGTGTGCGCACCGCCGGCAACTTTTTGAGCCAGGAGCTGGCCATCGCCACCGGCGTCGTCGAGGCCATGGTCGTCGACATCCAGTGCATCATGCAAGCCCTGGCGCCCGTGGCCGAGCTCTACCACACCGATCTGATCACTACCTCGCCCAAGGCCAAGATCAAGGGGGCGATGCACATCGAGTTCGAAGAGGACAAGGCGCTCGAGATCGCCAAAAAGATCGTCAAGACCGCCATCGATAACTACCCCAAGCGTGCCGAGAACGCCAAGTTCTACATCCCGAACGTCAGCGCGCCCATGGTCGCCGGGTTCTCTCACGAGTACCTGCGCTACATGCAGGGCGGCTACTATCGTGGCTCCTTCCGGCCGCTCAACGACGCCATTATGAGTGGCCGCATCCGTGGCGTAGCCGGCGTGGTGGGCTGCAACAACGCGCGCACCACCCACGACGCGCTACACAATTACGTCGTGCGCGAGCTGATCAAGAACGACGTCCTCGTTGTCCAGACCGGCTGCAGCGCCATCTCGGCCGCCAAGGAGGGCCTGCTTGGCCCCGAGGCCATGAACGTGGCCGGCCCGGGCCTGCGCGAGGTGTGTGAGGCCATTGGCATTCCGCCCGTCCTCCACCTCGGCTCCTGCGTCGACAACACCCGCATCCTCACCGTCGCCGCACAGATGGCGACCGAGGGCGGCCTGGGCGAAGACATCGGGGACCTGCCTGCTGTCGGCCTCGCACCCGAGTGGATGAGCGAAAAGGCATTGTCGATCGGTACCTACTTTGTCGCCTCGGGAGTATACGTCATCATGGGGCCCAAAAACCCCGTGGCCGGCAGCGAGGATGTGCTGCGCCTCATCAGCGACGGCTGGGAGTCCAAGGTCGGCGGCAGGCTGGAGTTCATCGCCGACGGCGAGGAGATGGTGGCCAAGACCCTGGCGCACATTGACAAAAAGCGTGCCGAGCTCGGTCTGGCCGAATACGACCCGACCCGCTTTGGCCAGAGTGGCGATCTGCCCCTGGAGGCCTTTTTTGCCGTGCCGCCTGAGGAGCGCAACCTGTACAGCCGCAAGGCCTACGTTTCTGGAGATTAGTATTAGATATTAGGGCTTGGGTATTGGGCCTTGCCCAATACCCAATACCCAATATCCGATATCCAGTACCGAAAAGGAGAAGGTATCAATGAGTCGATACATTGCCACCCGGGCTCTGCGCGGTGCCAACCTGATCGTCAAAGAGTTTGAGACGGCTCTGGATGCGGCGATCACAGAGTTTGGGGCAGACAAAGAAGTCGCGTTCACCAATACCGCCTATTTTCTTCCCACCATCCTCGGCTACACCGGGATGGAGGTCAGCACCCTGGGCGGCCTGAAGCCGGTGTTGAGTCACTGCCAGACCCTGCTCACCAGCCCGCCTGGCAACCAGACCTGGCTGCCCTACCTGGGCGAGACGCTCGATGCCGGTGTCGCCACACTCCTGGCCGAAGAGGGCATCATGGCCATGCGCTTTATCCGTGGCCTCGAACCGCAGAAAATGCCCGGCATCGAGCTCACCGGCACCAGCGCCCCCAGCGAGCACGGCTACCTGAACGGCCCCATCGACGACATCCAGCTCCGCAGTTGGGGCATCCAGCTCGTCGACGGCCGCATGCCCGGCTTTGCCGCCATCATCGGCTGTGCCAAGACGAACCAGGCCGCCGTCGAGATCGTGCGCCAGCTCCAGCGGCGCAACATCCTCATCTTCCTGACCGGTAACGTCAACGGCCGCAGCGTCATCCACCAGCTCATGGAAGAGGGCGTCGAGATGGGCTACGATACCTACATCGTGCCCTTTGGCATGGACACCATCTCGACCGTCTACCCGATGGGCTTTGCCACCCGCTCCGCGCTCACCTTTGGCGGCATGAAGGGTGGGCAGGCGCGCAACATCCTCCTTTACAACAAGTACCGCGTCTTTGCCTTTGCCCTCGCCCTGGGTGAGGTCGACGATCTGAAATACGCCACGGCCGCCGGCGCCATCAACTATGGCTTCCCGGTCATTGCCGACACGGTCATCCCCGAAATCCGCCCCACCGGCGTCACCCAATACGAGCACGTCATTTCCATGCCGTGGGACGACATCGAGGGGGAGACCGACGCCGACAAGGCGGCGCGCTTTGTGCAGCAGGCCATCGAAGTGCGCGGCGTCAAGATCAAGATCACCGAAGTGCCCGTGCCCGTTCCCTACGGCTCCGCCTTCGAGGGCGAGCGCGTGCGCAAGGCCGACCTGCGCGTCGAATTCGGCGGCAAGCACTCGCGCTGCTTTGAATACCTGCGCATGGTCGACCTCGACCAGGTCGAAGACCACAAGATCGAGATCATCGGCCCTGACTTCAAAGACGTCCCCGAGGCGGGCTACATGGACCTGGGCATCGTCGTCGAGGTGGCCGGCCGCAAGATGCAAGAGGACTTTGAGCCCGTTCTCGAGCGCCAGATCCACTACTTTGTCAACGGCGCCAGCGGCATCCAGCACATCGGCCAGCGCGACATCGCCTGGATCCGCCTCAGCAAGGCTGCGGTCGACAAGGGCTTTAACCTGAAACACTTTGGCGAGATCTTGCACGCCCGCTTCCACGGAGATTTCGGCGCCATCGTCGACAAGGTGCAGGTCAAGATCTTTACCGATCCGGTGCTTCACGCCGAGTGGCTGGATAAAGCTCGCGTCGCGTACGACTATCGCAACCAGCGCCTGGCCGAGATGACCGACGAAGCGGTGGACGAGTTCTATTCCTGCACGCTCTGCCAGAGCTTTGCGCCCGACCACGTGTGCGTCGTCAGTCCCGAGCGCCTGGGCCTGTGTGGCGCCTACAACTGGCTTGACTGCAAGGCCAGCTTCCAGATCAATCCCACCGGGCCGAACCAGCCGATCACCAAGGGCCGGGCGATCGACCCCTGGACCGGTGTTTTTGACAACGTCAACGACTTTGTGCAGCAGGCCTCGCACAGCGCAGTCGACACGGTGACCATGTACTCGATCATGGAGTACCCGATGACGAGCTGCGGCTGCTTCGAGTGCATCATGATGATCCTGC
>JAFGIA010000283.1 GCA_016929795.1 Anaerolineae bacterium
AGTGCGCTCTCTCTGGATCGGAGGCAACCTGGGAATCCAAGCTGGCGACGGGCTCTGTGCGAAGAATGGAGTGTTCTTCATTGCTGCGGTGCATCCCACTTGTGTCGGGCGTGTCAGCCCGATTCATCGGGCGCTGCTCCGTAGACGGGGCACTTCATGCCCCGTCGTTCGTGCGGCCACGATGTCCCTACAAACAAGGGATGCACCGTGGGGGGACCTGGGTTCATGCCACATCAAAAAGAGGGACGGATCCGATCCGTCCCTCTCCCGATCGACGAGAGATCACCTCGTCGTGACATGTCCGGTCAGTCCCTGCGTGAAAAACCTGTCAGCAAAAAGACATAGTAGAGCAGAGTGGAGAGCGACTGCGCCAGGGCGGCGACGTAGGTGAGCGCCGCCGCGTCGAGCACCTCCTTGGCCCCCTGCAGTTCGCGCCCGTCGGCCACGCCGTACGTCCTCAACAGGCTCAATGCCCGCTTGCTGGCATTAAACTCGACAGGCAGCGTGACCAGCGCAAACACGGCAGTTCCGGCAAAAAGGAACAGCCCCAGCCACGCGATCGTCGTCGACCCTGTCAGGCCCGACAGGAAAAAGCCGGCCAGAAACACGATCGGCCCCAGCCACGAGCCGATCTGTACCACCGGCACCAGGCCCGCCCGCACGCGCAGGGGCGTATAGTTGCCATAGTCCTGCAATGCGTGACCTACCTCGTGGGCCACGATACCCATCGCGGCCACCGAGCGCCCTTGCGCCACGCCAGGAGACAACCGTAGGATATTCTGTCCTGGATCATAATGGTCGCTCAACTCTCCCGGCGTCGGTTGTACCTGCACGCTGTCGAGTCCTGCACTGCGCAACAGGATTCGGGCCACCTCATTCCCGGTGAGACCTCGCCCGTTCGCCACCTTGCTGTAGCGCGTGTAGGCCGATTGCACCCGCCACCGGGCATAAAAAGCCAGCAGTAATGCCGGTAAGGCAAAAATCAGATATCTCGGGTCAAAGTAAAACATCTCTATTCCCCCTCCCTCTTCTATACGCAGCCGGAAGAGGGTGGTTGCGACGGCTGATCACGGTCGAGCGGCTTCTCTTTCCGCTCCTGTATCGAATAGCTGCGGACCGTGCGCAGTGCCAGCGCGTTGATTTCGTCCACGCGCGGCAAGTTGTCATAGTCGCACTCGCATGGACCTCCCTGCGCACAACCGGTGCAGCAGTACGTTTTGCCCTCGACGATGGTTGGTTGCCAGCGGATCACAATTCCGCAGCTCTGGCACCTTGGATAATGCATGACTCACCCGCTCCTTCCCAGCAACAACCTCATTGTAGACGCCAATCGTTAGATCAACGCTAGAACAATGTTAGAGTTTCATTAGAACATCTTCACTGCGCGAGAAAGGCTGCCGCGTTCTTGCCTTTCGCCCCGATTTCGAGTACAATTTTCCTCGGAAATTGTATGTAGAAAGGAGATCTACCATGGGATTGTTCAGGCAGTTGGCGTTCTACTTTGGGCTTGCCGTGGGCATGCTCACCGTGGCCGTGGCCGGCACCGTCTTGCTCACCTACCTTTTCACCGGCAAGTTCCCGGCCGTCGAGATGAAAGGCGAAAAGCCGCAGGTGGCGCTCATGACGCCCGACCAGGTCGTGGGGTTCGTGCGTGCTCAGGTGGACAGGGCCAGGGAAGCACAGGCCGCGCAGGTCGCCGCTGGCGAGGAGGGCATGTAGCATGGAAGACACAAAGGGTCAGGCAACGAGTGTTCTCTCTCTCGTCTACAATATCATCGCTATTCCCTACAACCTGCTTGCTGGCTTCGTCGTGGGCTCGATAGTCCCCGTGGCCGCCATCGCCGCCATTGTCGGCGGGATCAGGCTCCTGACAGGCAAGATGCCTTACCTGTCGTCGACCGACGTCGAGGGGGAGCGGCGGGTTTGCATCGACCTCATGACGCCCGAAGGAGCCCGCGCCGCATTTGCCCATGACAGAGAAGAGATCGGGGGCCAGATCGAGCGCATGAGCGCCGAGATCCAGGCGATCATCGAGCAAGCGCGCACCCAAGCCAGGCAGGCCGCGCCTGCCGGGCTCGACGAGACGGCTTCCGAGCTCTAGAGCACTGTGGCTCATCAGGTAGCGCGTATCAGGCCCTGATACCTGCTACCTGCTGCTCGTTTCCTAATTCTTCCAGAGCGGGTGGCGATTTAACCAGGCGTCTCCGCTGCCAGCGTGAGCACCAGCCGCGCCGCCGCGTGCTGCTCCACCCGCTCGCGCGCAAAGGGCATTGGCTGCCACTTGCCTTCGAGCCAGAGCGGGATCAGGTCCGCATAGTGGCGGCTGCCCGCGTGCCCCGACTGGCCGCCCGGCACGACCATCCGGCACGCCTCCCAGTCGCCTGGATCCGCAACGAAACGCAGCGCGTCGCCCAGTTGGATCCCGTCGAACGCCAGGCCGGCCTTGCCCGACGCCCGCAGCAGGGTGTCGGCCCCGCCGCCCATCACAAAGGGACCCCGGTTCAGGAGCAGGTTGAGCGGCTTGACCGCGCCCAGGGGGTGGGCAAACTCGATCTTGTTCATCCGCCCCCACCTCCACTGATCCAGCTCTGCCCCCAGCTTCTCCGTCAGCAGCTCCAGCGCCTCCTCCAGCGCCTGGCCGAGAATCGCCTCGCGCGTGCGTGTCCCCCCCGTGGCTGGATCCTCCAGCCACGCCTCGCTCCCCCGTCCATCGAGGAGATCGAGCAAGCGGACGAGACTCCTGTCGGCATAGGGGCCGTTCTCACCCAGGGGCGTCAGGCCCAGCCCCGCGTACACGTCGGCCAGGCTGCCCAGGTGCGGGTCAAAGACGCGGCGAATGGCCACCCACTCGCACACCTTGCCGATCGTCGCCGCCACACTGCCTGGCTCCATCTTGCCATCCCACTCGCGTAAATAGGCCAGCGCGCGGCGCTGGCGGTCGTCTGTGGCCTCCAGCGCCGACAGGTGGCGCGCCAGCCGTGCCGACTGGGCACTGTACGTGTCGAGCTGGAACCGCGCGAAATCGTCGGCGGTCAGCCCCTGCGCGCCGTCGAGCAGATCGGCGATGCGCCGGGCGCGTGCCGGGTTCTCCAGGTCCGAGCTGAGATAGAAGGGGTAGCCCTCGTCCACCACCAGGTGATTGGCCGTGGCCAGCCACCCCCTCTCCGGGTTGAGCGCGTGCGGCAGCTCGTCGAGGGCCAGATCTCGCCCCCATTCATACTCTCCACTCCACCCCGGCGCCGGCACCAGCCCATCGCCTGCCCGCACCGGCACCCGGCCGGCCTGCAAGAAGCCGATGTTGCCCGCCACGTCGGCATACACAAAGTTGAGCGAGGGCGCCGCCCAATTCGCCGTCGCCGCGCGAAACTCGTCCCAATTCCGGGCTCGGTTGAGCTTGAGCACGGCCCCCACAATGTCGCACGGATCGAGCGCCACCCAGCGCAGCGCCAGCGGCGTCGCCTCGCCCACCAGGCGGCTGATGATCGGCCCGTGGTGAGTGACGGCCACCTCCTCCACCACCGGCTCGGCCCGCCCCTTGACCCCGATCTCCTCGCGGCGCACCTCGGCCTCCAGCCACTGCCCCTTGTATTCGTAACGGCGCGGGTCGTCCGGGTGCAGGCGCTCGACGTACAGGTCCTGCGCGTCGTGCCAGGCGATAGTGATCCCCCACGCGCAATCTTCATTGTGCCCCACCGCCACGCCGGGCATCCCGGGCAGCGAGGCGCCGGCGACGTGGTAGTTACCGCCGTGCAGGTGCACCTGGTGCCAGCTAGTCGGCAGTTGCAGCAGCAGGTGCGTATCGTTTGCCAGCAGCGGCCTCCCCGTTGCCGTGCGCGTGCCCGACACGACCCACTGGTTACTGTTCGCCGCCGCTGGCCCGCTGGCGGCGGCAGCCGCGCCGGGTGGCACCGCCCTGCTACCCCCACCCGAAGGCGATAGGGGGCTGAGCAAACCCACCGCGCGCGCCATCGCCTCGCGCAGCGCCGGCGTCCCCCAGCCATTGGGCGGCGGCGGCGCCTGCCCTGCCCGCCCCGGGCCGTGGACGATCGCCGGGCTGTCGGCCGGGTAGGCGGGCTCCAGGTCCGCCGCCAGGTCGGGACCCAGCGCGTCCGCCAGCCTGGCGCGCACGATTTCGCTCGCCCAGTTACACCCCATGTTCCAGGCCATCACCTTCAGCCACGACAGGCAATCCACCGCCCGCCACGGTTCCGGCTCGAAGCGCAGCAGCGTGAACTCGATCCCGTACCGCCCCTTCTGCGCCGCCAGGTAGGCGTTCACGCCTGCGCTGTAGGCGTCCACCGCGGCCCGCGCCTCGTCGCTCAGCGCCGCGACGTCGGCCTCGGCCGCCCGTTGTAATCCCAACACCCGGAAAAAGCGGTCGAGCTCCACCGTCGGCTCGCCAATCACCTCCGACAGCCGGCCGGCAGCCAGCCGTCTCTGAAACTCCATCTGCCACATCCGATCCTGCGCGTGCACGAACCCCTGCGCGACAAAGAGATCGTGGTCGTCGCCGGCATAGAGGTGCGGCACCCCCCACCGGTCGCGGATGACCTCCACCGGGCCGTGCAGCCCTGGCACTTCCAGCCTGCCCTTCGTCTGCGGCAGCGGCCGCCGCACCAGCACCCACAGGGTACCCGCCACGGCCGCCGCGCCCGCGACGATGATAATCACCAGCATCAGAACGATCGAGAGTGCGCTCATTTTCCCCCCTTCCCCTCTGTGACAGAAGTTGGCGGCCTTTATTGTAACAGCAACTGCGCACAACTGCAACTCGCCATGGCCCCGGCCGAGCGGCATTCAGCGCGAATCACAGGGACACTGAATAGATCAACGGCCAAGAAACTGTCATTGCGAGGCCCCGTCGTTTCGGGGCCGAAGCAATCCCCGGTTCGTAGGTGGGGATTGCCCTTCACTATGCTCTGGGCAGGCATTCGCTCACTGCCGCTCGCTACTCCGAAAATAGGACACGCTCCCCGCGGATCACAATCCGCGGGCCTACCAAGAGCGTCGGATTGTGATCCATACGCATCAAGCTAACGACAATCCAGCCGCAGCCCAGACGGCCACTTCATGGCCGTCTGGGCTGCTTGCACTTCTGGTCAACTGGTGATACACTTCTCTACTCACAGAGCACTCTTACCACCTGGCTGCGTGCGCGAGGAGGCAAGCGGATGGAGACAATTCTCCTGGTCGAAGACGAGATCGAGCTGGCACGGGTGGTCACGCGCGAGCTGGAGGCAGCCGGCTACCACGTCGTGCCCGCCGCCGATGGCCGTGCGGCCCTCGACGCTTTTGCGCGCACACAGCCCGACCTGGTGATCCTCGACTGGATGCTGCCCCACCTCGATGGACTCGAGGTGCTGCGCCGCATCCGTCACGAGTCGGCGGTGCCCGTGCTGATGCTCACAGCGCGCAGCGAGGAGGTGGACCGCGTCGTCGGGCTGGAGGTAGGCGCCGACGACTATTTGACCAAGCCCTTTAGCATGCGCGAGCTGGTTGCCCGCATCCATGCGCTGCTCCGCCGCCTGGCCCACGTGCAGCAGATTCTCGCCGACGATCGCACCCCCCAAGGGCACCCCATCCACTACCACGGCCTCGCCGTGGACCCGGCCAGCTACCGGGCGACGCTCGAAGGGCAATCCCTCGACCTGACGCGCACCGAGTTCGATCTGCTCCACTTTCTGTTGCGCCACCCTGGCCGCGTGTTTAGCCGCGCCTACCTGCTCGACGCCGTGTGGGGCGCCTACTATGTCACTGGCGACCGCTCGGTGGACAATGCCGTGCTCCGCCTGCGCCGCAAGCTGGGCGCCCTGGGCGACTGCCTCGAGACGGTGTGGGGCGTCGGCTACCGGCTCCGCGCCGGGGGCGGCGACGAATCGGGGGCCGGCCGGTGACCCGCCACGCCGTGAGCCAGCGCATGGTCACTCGCCTTGTCTTGCACGCCCACCCGCTGCAAGCCACCGCCGAGGCATGGCTGGCCGGCGGCGCATTGCTTGCGTTGCTCCTCTGGGCCCAGGCCAGCCTCCAGCCCAACGGTGTATTCCAGGGCACGGTTTTCCTGACCGCCGCCGCCGCCTGCTGGTGCGCGCTGCGCATCCGCCTGCCGGGCCACCAGCGCCGCTGGCGCCGCTGGGCCGCCGAATTCGGGCCGGCGCTTCTCCTGAGCTGGCTGCTGGCCACAACGTGGGGGATAGCACTCGACCACTCTTGGCAAGCGCCGCCCGCAGCCGCCGACGTGTGGCTGCTGATTCTTTTTCTGCTCATGACGGGCCCCGAGTACCTGGTCCTGCGCGTTGGGATCCAGGCCTGGAACTTGTGGAGCACAATGCGCCGTCGCCGCCTCGTCTGGTCGCTCACCCACCTCCAGGTGCAGGTCGTGGCTCTCTTTGCCAGCGTCTACCTCGTGCTCCTGACGGTTGTCCTCTTGGTCGAGAGCTACCTGCCCTCTCAAGCTGCCCAAGAGAGCGGCTTGCCCGCGATTGTCTCCAGCCTGGTTTTCACCTTCCTGCCCCTGCTCGCCGTCGCACTGGTAGCCACCGGCATCCTCCTATCCATCGTCCTGCCGCCGACCGCGCTCTTTTCTTATCTCCTCGCGCGCCGCACCACCCGCCGCCTGGAAGCGCTAACCGGCGCCGCCGCCCGGCTTCGCCGCGGCGACTATGGGGCCCGCGTCGAGGTCGACGGCGAGGACGAGGTTGCCCAGCTCCAGGCCGATTTCAACACCATGGCCGCCGACCTGGAGCGGGCCATGAGTGAGCTGGCCCAGGAGCGTGACCGCGTGGCGTCGCTGCTGAATAGCCAGCGCGCGCTGGTGGCGACCGTCTCGCACGAGCTGCGCACCCCGGTGGCGACGGCGCGCGCCTATCTCGAATCGGGCCGGCAGTCGTGGGCCGGCGAGCTGTCCGACCTGGCGCGGCGCGACCTGCAGGTGGTGGAGAACGAGATCGGCCGCCTCCACCTGCTCATCGACGACCTCTTTACCCTGGCCCGCGTCGAGGCGGGAGGCCTGAAGCTGGAGGTGCGGACTGTCGACGTCGGTGCCCTGATCCAGCGGCACGTGGCGGCCATCGCGCCCCTGGCCTGGCAGTCGGGGCGGGTGGAGGTCGTCGCGGATGTGCCCGTTTCGCTGCCGCCGGCCCTCGCCGACGAGGCGCGCGTCGAGCAGGTGCTCGGCAACCTGCTGCGCAACGCCGTGCGCCACACCCTGCCCGGCGGGATCGTGATCGCGACTGCTATGCAAGAGAATGGCTGGGTGCGGATCGAGGTGCACGACACGGGCGAGGGCATCCCGCCCGAGGAGCTGCCCCACATCTGGGAACGCTTTTACCGGGGGCAGCGGCCGGCCGAATCGCAGCCGGGCCGCGCCGAAGAAAAAAGTGGCGCCGGCCTCGGCCTGGCCCTCGTCAAGGAGCTCACTGAAGCCATGGCCGGCACCGTCTCGGTCCACAGCATCGTCGGCCAGGGCTCCACCTTCACCGTCAAACTGCCAACCTCCAGCCTCTGATACCACCCTGGGATCGCCGAGCGCCAGCTCGGCCCACACTTTCATTCATCGCGGTGCCCCGTCGGGCCTGGTCCCCCTCTGCGACAAAGTTGCGACAAAGCGCTGATACGCGTGCGACAGGCGTATGTTATCCTGTCCTCACATTACACAGGAGGTACAGACCATGGATACCCTGCCCATCGTCACGTCCGGCCTGACGCGCCGTTTTGGCCACGTCATGGCCGTCGCCGGCGTCAACCTGCAGGTGCCCGCGCGCAGCGTGTACGGTTTTCTCGGTCCCAATGGCGCCGGCAAGACCACGACCATCCGCCTGCTGCTCGGCCTGCTGCGGCCCCATGCCGGCGAGGTGCATCTCTTTGAGGAGCCGCTGCGCCGCCACCGCCGCACCCTGCTCCGGCGCGTCGGGGCGCTCGTCGAATCGCCGTCGCTCTATCCCAACCTCACCGGGCGCGAGAACCTGGAAGTAACCCGTCGCCTGGTCGACGCGACACCAGCCCAGGCCGAGCGTGTCCTGCACATCGTCCATCTTGCCGGCGTGGCCCACCATCGCGTCTCGGGTTACTCGTCGGGCATGCGCCAGCGCCTGGGCCTCGCCCTGGCACTGCTCGCCGACCCCGAGCTGATCGTCCTCGACGAGCCGACGAATGGCCTCGACCCGGCCGGCATGCAAGAGATCCGCGCGCTGCTGCGCGCGCTGCCCGAGGAGTATGGCGTCACCGTTTTCCTTTCCAGCCATCTCCTGGCCGAGGTCGAGCAGGTGGCGACGCACATCGGCATCATCCAGGACGGCCGCCTGCGCTTCCAGG
>JAFGIA010000041.1 GCA_016929795.1 Anaerolineae bacterium
ACTTCCTGGTGATCACCACGTTTGGCTACCTGGGCGAGGCGGTCGTCACTGAAAAGGAGAACCGCACGATGGAGGTCGTCGTGACCTCTGTGTCTGTCGAGCGCCTGATGGCGGGCAAGATCCTCGGCGGCCTCGGCATCGCGCTCCTCCAGTTGGTCGTGTGGATCGTCTGCCTGGTGTTGATCGTGGTCGTGGGTGGGACGGTGCTCGGCGTCGAGTGGCTGCAGAACATCGACCCCAATTGGCGCGACATCGGGGTGGTCGTGGTCGTCGCCCTACCGGCGTACCTCTTCCTGGCAGCGTTGACAACAGCCCTGGGGGCGACCCTCGTCGAAGACCAGGAGATACAGCAGTTGGGCGGCCTGGCCTTCTTTCTGCTCTTTCTGCCCCTCTACCTGCTGGTGCCCCTTTCGCAGGAGCCGAACGGCACGCTGGCGCTCGTTTTCAGCTTTTTCCCCCTCACCTCGGTGACGACGATCGCCCTGCGTTGCCTGTTGATGGAGGTGCCGGCCTGGCAGGTTGCCGTGGCCGCGGGCATTGCACTCGCCAGCGGCGTCGCGATGACCTGGCTGGCGGGCAAGGCGTTTCGCGCGAGCATGCTGCGCTACGGCCAGAGGGTGCGACTGCGGGAGCTGCTCGGGCGGCGTGGGACGCGCGTGCCCGACGGGGAAGGAAGGATCGTACAGGTATCATGAAAAAGACATTGGCGGTTGTGAGTTACGAAATTCGGAGCACCCTGGCCCGCAAGGCCTTTCTGATCGTCGGTCTCGGCTTGCCGCTGCTCGCCGGCGTGATCGTGCTGGCGGTGATCTGGATCAACCGGGACACGGCATCCACACCGGCGGTGGCGACGGAGACGGGAACGGACGTGCAACAGGTGGTAGGCTATGTCGATCCGGGTGGATTGATCCAGGTCATCCCGGGCGACATCCCGGATGCCCGGTTGCTGCCTTACCCCGATGTTGCGGAAGCGCAGGCCGCGCTGGAGGCGGGCAACATCGACGGCTACTACCTGATTCCGGCCGACTACCTGGAGAGCGGGGACCTGACCTACGTCCAGATCGAGTACCAGCCGCTCTCGTTCTCGACGCCGGACCACCGCCCCATCGAATGGACGCTGCTGGTGAACCTGTTTGGCGGCGACATCGCGACGGTCGATGCCGCGGCGAACCCGATCGAGGTGGCGTGGCAACAGGCCACACCACCGGGGGCGACGGAGCCGGTGAGTGCCGACGAGAGCTGGATCGCCGAGCTCCTGCCCAACCTGATGGCTTTCCTGCTCTACATGGTGATCATCCTGCCCGCGGGCACGCTGGTGGCGACGGTCACCGACGAGAAGAAGAACCGCATCATCGAGATCCTCCTGTCGTCGGTGTCACCGGTGCAGCTCATCGGCGGCAAGATCGTGGCCCTCGGCCTGCTTGGGCTGCTGCAGACGGCGCTGTGGGCAGGCGTGGTGTGGGCCGTCGTCTACCTGGGGGGCGAGAGCCTCAGTATCCCGCCCGGCTTTGAGATCCCGTCGGGGCTGCTCATCTGGTGTTTTGTGTTTGCCTTGCTCGGCTATGCCATGTACGGCTCGCAGATGGCGGGGCTGGGAGCGCTGGCCCCTGACATCAAGGACAGCCGCGGGGCGACGATGGTCGTCCTGTCGCCTCTGATCGCCGTCTATATGTTCCTGATCATCATTGTCGCGCGGCCCGACAGCGCCATCTCGATCGCCTTGAGCCTCTTTCCCCTCACGTCACCCGTGGCCATGATCGCGCGCATGACGGCGACGAGCGTGCCCACGTGGCAAGCGGTTCTGGCCGCCGCGCTGCAACTGCTGACTGCGGTCCTGATCGTACGCACAGTGGCGCGCCTGTTCCGCGCCCAGATCCTGCTCTCGGGACAGCCGTTCAGCCTCAAAGCGTACGGCAGCGCTTTGTTGAATCGATAAGGAGGACACGTTGGGAACCAGATCGATCGGCAAGGTGGTTCTCTACTTTGATGCTGGCGACGAGGCGGTGGCAGACCTTGTCGAGAATGCCTGCGCGCGCAGCCTGGAGCTGATCCGCAGCCTGTGGGGCCTGAAGGCACCGGACGAGCTCCGCGTATACGTGATGACCTCGTGGCGGCACTTCCTGTTCGACTCGGCCCCGTGGCTGTGGCGCCTCTACCTGCGGGCTACCATGCTGCTGCGTCGCGCCCGCTTCCAGAAAGTGTGGGACATGGCCGGCGGGTGGGCACTGCGCTATGGGCAGCGGCGCGTGATCGGCATCAAGCCACCACGGCTGCTGGAGCAAGTGGATGCCGATCTGCGCGAGCGCGTGTTTGTGCCGCGCGAGTTAGACGAAGCGGTGCAGCACAACACCTGCCACGAGCTGGTGCACGCCTGCAGCGACGCCCTGTGCCTGCCCACCTGGCTGCACGAGGGGTTGGCCATGGTCACCGTCGACCGTTACGCCCGACGGCCGACGGTGAACCCCGAGACGCTAGATGCCCTGCGCACAGGCTCCAGAGAGAGCAAGCCACGGCAGGGTGGGTATGGCCAGGCCGGCCTGGACAGCCTGCTCTACCTGGCCGTGCGCGGCTACTGGATCACGCGTTACCTGGCCGAAGCACACCCGGCGCTGCTGGCGCGGCAGCTCGCCCGGCGCCAGTCACACGCGGAGCTGGAAGACGCGGTGGCAGCCGGGCTGGCGATGAGCCGCGAAGAATTCTGGCACCGGATCGACGGCATTGTGTTGTCGCACTTTGAAAAGAGCGCCGTCAGGCGGGGGGATTGACACGATGACAGAGTCTCGAGGAACACGCCCAAGGTGGGCAAATGTGTGGGGATTCTTTGCAGCGACGTATGCCGTTTCCTGGCTGATCTGGCTGCCGTCGATCGTGTGGCGCAGCGAGCAGCCGAACCTCCCCGTCATCGCGTTGGGCGCGTTTGTGCCCTCAACCATGGGCATCGTCTTTACCTATCTGGCGAAAGATCGGAGCGGGCGGCGCGACTTCTGGCGGCGAGTGGTGGACGTGCGGCGCATCGGCGGACGCTGGGGAGCCGTGATCGTGGGCATCTTTCCGCTCCTCTACATGGTGTCGGGCGTGGCCTTTGCGCTGCTGGGCGGAGAGCTGCCGCCGCTCAAGAAGATCCTGGGACAACTCGCGAACCCGGTTCTCGTCGCCGAGCTGGTCGTGGCCAACCTGGCGATCTCGGGATTCTCGGAGGAACTGGGATGGCGCGGGTTTGCACTCGACCCCCTGCAGGCACGCTGGGGCGCCGCGAGAGGCAGCCTCGTGCTTGGGCTGCTGCACGCGCTGTGGCACACGCCCCTCTTTCTGATCCCCGGCATCACCCAGGGGGAAATGGGGCTGTTCTCGCTCGACTATTTCCTGTTCATGGCCATGGTGCCGCTGGGCGCGGTGGTGATGACGTGGGTGTACAACAACACGCAGCGCAGTATCCTGTCAGCGGTCCTGCTCCACTTTTTCCAGAACTTTTCCCTCAACCTGGTATCGGGGCTGCATGGGGCGCTGCCCACAGGCTACTGGGCACTCTTTGCCGTCACGCTCGGACTCGCGGCGGCTGTCGTCGTCGCCGGCTGGGGAGGCAGCACCCTGACCGGCAAGCAGAGGATTTCTATCTCGCACAAGATCTCTACAACCTAGGCACGCATGGCGTCACGCTCACGCTCATGGCGGTGGTGCTGCAGAGGATGTTCGGCACGCACTGATCGAAGCACCAGAGGGCGCGGCCAGTCAGCGCGGCCCAGCCCTCACTGCGCTACTGAAGAGCCCGCGGCCGCTATGCCCATCCAGCGAGCGTGGCGACTATGATCCCAAGGGAGTAGACGGCGTACAGCCCCAGAAACGAGCGCGGCAGCCAGATCTCCAGGTCGGAAAAGCAGTAGCGCGGCCGGCCTTTTTCAGGCTGGTAGAACCGCTCCCACTCCCGGGTAAAGGTCCGGCTGCTGCTCTCTATGGTGGTTTCCATCTCGCGTAGTTGCTCATAGTGCCAGCCGATGATCTGCTTATAGTCCGTGATGATCCTGTGCCACACCAGGGAGGCCAGCATACCCGCCGCAAAGAGCGGCAGGCTGGTCAGAACGAATCCCCAGCCACGAAAACCGGCATCCTTGACCAGAAACGCGAAAACAGTAAAGATGCCCGTGTTGACTGACAGGTAGATCGTAGAGATCGCGCGACGGCGTTCTGACAGAGATTCGATCCACCCGCCAAAGAACTTGTATTCCTCAGACCTGTCCATCCGTTCCCTCCTCCTCAAGATAATTCCCTTCCGCACGGTGTGTTCTCTTCCATGCTGCCACGGATTATAACATCAAGCCCGGCTGAGGCCAACTCCCCTTTCTGGATACACAACCGCACCAGGTCCCCTCGGGCGCGCTGAACTGCAACTCCCGGCATTTGACCCCGTATAGAAATAGGTGTAGGATTGGATGGCGCGTCGCGCTATCACATAGCACAGCCTGGTCTGCCCAGGCACATCTCAGAGAGAGGAGAAAGGGGGGTAACAATATGTGGTGGTGGATCGGAGCATTCGTAGCGTGGCTCATCGGGGCGGCCTGAATCTTTTCCATCATGGCGGGCGTGGCCCGCGGCAAGATGAAAGGTCTGAGTCTCAGCATTCTCCCGGCCTATGCCTTTCACGGCGCATTCGCCGTGTTGGCCCTCTGGTTGGCGATGAAGGCGTTGGGCGCATGAGGCAGCGGCCAGCGACGACGAAAGGAGAAAAGACATGAAGACAATGGTGTACGTGGTCATCGGCGGCCTGCTGCTGGTGGCGGGCATGGGTTGAGCAGCCTACATCATGGGGGCGGTCGTCTCCCAAGATTTCACCAGCCTGAGCGATCTGTGGGGCGCTCTGGCATTTCACGCCATCGCTACCGGCCTGGGCACCGGGCTGGTCGGGAAAGGCATGGCAGCGCGGCGAGAACCCGTGGCGCCGGCGGGGTAAACAACCGGGCGCCGGAAAAGCGACGCGAGTTGAACAATTGGGTGCCTGCATTTTTTGCAGGCACCCTCGACGCAAAGGAGCTCAAATGGACGGATGTCGAATCATCGCCTCGGTCATCATTCCTCCGGTGGGGGTGTTTTTGAAGGTCGGTCTCGGCTGGCCTTTCTGGCTGAATATCTTGCTCACCCTGCTCGGATATATCCCCGGGCTGGTACACGCCATCTGGATCATTGCACGGGAAGACTAGGTGCCGTCAATGGATGCACAGGCGTCAGACGAAACGGGAGCATCTTCCCCGCTGATGGCGACGGCGCATTGGACCGCCGCCGTACGCGCCATGGAAAGCGCCCGAGACGACCGACTGATCGATGATCCGTGGGCAACGGCGCTGGCAGGAGAGGTAGGGCAGGCGTGGATCGCAGGCCGCACTGCCAGCAGCGTCGTGCCCATTGTGCTGCGCACCCGTTTTTTTGACGATTTTATGCAGCGCGTTGCGCGCGAGGAAGACATTCGCCAGATCGTGCTCGTAGCCGCGGGCCTCGACACGCGCGCCTTCCGCCTGGAATGGCCCGACGACACACACGTCTTTGAGGTGGATCAAGCGGAGGTTCTGCAACACAAAGCCCGGGTCCTCGAGCGAGCGGGCGCACAGCCTGGCTGCAAGCGCTCGATCGTCAAAGCAGATCTCGCCGGTCCGTGGACGGCGGACCTCGTCGCTGCCGGCTTGAATCCCCAGGCCCCTACCTTGTGGCTGATCGAGGGCTTGCTCTTCTACGTCCCGAATGAGCACCTACGGGGCATTCTCGATGGCGTGACGCACCTGGCAGCCCCCGGAAGCTGGATCGGCTTTGACATTGTCAACAGTGTGACGCTGACCCACCCGCTGGTGCACGACTGGATCGAGATGCAGGCCCAGTTGGGCGCGCCGTGGATCGGCACACTCGACGACCCGGTGGAGTACCTGGCCGGGCGTGGGTGGCGCGCGAGCCTGACCCAGGCCGGCCAGCCCGATGCAAGCTATGGCCGGTGGCCTTTCCCTGTTTTGCCCACCCTGATGCCAGGTGTGCCGCATAACTGGTTCGTGACGGCGCGAAAAGAAGGCTGACATATCGCCAGGCGGGCCAACCAGGGCTTGACAGTCGTCGTCCCCAGGGCTATAATGTAGATAGCTGAGGGTCTCGAAAGGAGGGCCTGCTATGCGACTGCGACCGTCTGTTCCCTTGCGAGTTTGCAGTTTGTGGATTGGTGCCCCTCTCGCCGGTATCTGGCTGGGTGTGGTGTTGTTCACCTTGCTCTCGGGCCACGTCTCTGCTGCCGGCTGGCCCGCACCAGACATTCCTCCCGTTCCCAAGGCACCTGCTGGCACCATCGTCGATTCTGACATTGTCACCAATACGGTCTGGACACTAGCTGGAAGCCCCTATCATGTGCTCTTTGACTCCGATGGCATCCAGGTTGCAGAAGGCGCCACCTTGACCGTGGAACCCGGCGTCGAAGTGCAATTTGACGAGTATGCCAGCCTGATTGTGCTCGGCACGCTCAAGGCCATCGGCACCGAGCCCCGGCCGATCCTCTTCACAGGAACGGTCAAGGAGCCTGGCTGGTGGCTCTTCCTCGTGATCGAGAGCACCAGCCTGGTCCGCAACCAGGGATCGGTGCTGCGCCACGTGACTGTCGAATATGCCCAATGGAACCTGATGGTTCAGAATGCGACGGTTCACCTGTCGGACTGCACCTTGCGCCATGCCAGCGAGGTCGGGCTGTGGGCGAGCCAGGCACGAGTGGTCGTGGAGGACTGCCAGATCGTGGACAATGGGGCGTATGGCGTCGAGAACTCGTTCGGCAGCCTGATCCTGGCGGCGAACAACTGGTGGGGTGACGCGAGTGGGCCCTACCACGAGCTGTGCAACCCTTCTGGAACGGGCGAAGCCATCGCAGACACCGATCCTCCTGGTGTGGTCTTTCGGCCCTTCTTGACCGGCCCCGGCGAGGAACCCGCGCCGGTTGCAGCCAGCGATGCCCTGCGACTGTCGCTGGCACCGCAGCGCTGGTTCGCGCCGGCCGATGGCGTGACGCTCATTCCCGTCAAGATCACACTGCGAGATGGCAGCGGGCAGCCGCTGCCGGGGCGCACCGTCAGGCTGCAGAGCGACCTGGGAACGGTGAGTGGTGCCGGGGTCACCGATTCGAAGGGAGAAACGCTGACCTATATCCACTCAGACACCGCCGGCGACGCCGTCCTGACCGCGCTGGTCGAAACCAGCGACGAGTGCGAGTCCGTTGCCGGCCCCGAAGCGCTGGTGACCTTTGGCGAGTACACCCCAGATCCTCTGTTGCCGGGCGCAGAAGCGCCCTACATGAACGGCTTTATTCAAATAGACCCCAAGCCGATTATACAGGGCGTGCCCGGCACGGTGCACGCCCGACTCACGAACCCCAACTCCTATCCCATCGAGGTAAATGCGACCTTTTCCTACGCCGAATATGGCATTGGGGTCGCGTTTGCACCACTGGGCGGGGTTGAGGATGTCCGCATCGAAGCCAACAGCGACAGGGAGATCAGCGTACCCTGGACTCCCCCGGCGTCGGGTCACGTCTGCCTGCGGTTGGACTATTTGTTCCAGCCTGTTGGCCGTAGCGGGGCGGATGTGCAGGCTGGGGGCAGCGGCCAGACCAACTTTTCCATCGAGCCAGGTCCCCTGGGTCCCCCCGGCCCGGAAGAGGATGGCGACGGGGACGATGATCCAGGCGAGGGCGACCCGGAAAGCGAGAAGGACAACCTGAAAAAGACCAAAGCGGCCATCAACCGCATCAACGATGGGCAGATGGCGCTCGACGCCATTTCTTCACCCGAGAACTTGACCGGTATGGCCATCCCCAATGCCCTGTTCAGCTACGTCCTGGATTTTAACCTGGAGAGCTGGACCAAGGCAACCCAGGCATTGGGTCAAGATCCGCCGCGCCAGGACTATGACACCTATGCCACACTGGAGAGCTATACCTTTACTCCCCTGGTTCCCAACGAGGATCTGTCAGCAGCACGGGCGGCGGCGGGCAATGCGCTGATGGAGGCCATGCTCGATCTGACGTCCCGCTTGCGGGCTGCGGCGTTGTCGCTGGATCGCTACGCCGGTGCGGCCAACGCGGGTGACCTCTACTGGGCCTCAGAACAGGCGGCGTGGCTCCTCTATTACAAGGAAGAGTCGGGCGCCACGATGCTGGAAGTGGCCGACCGGCTGGACGCGCTGCTGGATGTGATGCGCAGCGAGAACGTGGAGGACCTGGTGGTGCCGGTGGCCGAGGTCGAGGAGTATCAAGCGAGGTTGGTCAGTGACGGGTTCAGCGAGCTCGAGATCGAGGCCGCTCACTCGATCGGCTTGAGCGATGAGGAGATTGAGGCCATTCGCCAGGCGCGGGTTGCCGCCGATCCGGCCGAGTTGGCCGGCAGCATCATGACCCGGCTGGCCGAGATCGCCGACGCGCTCCGCCCTCTGGGCCAGGTGCTGATGGATCCACCCAACTTTGCCCAGGGGACCATCACCGACCGTGGAAACACTTTCCTGGGCAGCACGAACCTGGCACGCATCTTTGTCAGCCAATCTCCTTTCCGGATCGCCAACCCGCTGGAAGAGGCGGCGACGATCGATCTCCGGGTGCGCAGCCTGGACCTGCCGCCCGACTGGATGGTGAGCGTCAGCCCGGCCTCCGTAGACCTGGAACCAGGCGAAGAGGTAACCGGCCTGCTTACTATCCGGCCCGGGCTGGCGGCCGTGCAAGGCACCCAGCCGCGCGTGGCGGTGGAAGGGTATATCGACGACGAGCTCATCGGCGGAGTGGTGACAGAGATCATGGTCCCCAGGCACGTGGCCGGGGAACCCGGGCGGAAAGTCTATCTGCCGCTGGTTCTGCGCTCCTCTGTGCCCTAACAGGGTCTTGGCTCATCGCGAGGCACAGCAGAAGGAGACGACGAGTATGGAATGGCAATTATTATGCAGAGGGGATTCCCTGTCGTGGCTGCTGGAACTTGATACTCCAGGCGTCCGCTACCTGGCCCTGCGCGACCTGCTGGCCCTTCCTGAGGACGATCCGGAGCTGCAGAGCGCACGTCAGGCAGCGCACACCGACGGTCCGATCGCGACCATCCTGGACGCGATGGACGAACCAGGCTATTGGGCCGAGCCTGGCTCCGGCTACCTACCCAAGTACCGCAGCACGGTCTGGTCCATCCTCACCCTGGCCCAACTGGGCGCGTCGGCGGCGCTCGACGAACGGATCGGACGGGGCTGCGCCTACCTGCTCGACCATGCGCTGGCGCCCGGCGGGCAGTTCGCGAGCAGCACTGCGCCCTCCGGCACGGTCGACTGCTTGCAGGGGAATATGTGCTGGGCGCTGCTCGAGCTGGGATATGACGATCCACGGCTCGACACTGCGTTCGAGTGGATGGCGCGCACCACGACGGGCGAGGGGATGGCGCCGGCCTCCGACAGGAACGCTGTGCGCCGCTATTATGCCGGCAAGTGCGGTCCGTTGTTCGCGTGCGGGGCGAATAACAAGCTGGCGTGCGCCTGGGGCGCGACGAAGGTAATGCTCGCGTTTGGACGGCTGCCTGCCGAGCGGCGCACGCCATTGATCGAACGGGCGATCGAGCAGGGTGTGGAATGGCTGCTCAGCATCGACCCGGCGACGGGAGCGTACCCCACAGGCTACACGGACAAGCCGAGTGGCAACTGGTGGAAGTTCGGTTTTCCTGTCTTTTATGTCACCGACGTCTTGCAGATCGCAGAGGCCCTCGTCGCACTCGGCTATGGCAACGATCCTCAGCTTGCGAACACCCTTGACCTGATCCGGAGCAAGCAGGATGCGGACGGGCGTTGGACCCTCGAGTATGGCTATGCGGGCAAGATGTGGGCCGATTTCGGCGCCAAGCGGCAGCCGAACAAGTGGGTGACCCTGCGCGCCCTGCGGGTGTTAAGGGCAACTGCTCCCGGGGAGCACATCTGATTCACGAGGAATCGTCCATCCCTCTGCACACACTTGTGCATTCACGCGATTTCAGGCATACTGTGCCTGCTTTTCTGTTCCCTGGTCTCGCCAGGCAAGGCCAGGGCCATTACGAGGAGGACAGTCCATGACAGACACATCCCCGACTGTGCAAAGCCAGATCAGGAGGCTTGCCGCTGCTCCCATCTTTCCAGGTGACCCTGAAAAGACCCGGATCGCCTCTCTGCTCAACACAATCCTGCTCGTGATTTTCGCCCTGGTGGCGCTGTTCGCTATTGTGGCCCTGACCACAGGTGGCGGTGCCCGTGGCGCAATGATCGAGGGCACCATCCTGGTACTGGTCGCAGCGTTGTTGTTCACCCTGCGCCGCGGCCACGTACGGGCTGCCGCGGCGATCCTGTCGATCGCATTGTGGACCACCATCATGACCAGCATGTGGATAGGCGGTGGACTGCGTGGGTCGGGCGCGAGCAGCCTCTTTGGCGTAATCCTGATCGCCGGCCTGCTGCTGGGTGGCAGAGCGGGCATCATCCTTGGCGCTTTGAGTATTGCCGCCACAGGCGCGATGCTGGTCGCCGAGGGACAGGGTGCCCTGCCGCCGGTGCCCTCGTACTTTACGTCAACTTATGCCTGGATCGAGTTTGCCACCGTCGTGATCGGCATGACAGGACTCCTCTATTTGGCGACGGGGAGCTTGAAGCGCGCAGTCGACCGGGCACAGCAGAACGAGCGGGAACTGAGCGACAGCAACCGGGCCTTGAATGAGACGCGACTGTCGCTGGAAAGACACAACCAGCAGTTAACCACAGCCGTGACCGCGTATGTGGCGTACATGGATCAGGTGACAGAGGGCGACCTGTCGACGAGGCTGGACCTGACAAGCGATGAGGGAACAGACGAGTGCCTCGTCTTGCTTGGCAGCCGCCTCGACGAAACGGCTGCCAGCCTGCGCCAGATGATTGGCGAGATCCGGGCCGCTTCGGAGAACCTGAGCAGTGCCGCGGCCGAGATCCTGGCAGCCACGATGCAGCAGGTGATGAACGCAGGCGAGCAGTCGACGGCGGTAACAGAGACGGTGACCAGTGTCGAAGAGGTGCGAGCCATCGCGCAGCAATCGGTCGTGCGCGCGCAAGAGGTGGCCGATGCTGCCCGGCAGACCGTCGAAGTGTCGCTTTCAGGCCAGGACGCAGTCGAGAGTACCGTGCACGGGATGAACCGAATCAAGGATCAGGTAACAGGCATCAGCGAGACAATCGCGGCCTTGACGCGGCAGATGCAGCAGATCGGGGCGATCGTGGCGACGGTGAACGACCTGGCATCCCAATCGAACATGCTCGCGCTGAACGCAGCCATCGAGGCGGCACGCGCCGGCGAACAGGGCAAGGGCTTTGCCGTAGTAGCCGCCGAGGTACGCAGCCTGGCCAACCAGTCCAGGCAGGCGACAGGCCAGATCCGGACGATCCTGCAAGAGATCGAAAAAGCAGCAAGTGCTGCAGCGAGCGCCACAGAGGAAGGCATCCGGCGCGCGGACGAAGGGGTAGCGCTGGCGGCGCACACAGGGGCGGTGATCCGCCGCCTGGCGGATGTGATCGACGAGTCGGCGCAGGCGGCGAGCCAGATGGTCGCCGGGGGGCGACAGCAGGCCACCGGCATGGAGCAGGTCGCGTTCGTGATGCACACGATCAACCAGGCGACCACGCAGAGCCTGGCAAGCACGCACCAGGCAGAGGCATCGGCCCGCGACCTGAGCAATCTCGCAAGCCACCTGACGGAGATGGTGGCGCGCTACAAGCTGTGAGCTGGTCATCCTTCGCTGCTACTTGCCGTTTTCTACATCCACGCCTTCCGGCGCATCCACAAATACATGGCGATGGGCATCAGCAACATCATGAGCATGGCGACAACTAGAAGGCCCGGGCTGGTCCACGCCGGCGTGGGCGCAGGCACCGCGAAAAAGTTCATACCAAAAAAACTCGCCAGGAAGGAAAGGGGCAGGAAAAGCGTGGTCACAACCGTCAGTGTCTTGACGATCTCGTTCATGCGATTGTTAATGACCGACAGGTAGGTATCCACAATGCCAGCCGTGGCGTCACGCTGCGCATCAGCAATCTCGTACAAGCGCACAAGGTGATCGTAGACATCGCGGAAAAAGACCCGATCGTCGACGGCAACGAGCTCGTAATCGCCACGCGCCAGCTTGTTGAGCATCTCGCGCTGGGGCGTAATCAGGCGGCGGACGTGGAGCTGCGCCCGCTTGAGTTCAAACACACGCCCCAGAAAGGCCGAAGTGGGATGCGCAAAGACTTCGCGCTGCACCTGGTCGAGTACTTCGTCGAACACTTCGACGACCGGCATAAAGTCGTCAAAGATCTCGTCGGCGAGCTGGTAGAGCAGCGCCGACGTGCCACGTGCCAGAGAACGCCTGTCACGCCTGCAGTTGGCCCACATCCGTTCCATCGCGGCGATGCGGCGCACCCAGTGCGTGACCAGGTAGCGCTCGCCTAAAAAGACGTCAACCTCCAGGGTAAGCAGGCTGTATGGTGAGACGGGGATCTCCCCGTTCGGCCCCTGCCCGTCGGGCAGCAGTCCGTGAAGCACGAGGTAGAGATAATCTTGCCAGTCATCGACGCGGGGGACGTGCTGCGCTTCCTGCAGGGCGTCCTCGACGGCGAGGGGGTGGAAGCCAAAGAGGTCGAGCAGGATCGGGCTGGTGACCTCTGGCGGCTCCTCGCCCAGGTCGACCCACAAAAGCGTGCCGGGCGTCTCGAGCGCCGCCCACGCCGTCTCGATGTCGATATCCTCCCGTACCTCACCCCCAGAATCCCGGAAGAGCACGCGGATCATGAGACCTCCTCAAGGCACACCTCGCCGAGCAGGTGTGCGACTACATATAGGGTAATGGGAACCCAGGTTTTTGTCAAACGACACCACCACCTCAGAATGCCGGGGCACGATGGGTGGTAACGTAAGAGTCGCCACAACCTTCTGCAACGACACGCGGGCCTGAAAGTTTGCGATATTTTGCAATTTCGGTGCGATAGGGGCTTGACACGCGCGGTAATTTGTGATATACTGCATGTATCCTTAATATATCCAAAGTATACGAAATGGTGCAACAGGAGACGGGTCGTTGTGACAGTACCAGGAGGTAGGCGGCTGTACCGGGATCATGAAAGAGTGGGCATGCGACTCAGCGACAAGGCCTATGAACTGATCAGGCATCAGATCATCACCCTGCAGTTACCTCCCCTGGCGCCGATCGACGAGCAGTCGCTCATGACGGAGCTCGATCTGGGTCGCACGCCGATCCGCGAGGCACTCCAGCGTCTGGCAGCAGAAGGCCTGGTTTTTCTGGCCCCTCGCCGGGGGATCTTTGTGGCAGACATCAGCATCACCGATCTGCAAAAGATCTTTGAAGCGCGCATGTGCCTGGAAGGGTTTTGCGCGCGCCTGGCAGCAGAACGCGCAAGTGCGAGCCAGTTGGAGCAGCTTTCAGAGGTCATCGAGCGGCTGGATCAGGTTGCACATGACGACAGCAGAGGGCTGATGGAAATCGACGAGGAGTTTCACGAGCTGTTGTACAAGGCAGCGGATAACGAGTTTCTCGGCGATACGCTACGCCGGCTCCATGCCCTCAGCTTCCGCCTGTGGCACCTGGTGCTCGACAGGCTGGGCGACGTTCGAGGCGCCATGGAACAGCACCGGGAGATTGCTGAGGCGCTCAAGGCAAGGGACGGAGAATCCGCAGAATCGCTGCTTCGCCAGCACATTGCCGAGTTTCAGAATAGCATCAAGGCCGTCCTATGACACGACCACCACGCGGGGGTCGTGTTGTTTTTCAGGGTGAAATCCGGTCAGGCCAGCAAGGAGGAGGGTAATAGAATGCAGACAATACTTAAGGGCATGGGCAAGAAAGTTGTCATCGGCGACAACCGCCCGACAGTGATCCTGGGTGAGCGTATCAACCCGACAGGCAAGAAAAAACTGGCGGCAGCGTTGGTAGCAGGCGATCTCGAGGTCGTGCGCCAGGAAGCGCTGGCTCAGGTGGACGCGGGAGCAGACATCCTGGACGTCAACGTGGGCGCCGCCGGCGTGGACGAGGTAGCGCTGCTGCCAGCAGCCGTTCGGCTCGTGCTCGAGACGGTAGAGGTACCGGTGGCGATCGACACGGCCGACGGCAAGGCGATGGCTGCGGCGCTCGCCGCCCACAAAGAGGTCAATCCCGACGGCAAGCCGCTCATCAACTCGGTGAATGGGGAAGAGGAGAGCATGGCGCGCGTGCTGCCGCTGGTGGCAGAGTATGGCACCGCCGTCATCGGCCTGTGTATGGATGACAATGGCATCCCCGAGACGCCGGAGCAGCGCCTCGAGGTGGCGAAAAAGATCGTGGCCCGGGCAGAGCAGCACGGCATCCCGCGTGAGAACATCCTGATCGACTGCCTGGCGCTTACCGTCGGGGCCGACTCGAACGCAGCCAAGATCACACTCGATGCGATCAAGATGGTGCGCGAGGAGTTGGGGGTGAACCTGGCGTTGGGCGCAAGCAACGTGTCGTTCGGCTTGCCTGATAGGGAGATCCTGAACGGCGTGTTCCTGGGCATGGCCATCGACCGCGGGCTGAACTGCCCGATCGTCGACGCGGCCAAGGTGCGCAAGTACATCCTGGCAGCCGATCTGGCGTTGGGCCGCGACGAGTATGCGATGAAATACCTCAAAGACTATCGCAAGCGGCAAAAGGAAGGTAGCAAGTAATGAGCCGCAGGTGCCAAGTCGCCAATAACGAGTTGAGCAGAGGCTTGAGAGGGAGAGCATAAGGTAGATCGCGCAGACGAGAAAAAGGCAAGGGTGAGCCCGACCCGCGCCGAAGGCGCGCCGGGGCCAAGAGGGGAAGCCGGTGGAAATCCGGCGCTGTCCCGCAACTGTGTAGCCGTGGGCAGTGATGAGTGAGTCGTCCATTCACTGATTGCCAGCCACGAATAAGCCAGAGCACCTGCCTTTGCCACGATTATGCACCTCCGCGGAGAGGGGGCAGATCGCATATGCGGCCTGCCCCCTCTTTCTATGCGAAACATAAGAAATCGACGACAGAAGGGAGGTGGTATGACCCACAAGCGTACTCAAAGCCCAGGAGACGGGCAGCGAGCGGCCAGTTCTGGCCCGAAGGACACAGCTGTTAGTGATATCAAAAATTCCGAAGGAGGAAAGAGACAATGAGTCGTTGGATTCAGAAATTTCTCGCAGTGGCCATCATCCTGAGCCTGGTGATGGCGGTGGCAGGCTGTGGGACGACACCCGAGCCCGAGGCAGAGCCGACACAGGCCACAGGTGCCGAGACAGAAGCCACCAGCCCGCCCGCGGCGGAAGCCACCGAGACCTTCAAGCTCGGCGTGTTGGGCCCCTTCAGCGGCCCGAGCGCGCGCACGGGCGACGAGTTCAAGGCAGCCGCGACCATGGCATTTGACGCCATCGACTGGCAGATCTGCCAGTACAAGATCGAGCCAGTGTGGGTTGACTCGCAGTCCGACCCCGCCAAAGCCGCCCAGGCATACGAGCAGGCGATCATCCAGGACGGGATCGACGCGGGTGCACTGAACTGGCACAGCTCCGTCGCCGTTTCTGTCATGGAGATCGCGGCCAAGCACCAGGTGCCCCACTTTGCCCCGTACGGCGCGACCGAAGTCGTGAATGAGACGTGGCTGAGCAACCCCGACCGCTACTACTACTGGGTGAACAAGTGGTGGCCTACCCCGAGAAAGCTGAGCATCAGCTACGTACAGGCGGTAGAAGACGCCATTGCCACCGGCACATGGACACCCGAGTCCAAGACGGTGGCCATCTATGGCGAGGACACCGACTGGGGGCGCAGCTTTGGTGGCGCCATCAAGGAGCAGCTCGAGGCAGCCGGTTGGGAGACGGTGGCGGAAGAGTACTTTGGCATCGACCAGACCGAGTTCTATCCGCTCCTCAACAAGTTCGTCGACCTGAACCCGGCGCTGCTGGCAGGCACCAGCACGGCGCTGCCCTCATTCTCGGCCTTTATCAAGCAGGCCGACGAAGTGGGCCTGGAAAGCCTGATCGTCGCCGACGGCCTCGGCTGGTTCGGCGAGTGGTACGATTCGACCGGCTCATCGTCGAACTATATCCTCGACCAGATCCCAGGATGGGCGACGGCAGAGGGCAAAGAGTTCGCCGAGCAGTTCGAGGCAGAGAACGGCTTTGCGCCGAGCCCGTCGGCAGCCGGCCTCGCGTTCGACGGGACCAACTTCTTTATCCAGGTTGCCCAGCAAGTGTGTGAGAACACCGGCGCGCTGAGCCGCGAGTCACTGGCCGAGTTTGCCAAGAACGAGATCCAGACGGGCAACTGGTCGTTCACCGACGGGATCGTCATGAGCGAGTACAAATACACACCCGAGACCGTGCCCGACCCGATCGTCGGCAAGGGCTACTATATCTTCCCAGTGCTCCAATACTTTGACGGCGAGGGCAAGGTGATCTATCCGCCCGAGTGGGCCGAGCAGCAGCTGGCCGCCCCTGGCGCGGAAGCCGTGATCATCGAGCAAGAGCCTGTCGACGAGCCGATGGAAGCCACGGAAACCTTCAACCTCGGATTCCTTGGGCCGTTCAGCGGACCGAGTGCGCGCACGGGCGCCGAGTTCAAGGCATCGGCCACCATGGCGCTCGAAGAGATCAACAGCCAGGTATGCAAGTACAAGATCGAGCCGGTGTGGATCGACTCACAGTCGGACCCGGCCAAGGCTGCCCAGGCGTACGAGCAGGCGATCGTCCAGAATGGAGTGCAGGCCGGTGTCCTCAACTGGCACAGCTCTGTGTCCGTCTCGGTCATGGAGATCACAGCCAAGCACAAAGTGCCCCACTTCTTTGGCTTTGGCGCCACAGAGGTGGTGAACGAGACCTTTGCGTCCGACCCCGACAAGTACGGCTACTGGATGTTCAAGGGATGGCCGACGCCGCGGAAGCTGAGCGTCAGCTATGTGCAGATGCTCGAAGATGCTATTGCCACTGGCACGTGGACGCCCGAGTCCAAGACGGTGGCGATCTATGGTGAGGACACGGACTGGGGGCGCAGCTTTGGCGGCGCCATCAAGGAGCAGCTGGAGGCAGCCGGTTGGGAGACGGTAGCAGAAGAGTACTTTGCCATCGACCAGACCGAGTTCTATCCACTCCTGAACAAGTTCGTGGAGCTGAACCCGGCCGTCATCGCCGGCACGAGCACGGCAGCACCTTCCTTCTCGGCCTTTATCAAGCAGGCTGACGAAGTGGGCCTCGAGAGCCTGATCATCGCCGACGGCCTCGGCTGGGTCGGCGAGTGGTACGACCTGACAGGCACTTCTTCGAACTATGTCCTCGACCAGATCCCGGGATGGGCAAGCGCCGAAGGCAAAGAGTTTTCCGAAACGTTCCGGGAGCAGTGGGACATGGAGCCAAGCCCGTCGTCGGCCGGCCTGTCGTACGACGGCACCCGGTTCTTCCTGGCAATCGCCAGGGATGCCTGTGCCGAGTATGGCGAGCTGAGCAGCGACATCATCTACAACTTTGTCAAGGACAACGTGTGGACCGGCGACTGGACCTTCACAGACGGCATCGTCATGAACGAGTATGCGACGAATCCGGAAGAGGTGCCCGACCCGATCGTGGGCAAGGGCTACTACATCTTCCCGGTGCTCCAGTACTTTGATGGCGAGGGCCAGGTGATCTATCCGCCCGAGTGGGCCACGCAGCAGATGCAGCCCAAGCCCTGAGTCAAACTCTCCTGGGGGAGGGCTCGATCGAGCCCTCCCCCAGGAACGTACCGCTCGCAGGAACTCGGATAGCAGGAGGGAATGGCGAATGCTACTAAACGCAGAACGCGTGGTGAAAAACTTTGGAGGGCTGACCGCGGTAAACCGAGTGTCGCTCGAAGTGGAGGCCGGGCAGATCGTGGGCCTGATCGGCCCGAATGGAGCCGGCAAGACGACCTTTCTCAACTGCGTGGCAGGCGTCTACAAACCATCGGATGGGGTGGTCCATTTCAAGGGGGCGGAGATGACGGGCGAGCCGGCAGAGACGATGTGCCGCCACGGCCTGTCGCGCACATTCCAGATCCCACGCCCCTTTCCGAGATTGACCGCCATGGAGAACGTGATGGTGGGGGCAGTGTTTGGGGCCGAGCACGGCAGCAAGGTACCTGCGCGCAAGCGGGCGGTCGAGATGCTCGACTTTGTGCGCTTTCCAATGAGTGCCGACACCCCGGCCGACCAGCTGAACGCGGTGCAGCTCAAGCGCCTCGACCTGGCACGCGCGCTGGCGTGCGGACCCGACCTTCTCTTCCTCGACGAGCTTGCTTCGGGCCTGACGCCGGGCGAGCTGGACGACATGATGGCCCTCATCCTCAAGATCCGCGATGAGTTTGGCGTGGGCATGATCGTCGTCGAGCACATCATGAAGGTTATCACCGGCGTATGCGAGCGCGTGCTGGTCATCCAGTACGGGACGCCCATCGCCGAGGGGACACCTGCGGAAGTGATGGGAAATCCAAAGGTGATCGAAGCATACCTGGGCGAGGAAGTGACGGCCGACGAGTAGGAGGAAAACGTGCTCGAGTTAAAGAACGTAAACACAGCCTACGACTTTCTTCAGATCCTGTGGGACGTATCACTGCACGTCGACGAAGGGGAGTTCGTGGCATTGGTAGGGCCGAACGGGGCCGGCAAGACGACGACACTGCGCACGATTGCCGGGTTGCTCAAGCCCAAGAGCGGTGAGGTGTATTTCAAGGAAAAGGCGATCGGGCACGTCCCGGCGCACATGGTCAGCCGCATGGGCATCAGCTACATTTCAGAGGGGCTGAACCTGTTTACCGACATGTCGGTGCGTGAGAACATGCTGCTTGGGGCGTACGCCGTCAAAGACAAGAAGCAGCAGCTAGAGACCCTTGAGTTTGTGTACAGCCTGTTCCCGCGCCTACAGGAGCGCGAGAAGCAGCTTGCAGGCACGATGAGTGGTGGCGAGCGAAAAATGCTGGCCATCGCACGCGGCCTGATGTCGAGTCCCCAGCTCCTGCTCGTCGACGAGCCATCGCTCGGCCTGGCACCCCACCTGACACACGACGTGTTCCGCGCGCTCAAAACATTGCAAAAGCGAGGAGTGACCATCCTCCTGGTGGAGCAAAACGTGAACGCCACGCTCGACATCACAGACCGAGCCTACGTCCTGGAACACGGACGGATTGCGATGGAAGGCCCCAGCCGTGAGATGAAGAGCAATCCGCACGTGCGGGCGGCATACCTGGGCATATAGAAAAAGGAGGAATCGGATGGAGCGAGCCGTGAAGCGCACGACGTGGGAGGACCTGGTTATCCGAGCGCGGGGCAACCTGCCGGCGGTGATTGTCATCGGGCTCTCGATTGCCCTGGCGGTGTTCATCGCCGTTGACTCGGGTCCTTCGCAGATTGCCAATGTGATTGTCACGGGTGGGATGTGGGCGCTGCTGGCTGCGGGCCTGGCGCTGGTCTTTGGCGTGATGAACATCCCCCACTTTGCTCATGGCGAATCGTTCATGGTGGGCGCCTATGTCGGCTATTTCGTTTTTACGCCCATCAGTGACTATCTCAAAGAGAACCCAAACGGGTTCCTGGCAGCGGTCGGCCCAATGGCCGGCGTACTGGCAGCAGCGGTTGTGGGCGCCATCCTCGGCGCCATCGTCGAGCGCCTCATCTTTGCCCCACTGCGCAAGCGGAGCCGCGAAGGGTGGGTCATGAACACCTTCCTGCTCACCGTGGGCCTGTCGTTCGTGCTCACCTATGGCACCGCCCTGGTGCTCGGCTCTGACTTTCGCGGCATCCCCCGCTACTACAACGTCGACCCGATCGAGTTCCTGGGGATGCGCATCGCGGTAGACCGCGTGTTTGCGTTTGGCATCGCCATCGTCACCATCGCCCTGCTCACCTGGTTTATGCAGCGCACGCGCACCGGACGGGCGATCCGGGCTGTGTCGCAGGATGAGACGGGAGCACAGCTGGTGGGGATCAACCTGGGATTCGTCCACACCCTCACCTTCTCGCTCGCCACTGCCATGGCAGCCATGTCGGGTGCCGCGCTCCTGTTCATGTTCCAGGCATACCCCACCGTGGGCCTCAAGCCACTCTACCTCGCCTGGTACGTGGTGATGCTGGTGGGCCTGGGCAACGTGTACGGTGCAATCATTGGCGGATTCATCGTAGCCCTGCTTCAGACTGCAACCCAGCAGTTTGCCGGTATCTCGTGGGAGCTGGTGTTTCCGACGGTGGTCATGATCCTGATCCTGATCCTGGTCCCATCGGGCATCTTTGGCTCGGAGGTGAAGGGTGTGCAGGAGCAATAGAACGCTCACGCAAAGGCGCCAAGACGCCAAGGTGCCAACAGATCCTTTTGCGGCTTGGCGGCTTTGCGAGAGACAAGGAGGACAGAACGGATGAACGACGAGAACGGTTTGTACGACCGGATCAAGGGGGCACTCGCCACCATCGGCTTTTCGCCGCTGGGCCTGGTGCTGATCATCCTCCTGGCGCTGCTGCCCTTTATCCCACCCTTTGACCAGGAGCATATCCTGCGCTGGATGATCATGGGTGCGTTCCTGGCTGCGCAGGCGGTGGCCTTTGACTTTACGGCAGGATATATCAACGTCGTAAACTTTGGTTTTGCCGCCATCCTCGGAGCCGGTGCCTACACTTCGGCGATCCTGGCAAACACGAACCCGGTGCTGGCGGTAACGCCAGGCATTTCACCTTGGATCGGGATCTGGGTGGGCGCCATCCTGGCCGGTCTCATCGGCCTAGGGCTGGGAATCATTACGCTCCGGCTGCGCGGTATCTTTGCTGCGGTCATGGCCTGGTTCATGGGCATTGCGCTGCTCGGGCTGGCGAACAATCTGGTGGACCTGACGCGTGGCCCACTGGGCATGGCACCGCGGCCGTTCCTTGACACACCGTCGAACCGGCCCTACTTTTACATCATCCTGGCGATGTTACTCGTGGTCTATATCACACTGCAGCTCGTCGTCAAGAGCAAGTTCGGGCTGGCATTCAAGGCCATCGGCCAGAACTTTGACGCCGCACGCGCCTCGGGCATCAACCCCACCTACTACCGCGTGTTCAACTTTGCGCTGTCGGCGTTTTTTGCCGGCTGGCTGGGCGGCTTCTATGCCCACTACTTTGGCTCACTCACGCCGGCGACCATGATGCACACCTCCAAGACGGTCGAGGTGCTGGCCATCGCCTACATCGGCGGGCG
>JAFGIA010000284.1 GCA_016929795.1 Anaerolineae bacterium
CCGAGTGCAACCCCTTGCTTTTTTCAACGAGTCGTAATATAATGTACGTGGTCTCCATGCCGCAGCCTCGACGATAGTTGTCGAGAGGCAGGCACGAGTGCGCTGTGCATGGCGCACCATTCGCCGGTTCTATGAAAAGGAGGGCGGCTCCATGGCCTGGAACCAAACCCTGGACAATCTGCGCGATACGCTCGCCGACCTATATCCGACGCGCGAGTTTTCGGTCGAGCTGCTGAGAAGAGCTCAGGTCCCCACCGGGCGGATCCCGTTTTCCGCAGCAGCGTACAGCAACTGGTTCAGCATCCTGGACTATGCGGACAAAGCCGGGATGGTGCGCGACATTGTCGAGAAGGCGCACCAGGATTGGCCCGGGAACGAGGTGCTGAAACGGTACGTCGAGGTGGGCAACCTCCCCGCGCTCAGGGGCCCGGACATCAGGGATGATATTGACTGGAAGGCTCCGAGCCAGACAGACATCCTGGAAAAGATCATGGGGCGTGAAAGCACACTGCTGCCTATCGGCTTTCTCGAGACCGGCCTGGAGAGGGCCCGCGCTGTGGGCCGCATCGTGCGCGGCGACGGTGCGATGGGCACCGGATTCGTGACAGACGGCAATCTACTGATCACGAACCACCACGTCCTGCCAGACGACACCGAGGCTCAGAATGCCCAAGTCCAGTTCAATTACCAGCACTCCTCTACCGGCCTTGTGCTGCCCGGCAAAGAGTACAGCCTCGCCCCGCAAGTCGCCTTTGCCACTTGCGAGGACGATGACTGGACGGTGGTCAACGTCAAGGACTATGCTGCTGGCGAACTGGGCACGATTGGCTTGCGGCGAACCGACATCGAGAAGAACGGCTATGTGAATATTATCCAGCATCCGATGGGTGGGCCGAAACAGATCGCTCTCTACCACAACATCGTCGTCTATGTCGGTCACAATCGCATCCAGTACCTGACTGATACTCTGCCTGGCTCCTCAGGCTCGCCGGTGTTTGACAGTAACTGGAACGTGGTGGCGCTGCATCACAGCGGCGGCTACCTGCGCGAGCCCGGCAGCAAGCAGGCGTACTATCGCAACGAGGGGATTCTGATCAATGCGGTGATTGACGGGATGATGAGGGCAGGGCTACGACCCGAGTAGCCGGTACCCCATTCCCCTCGCTGTGATTGGGAGGTGTGTGACGTTTTAGCATGACATCGCGCGCGGCGTAGGCGATGCGTGTGGCGTGGAGGAGCGAGCAAGATGGCGTGGAACCCGGGATTGACCAGACTGCAGGCAATCCTTGCCGAGCTCTATCCGAGCGTCGGCGAGTCGAGAGAAGTCCTGCACAGAGCTCACGTACCAACCGGCCGCATCGAGTTCAGCGAGGCGGCCGAGCTCAACTGGTTTGCAATCCTCCAGGTTGCCGACCGGCGTGACATGGTTTCGGCGATTGTCCAGGTAGCGGCTCGGGACTGGCCTGCCAAGAGGGACGTTCTGGCGCAGGCTGAAGAAATGCATCTTGCAGAACGAGCCGGCGCGGGACCTGCGACTGACCCGTTCTCTTCCCACGTGACTCGGCTGTACCAGCGCGCGTTGACCGAACTGGGCATGATCCTACGCTACACACAAGAGATCAAGTTGGCTTTTGTGGATTCGCCCGACAAGGTGGAGCGGATTGCCGGGTCTGCCTTTCTAGCGCGGCCACCAGCCTGGCTCGCCGATTCGCGGCGGGCCAGCCTCGACTTTCTCGACTTTGCCGACGTCTTTGCGGCTCACGGCCAGCGCGTGCTTTTGCTGGGCGAGCCCGGCTCGGGAAAAACGATCACCTTGCTGTCCTTTGCCCGCGACAGGGCAAAGGAGCGCATGGATGATCCAGATGCACTGCTGCCGGTCTATGCCGCCATCGGGAAATGGGATGGTCGCACGCCTTTGCCCGAATGGATTGCCACGGTCAACGAGCTGGATCTAGTCGCACTGCGGGACGGCATGGCCTCCAAGCGTGTGCTCGTGCTGCTCGATGGGCTGGATGAGCTGCCCTCTCCTCCTGTCGCCTCCGACATGGGCGCGTCCGGGCCTCCCGACTTGCGCGTCGAGTTTCTAAGCCGTTTTGCCAGGCTCAGCCCAACACCAGCCATCGTAACCTGCAGGACGAAGGAGTATGAGGATATTCTCCGAAAAAGCGGTGAAAAGATTGCACTCAACGGCGCTGTCACTGTGAAGCCACTCACGGACGTTCAGATCCGAACCTTTCTGCGTCGCCAAGACGACCTGTGGACAGCACTGCAGCGTGATGACGTGCTGCGCACCGTTGCACGCACCCCCCTGGTCCTGACGTTGCTGGCAATCGCCTACGAAGGAGCTGGAAGCCAGGTCGAGAGCCTCCGCGATCTGGCCCGCACGCCCAGTGAGCTCCGCGATAAGGTTTTTGACATCTATATTCAGAAGCGCTACCAGTACGAGGAGGAGCATGCGGGTGAACCTTTGCCACTGCAGTTAGACGAGCTGCGAGACGTTCTTGGCCAGGTCGCCTTGATCGAGCTTGAAAACTATCAGCCTGTCTATATAGCCATCAAAGAGGACAGTTACGCGCTCGGCTCGGTGACTTTTGCGCCCGACAGGGCCGACGTTCTCGAGGTCGAGCTACCCCCAGAGGGCCCGCCCGTGGTCGTGGCGGAAACGACGGTCAACGGCATGTCGGCTGAGCGTGGCCTGACCGGCTTTGCCGAGATTGAGCTGGCCGCCGTCGAGGAGCACCTCGGTCCAAAGGCAGCCGGTTCGTTGCACCTGCTGCAGCGCCTCGACCTGCTGCTGCCGGCCGGCAGCGGTTACTTCCGGTTCCTGCACAACCTGCTCCGCGAGCATGTTCTCTTTACCCACTCTCGCAAGCATCTGAATGCTCGCGATCCTGCAGTGCGCAGCGGGGCGGTGCGCGCGCTGGGCTTGCTGCGCGATCCACGCGCAGTCGATCTGCTCGTGCCGATGTTGCGCGACCCGGATGCCACGACCCGTGCTTTTGCTGCCTGGGCACTCGGAGAGCTTGGGAACCGCAGGAGCGCTCGGTCTCTGGTGTCGGCCCTCGATTGGGATGAAGGGCCGGCGCAGTTGCTGGCGATCGAGGCGCTGGGCAAGCTCGGTGACCAAGTTGCTGTGCCGCCTCTTATCGGCTTCTTGCACAGCCGGCCTGGCGACAAAGATTATGTAGCTGTGAGGCAGATTTATGTGGCGCTTGCACTGGCGCGGATAGGCGTCGACGAGGCGGTCAGGCCACTCGTCGAGATCCTGCGCACGCCCGCCGACTCGGACCTGACGATGATCAGGCATCATTTCGTCATGCTGGCTCTGACCCGAATAGGCCGGGCGGCAGTGGAACCGCTCGTCGAGGTTCTACAAGATCCTCGCGCGCACGCCCAAGCTCGAGGGCACGTAGCTACTACGCTTGGCTTGCTTGGCGACGTGCGTGCGGTCGAGCCATTGCTCGCCGTGTTGCGTGAGGGCGACGGGCAGCACAGCCTGTTGCGCTGGCTGTCTCGACGGCGAGGCGAGGATAGGGCGGGACTGCGAGCGCAGGTCGCACTGGCCCTGGGCCGTATCGGCGATCCTGCTGCTGGCGAAGCTCTGATCGCTGCCATGCACGACGATGCCCTCGAGGTGCGATGCGCGACGATCGAAGCGCTGGGCGAGATCCGGGACGCGCGCGCGGTGGAGCCGCTTCTCTCCGCGCTGGTCGAGCCAGACGTCGACGTATGCCACAGGGCGGCGTGGGCGCTGGGTGCCATTCAGAACTCACGTGCCGTGGAACCGCTGACCAGGTTGTTGCAGAATCCGAGCACACCCATTGAAGTACGCCGGCAAATCGCGGAGGCGCTCGGCAGGATTGGTCACGTGGACGGGCTGCCGCCACTGCTCGCAGCCCTCGTAGAGCCGGACCTGGAACTGCAGAAGGCATCGGCCAGGGCGCTGGGCCAGATCGGGGATACAGAGGCGGTCGATGCCCTGGTGCGAGCACTGGACAGCCCAGACGGCGAGGTATGCCAGGTTGCCATCGAGGCACTGGGCGACATTGGCGATAGCGGGGCTCTCGATCGCCTGGTCGAGATGCTGCGGGAGCCCGATGCACTTGCTCGCCGCGCCGCTGCCACAGCACTCGGTCAGCTCCGCAGCTCTCGCGCTGCCGAAGCACTGATGGCAGCCCTCGGGGACCCAGATGAGGGTGTCCGGGTGAACGCGGCGTGGGCGCTCGACCAACTATCCGATCCGACTGCGCTCAACGGCCTGATCTCTGCCCTCGGCGACAAGCATCCCACTGTGCGAAGCAATGCGGCTCTAACGCTGGGCCGGATCGGGGACTGGTGGGCCGTCGATCCCCTTATCACGGCCCTCGGCGATGCCGAGGTGAGCGTCCGGGCGAACGCGGCGAGTTCGCTGGGTGAGATTGGTGCGCCGCTCGCGGTCGAGCCACTCGTCGCTGCACTCCGCGACGGCGAGCCCGCTGTGCGAGCCAACGCTGCCGAGGCGTTGGGCAAGATCGGAGAGGTGAGCTCTACCGAGCCATTGCTGTCGGCCTTGCACGACGAAAATCTCATGGTGAGAGGGAGCGCCGCCCTCGCGCTCAAGCGGATCAGGGATCGCCATCCTGTGGCGGTGGCCGAGTCTGCGTGGAGTGACGTGGTGCAAGCCCTCGTCGCCGCGATGCAAGACCCCGACGAGCGGGTGCGAGCGAATTCGGCGATGCTCCTGGGCGAGCTCGAAAATGCGCAGGCGGTCGATCCGCTCACCAGGGTACTTGGAGACGAGAGCGAGGAAGTGCGGGAACAGGCAGTGATTGCCCTTGGCAGCATCGGCGACCCGAGGTGTGTCGAGCCCGTTGCGAGCCTGCTCACGGACCGTTCACCCTCGCTGCGAGCGCAAGTGGCGCTCACCCTGGGCGAGATGCAAGATCGATCGGCCATCCCCTCGCTCACCACGGCGCTGGCAGATGGGGAAGCATCCGTGCGGGCCTGTGCTGCACTGTCACTCGGGATGCTGGCCGATAGCCACATCGTGGACACGTTTCTGCAGGAGCTGAGTGGTCCCGATGCTGAGAAACGGGGGCTGGCGGCCATCGCGCTCGGGCCTGCCGGCGATATCCGCGCCGTGGACGCGCTCATCGCCGCGCTCCAAGATCCCGATTCGGTGGTGCGTGCGAGCGCCATCGAAGCATTGCGCCTGCTCGGCGACGAACGCGCAGTCGAGCCGCTGCTCGGCTTTCTCACGGACCCTGATGCCGAGTTGAGAATGGCGGCCGCGCAGACGGTGGGTGAGCTGGCAGGGAAAAGAGCGGTCAGGCCACTGATCGACGCGTTGCGCGACGACAAGTCCGGCGTGCGCTACTTTGCGGCCAGGTCACTGGGCGCAATCGGCGACGTCCAAGCCGTGGAGCCACTCACTCAGACACTGTACGACCCCAACCCGGACGTGCGGGTGAGTGTGGTACTGGCGCTGAGTGCGATTGGTGGGGAGCAGGCCACAGGTGCCCTGATCGCCGCGCTCGACGATTCCAACTGGCCGGTGCGCCGGAACGCCGTCGTAGGCCTGGCGCAGGTCGGCGGCGAGCGGGCGCTGGAGGCTTTGATCGGCGCTTTGTGTGATAGCAGCGAGCAGGTCCGGTTCGAGGCTGCCAGTTCGTTGGCGTCAATTGGCGAGAGGGTTGCAGAGCCGTTGGTGCAGGCGCTGTGTGGCGAGGACGAGGATCTGAGTGCGATGGCCGGCACGGTCTTGACCTGGATCGGCAAGCCAGCGGTGAATGCACTCGTCGCCGCCGGGAGCAGGGGCCGTGCCAGGCCGGAGCTCTACCAGTGCATCGGCGCGACGCTGTACGAAATGGAAGAGTACGAGGAAGCAGTCCGGTGCTTTACAGACTATATCGACCTCAACCCCGGGGACAAGCTGGGCTTCTCCCGCCGTGCCGCTGCCTACTGGTACTGGGGAAAACACACAGAGGCCATTGCAGATTTCACGCAAGAGCTCGAGATCGGAGGAGAGTCGTTTCACGTGTTGAATGGGCGGGGCCAGGTCTATGCCGAGAAGGGCGAATACGAAAAGGCCCTGGCAGACCTGGATCGGGCACTCTTGCTGGGCGATGATGAGGTAGCGTGTGCGTACGCTCGCAACGGTCGGGCGCTGGCCTACGCCGGGCTCGGGCAGTACACACGCGCGCTTGGCGAGTTCGAAGCTTCGATCAAGATGGCGCCGGACAATGCCTGGGCATACTACAACCGTTCACTGGCTCACGAGTGGATGGGCAGAGCCGGCGAGGCGATCTCTGATCTTCAGAGCTCGCTGGCGAAAACCAATCCGGCGTTGAATCCGCCGAAGCGCAGGCAGGCACAGGAACGCCTGGCGACGTTGAAAGGGCAAACTAGATGAATATCCTGCTGACCGGGTTCAACCGTTTCGGCGATCTCGAGTTCAACCCCTCGGAAGCCATCGTGAACAGGTGCGCAGCTTGGGCCCGCGGCGCCGGGGGAGTGAATCTTGTGGCGGAGGTGTTGTCGACAGAGTTCGAGGCTGCGGGAGAGCGAATGCGATCCCTGATCCGGAGCGTGCGGCCCGATCTGGTCGTCTCACTCGGAGTGGCAGCCAGGGCTTGTGGGCTTCGGCTAGAACGAGTGGCACTCAACCTGGACGATTCTCCAGCGCCGGACAACGCAGGCGTTCCCGTCACAGGACGGCGCATTGTGCCCGACGGGCCGGTGGGCTACTGGTCTACGCTGCCGCTAGAAGATCTGAAGCGGGCCCTCGAAGCCAGGGAGATCCCTGTCCAGATCTCGAATCACGCCGGAACCTTTGTGTGCAACCACGTATTCTACGTGGCGCGGCACGAGATTGAGCGGCTCGGCATCGACGCTCGTTGTGGCTTTGTGCACGTGCCGTTGATGACCGAGCAGGTCACTGCGATGGAGGCCGATCTGCCCAGCCTGCCACTCGCGATGCTGGTCGACGCCGTGCAGTGCTGCCTGGATCTGCTGGTTCAAAACGTGCCGAACCTCGCGCGGTAATACTACCGCAGCATCACAGGCAGATACACGCCGTACGCCGCAGTGACCTCCACCGGCCCGTGGCGCGTCGCCACACCGTGCAGATCAACATCCTCCAGCTCATAGTAGTAGGTCGTCCCTGGCTCGACACCCGCGTCGGTCCAGGTATAGACCGCGCCGGTGGGCGACCCAGGCGCCTGGCTGGCGATCAGCACCTCGTTGAGCCTGGCGTATGCACCACGCAGTGTATCGCTGCGATAGAGGTTGAAGCCGAGGTGGTTGAGCTCGGTGGCGGTTTCCCACTCGAGGCGGATGCTCCCCCCGGCGGCCACCGCCTCGAATCGGGCCAGCGTCACCGCCGTGGGCGCGGGGACGGTGCCATCCTCCACCTCGCCGCCCTCTGCGCCGCCATAGGAGCGGGGGTCAAGGGACAGGATACCGGTCGGCGCGCTGGCGCTGTCATAGAGGCGCGCGCGATAGCTCACCGGCTGGCTCAGTCCGGCAGGCACAGGCACGGGAATGCTATTGTTGCCGGCGCTCACCGTCCCGTTCCAAACCAGTTCGCCCCCATCGTCGTCGAAAACGCCATCGCTATCCCAGTCGAACCAGATGCGCAGATAACGGCCGCTGGAGGGCGTGCCCTGCACGTTCACCACCACACTGTTACTCTGGCCAGCGACCAGGCTCGGGACGGTTACGCCATCATCGCCCCTCTCGTTGTCATCACCCTCGGCAAAGGTGGTGTCGGCTGTCCAGTTGTTGCCCAGGCGCAGCGCTCCGTCACCGGTATGCCAGGCCACGCCATAGCTGCCGGCCAGGTCGCTGTAGTCGGCGGCGAGCACAGACGCGTGACACAAGGTCAGGTTCCAGCTATTGAGCGCACCCGTCGTCGGGGCCGAGCTGTCAAAGATGCGTAACAGCCAGGTACCATTCACGTCCTCGCCATCCAGGACCGACAAGCTGCCCTCGGGCCGGAATCGGCCAGTGAATGGCGCACTCTGGCCCGCAATCGACAGCACAGCCTCGTCGTCAAAAGTGGTATCCACATAGTCATCGCCCGTGCCACCATTGCCTGTAGACAGCTCGATCTCGCTCGAGTCCGGGTGGCGGATGTAGATACTCAACTGTCCGGTCCGGCCATGGTCAATATGGCCGATCGTCAAATCCACATCGGTGGCCGTGAACGAATCCCCTACGGTCAGCGTGCTCTCTGCCCATTGCCCATTGCTGATTGCCTTGGGTATGTTGGTGCTGGTATAAGTGAGGCAGCTTGAAGCTACTGTGCGAAAAGCCCACGTGGCCGAATAGTCGCTGCTGCCACACGCATTGCTGCCCCGCACGCGCCAATAGTATACGGTATCCAGGTCAAGAGTTGGGTTGGGGGTATAGCTCGTCCCGGTCAGGCCAGTCGCCGAGCGGACGACGTTGACAAAGCCGGGATCGGTGGCAACCTGGACGTCGTAGGTTGACGCACGGGCGGCTGCCGCCCAGCTCAAGGCCGTGTCTGCGGCAACCCCGCTCGTCCCATCCTCCGGCAGCGACAGTGTCGCTGCCGCGGGCGCAGCGGTCTGCAAATTCAGCACGACCGTTTCCTGGCGGACGATTGGCCCCGCCGCGGTGCCAATGATGTCGATATTGTATGTCCCGGACGCGACGCTGCCGAGGTTGCCCAGGGTCAGCGTCGTGTTGCCCGGCGGGGTCACCGTGTTGGCACTCCACGATATGGTAGCTCCTATAGGCACGCCACTGGTGCTCATCGCGACAGACCCAGCCAGCGCGCATGTCTTCGCCAGGCTTACACTATAGACCGCGTCCCCGGCAGCGCCGCACATGTCCACGACAGTCGGTGAAGGGGCGACAACGAAATCAGGATCGAGGCGAAAGCTGACCACCCGCGTCGCCGACGAGCCGCCCGACATATATTCGGTAGTGTACCAGAAGGTGCAGTCATCCGCCGGGTCCACGCCAATCCCCGAATAGTCCCCC
>JAFGIA010000285.1 GCA_016929795.1 Anaerolineae bacterium
CCCGGGATGTGGTCGTCGCGATCGTCGCGATACTGGATGTATTTCAGGAGGCCGCGCACATCCGGGAAGTGTGCCCCCCCCTTCCTGTGGCGCGCGTAGCCAAAGTTGCAGATCGATTTCATCGCGCCGCCGCCCCGGGCAGATGCTCCTCGATCTGAGCGGCCAGCGCGACGATCTGTTCCATGACCCGCGCGCCCGGCTCGCCGCGCTGGACCTGTTGCAGGATGACGGCTGCCAGCAGCAGGGCGCTCATGTGGTCCATCTGCCGGACGAGGCGGTTCTGCACCGTCTCGATTTCTGACATGACGGTTCGCCCCAGCCGGCTGCGGCTGCCGATCAGCTCCTCTTGCGCATCCAGGTACTCGCGCAGCGCCTGGCGGGCTACCTCGGCGGCGTTGCTCTCCTGGCGCTTGGCGAGGACCTCGACGAAGTGACGCATCTGCTTCGTCACCGGGACGTTGATTCTGGCGTCGTACTTGGCCGGGCTCATCTGTTTCCCCTCCGGCGCTGCTCAGGCCGCAGGCCGCACAGCAGCCAGGTGCACGGACCGGCGGCGCACAGCGGATGACAATCCGATTAGCCACATGGCGATGCGCACAAAGCGAGGGAACGTGTCACCGGGATAGGCGGTTATGACACGTCGATTTGTCGCATCGGGATGGGGTACAGGGGTATCCCCTGTCAAGCCTTTTAGCTTGCTACCCTCGCCGTGCTGCACAGCGGGTCCGGATGCACCTGCGCAGCAGCAGTCCGGACCCGCTGAAGCGCGGCGGGGGTGCCCCCTGACAACTGGGTGAGTAGCTGCCACTGGGAAACGCTTACTCTTTGCACACATCGGGCTCGGTCTCCTTTTGCGTCATGTCAAGAGGGGCGGAGATGCGGCGTGCTCGCCTGCGCACCTGTGTCGTGACCAGATCGACGACCAGGACGACGCCGACAACGACCGCCAGCACAATCCACGTGTCTGTCATCGGTCCCTCACTTTCACGGCGACGACCATGCCCGGCAGCCGGGCGATGGCGGTGTCTGCCGGCAACTCGTCGAGGTCTGATGCCGAAGCGGGTAGATGCCACGCGCTGACCAGGTGCGATGCCTGCCCGTCGGAACAGCGAAAGATCGCCTGTGCCGCGTTGATGTCTGGCTCGATCCGGGTACCGGCCACGGAAGCCTTCCGATCCACCAGCAGGGTCACACGTGGGTCTTGCCGAGCAATGTCGATCCATCGTCGGCTGCCATCCTTCCGGTACAAGTCAGGCTCGTGCAGGTGCAGGGTAATGCGCAGGTTCTCAGTCCTCGCCAGGACGCGATTCAAGCTCAGGTCGAGCACCGCGCTGAGCAAGCGGTCGTGCTCGGGAAAGTCGTCGTCGGTCATTGGGACAAGGATCAGGCTCGGACCGGAGAGAGCCTGGCGCAGGTCAAGAAAGGGCGCCTGGCAGAAGGTGCGGAGTGAGCCGTTGCGGAGTGGCTGGAGCGCAGCCCGGATGGCGGACAGGACGGTCACGGCCTGGACGTAGCCGGCATCTGTGTCGAGGTGGGAGAGCAGCTCGCCGGCACGCGGGTCGGACTGTGGCAGGTTGCCCAGCCAGGCCCGCAGGGCCTGTGTGCTGCGTGCGACGGAGTAGAGGTCGGTGAAGGTGAGATCCCGGCGGCGCTGTCGAGCCGTTGAGACGAGAATGCCAATCAGGCGCCGGGCGAACTCTTTGATGCCGGGCAGGTGGACGTCGACGCCGAGGTCGGCCAGGAATGTCAGGATGGCGTCAACGATCGCGTCGGCACCTGCATCGGCCCACTCCTCGGCCGCCAAGATAGACAGGTGCGCCGAGCGCCACGGGTTCTGCGGGTCGAGCCAGTGCACGGGCGCCCCTTCTGCCTGTGCCGCGATTCGTTCCAGGAAACTGCGATGCGGCGATACGACGATGACTGCCTGACTGTGCCGCAGGTCGCCGAGTACCTGTTGGCTCAAGAATGAGTGCGGCGCGCCTACGGTGAAAAGGGCAAGATCGTAACCGAGTGTGATCGGGCGGTTGTCCGTCGACGTACCCAGGCGCCTCGCATTGTCTGCTGGCTGGAAGCCTGGGGGCGGTGTCAAGTCCAGCAATCGAGAGCGGCTGCAGTAGACTGCGCCCGGTTCAGTCGGTGGAAACAGGCGGCTGAGCCGGGTATCCGCCGACAACTCGTCCCACACCGGCATCGTGTACCAGACCTGACGAAGTAGACGTGGAACCGGGATGCGCAGGCAGCGACTGGGTGGGCGGCCGGCATGCGCCTGCGCTGTGGCTGTGACATAGGGACCGCGATGCATGTGGAGCCGCACTGTGCGACTTTCTTCCTCCGTTGCCCAACGGAGCAGGTCGCTGGTTGGCGCCCCGACGAAGAAAAAAGAAGAGCCCACGATTTGGCTTCCTACGATTTGCTCGGTTTTGGTGAGCCGTAGCTCACACAGCGCCCTGGGGAGCTGGGCTTGCAGGTACTCATCAAAGGCGGGCGGCAGCTCCAGGGACAGCCCCTCGGCGTTGGCTTCCACGACCAGGTGTCCTGCTTTCTTCACGAGGAAGGACAGGGTCTCGTCCAGGCGCTCCAGGTCCATGCCGGCATCGAGCTGGTAGCGGAGCTGCCAGCGGGTGAGGTCGCCCCCACCCGCCAGCAGCCTGAGATAGCCGAACGTCAGAGCGAGCAGGACGAGACCCGCCGGCAGCAGAACGACGCTTGCCGTGTTTGACACGAACGGCGAAGCCAGGACGAGACCCAGGGCGAGGGCCACCAGGCGGATGAGAGTGCGCAGCGACATGCTACGCCTGCCCCGCCGCCGTGCCCTTTTCCCGGATGCGCGCTTCCAGCTCGGCGATCTTGGTCTCCAGGAACGGGATCCAGAGTTCCACCCGGCGTTGATTCAACAGGTACTGGGCTTCTGTGGCCAGGCTCTGCGGCCGGCGCACCCGGCCTTTGCTTTTTGCCATCTGCTGCCTCCTCACAAAGTGCTTGCGAGCGGGTGGGTGGGATACGGCGTCAGCAGCTCGACCTCGGCGCGCGACGCCTGGAAAAAAACGTGGTAGGGCTTGCTCTCGACGATCAGGATCCCTTCGCCCACCCCCGCGCTCAGGATCACGTCGGCGTGGTGCCCGGTCAGCCCCAGGTTCTCCACGATGGCCGGCGCCGCCGTCTCGTCCACGCGC
>JAFGIA010000286.1 GCA_016929795.1 Anaerolineae bacterium
CCCAGTGATTTACCCCGGCGCCCGTCGCAATCCACAACCGTTGTGCATGCCCGTCAGGGTCGATGGCAGATGCCGGGGCATGGAAAGCGAAAACAGAGTTGTTGCTCTGTCGCTCTGTGGGTGTCGCGCTGACGGTATAGTAGGGGAACCTGGCCCAGGTGGGGTGGTAGAAGCTAATGCCGCCGGCATCAGTGCCCAGCCACACGCCGCCCGATTCGTCTTCGTGAAAGGTCGTGATCGAATCGTCGCTCAGAGTGCGAGGGTTGACGGGGTCGTGCTGATAGTGGATAAAGCAGCCGTTCTGCCGGTCATAGAGGTCGATGCCGCCGGCAAAGGTATGGAACCAGAGTGTGCCCTGCCTGTCCTCGCGCATCAGGAGCACGGCGTCGTGGCTCAGGCTGCAGGGGTCATCCGGGTCGTGGGGAAAGCGGGTGATCTCGCCCGTGTTGGGGTCGAGGCGCTCCAGGCCAAGGCGCTCGAATGTGTTGTCGAGCTTGCGCTCGGCAGAAGCCACCCACAGCTTGCCGTCAGAATCCTCGAGCAGGGAACGAACCGAGTTGCCGGAAAAGGTGTTCGGCCCGTCGGGGCTGTAGGGATAGGGTGTGAAGTGGCCTGTCGAACGGTCGAGCTGGTGCAGGCCGCCGTAGGTTGTTCCAACCCAGAACCGGCCGCTCCGATCTTCATAGAGGTGGGCGACGTACGGGCTGCGCAGGGCGGTCTCGACCGCCTGGGGCTCGGCCGGTTCGGCTGTATCGGCGTGGTAGGGGTAGCGGATGAAGGACGCGGTCTGAGGCTCGTAACGCACCAGCCCCTCGCCGGTGCCGAACCAGAGGGTGCCAGCGCTGTCCTCGAGGATGGTGTACACTTTGTTTTCATGGCCACTTTGGCGGCCGGGATCGTCGAGATCGTCACGGTAGTAGATGAGGTGATCCGCATCGGGGTCGTATTGGACCAGGCCGCCGCCATAGGTGCCGATCCACAATCTGCCGCTGCTGTCTCCGTAGAGCGTAACGATGTTGTACGCGCCGCGGCGGTGCGGATCCTTCACCTCTAGGGGGTAACGCTCGAATCGATCCATCGATGCGTCATAGCGATGGAGGACAGCGTCGTCGGTGACAAACCAGAGGCTGTCGCGTCGATCGCGATAGCAGTGTATGATCCCGTTCGAGCTGAGGCTGTGCGGGTCGTCGCGGTCGTGCTCATAGACCCGAAAATCATAACCGTCGTAGCGGTTCAGGCCATCCTGGGTGCCGAACCACATGAAGCCGCGCCTGTCCTGGGTCATGCAGTTGATCGTGCTTTGTGAGAGGCCGTCTTCGATGGTGAGCCGGCGGAACTTGACGTGCCTGCCGGCGCCGGCAGGCGCCACATCCGGCATGCGGGTAGGAGTGGTGACATTGCGCAGGTCCGCGAACTGTGCGCGGTTCGAGGCCGATCCGGCTGCCACGCCGAGGCGTGCGCCTACGGGCGACGCACAACTGCACGTAAGTACGAGCAGTGCCGCCGCGGCCAACCACGCCAGGCCCTTTCGGGCCGGCCTCGCGATGCTACCTGTGCGCCGCACTCTCATCTCCCCTCAACGGCAAGCCGAAGGAACCGATCCTGGCCGCTTTTCCCTCTCATTATCTTACCACAATTCACCCGTCCTGGCAACGACCTGTGTACCGTTCATCGGGGTAGACGCATTTGGATCAGGAAAGGGCGGGGCGACCCCGCGCCTACCATGTGGCACGCGTGTAGGGCGCGCGGTTTCCGCGCCCAGTCTACCTGGCAACTCCAAGAGACGATGCACCAAGTGCGCGCTATTGCGTCTTGACATGCGGCTAGTTGGCGAGTACCAGCCGCGCGCGCTGAAAGCGACCAACTGCGAGCAGAAAACAGGCGACCGCGAGCACCAGGAGAACGCCGATCAGGACGAGGGCAAATGTGGTAAAGTCAATCGACAGCCACTCCTTGATCAGATCCTCGCCGCCAGGCACAACGGTAATCACGATCATGGGCACGACCTGGAGCAGCATGATCGGTACCAGGAGGGCCGAGATGAGTGCCTGTTGGGCGCCCTGGGCTGTGGCGGAGCGGAGTGAGATCAGAACTCCGAGGCTGGCGATCAGGGCGGACACGAGCAGGCTGATGACGAGGCCGGCGATCAAGATCTCGATCTCGTAGAACAGGATTACACCGTCCCAGTGCATCAGATTGACAACCACGGGAGTGATGGCGAGCGTCACGAGTGCGGCGAGCCAGCCATAGGCGACGGCGATGCCGACCTTCCCCACAAAGATGGCCCGGTCGGGCAGGCGGCTGGCGAGGAGGGTTTCGAGTGTGTGCGTTTCCCGCTCACCGGCAAACGATTGCGGCACGGTGACCCCCACAAAGATCAGGGGCACGACGAATGCCCCGACCAGCGACCATGCGTCGTGCAGTGCGTCGGCGCCCATCTGTATCGGCAACACGATAGAAATCATGATCATGGGCAGCAGCACAGATACGAGGGTGCGCCACGCGCTGCCCTGGGCGCGCAGCAGGCCCTTTCTTTCCTTCCAGATCACGGTCGAGATGTCGCTAAGCATGTTGCTCCTCCTGCACGAGGGTGAGGAATACGTCTTCGAGGCTCGCTGTGCCGCGGCGCACCTCTTCGACCTGCACACCTGCCGTGACCAGCGAGCTCACCAGCGGCGCGGTGTCGGCGCCGGTGTGAAGGTCGATGGTCAGGTGGCCGTTTGTGGCGGACACGGCGGCCACCTCGGGTCGCGCGCGAAGCGACGCCAGCACGGGCGCGTGGAAGCCACGACCGATGATCTCGACACGTGTCCCCCCGGCCCGCGCACGCAGCTCGTCGGGATGTCCCAGCGCCACGACGTGGCCCTGGCGAATGACGGCAACTTGCTGGCACAGGCGCTCAGCTTCGGCCATGTTGTGCGTCGTCAAAAAGACGGTCACACCCTCGCTCGCGACCATCGCCGCGAGGTCCTCGCGCACGGCGTTGGCCGAGGGCACGTCGAGGCCGGCCGTCGGCTCGTCCAACAGGAGCAGCGGTGGGCGGTGGAGCATGGCACGGGCGAGAGCGAGCTTTTGCTTCGTGCCACGGCTCCACTTGCCCGCTTGCTCGTCGCGCCGGTCCCACAGGCCCATCTCGCCAAGGAGAGTCTTGATGCGTGCCTGTCGTTCGCGCTCCGATAGGTGCCAGATGCGGGCATAGAATTCCAGGTTGTCGGCGGCGCTCAGGTGCTCGTAGATGCCGTCGTGCTCGAGGAGTGCTCCTGTGCGGGCACGGATTGCCTGTGCCTGGGTGCGCGTGTCGAATCCAAGCACCTCGGCGCGGCCGGCGGTCGGCTCCAGGAGACCGAGAAGCAGGCGGATAGTCGTCGTCTTGCCGGCGCCGTTGGGCCCGAGGAATCCAAAGATGATGCCCGCCGGGACCTGCATGGTGAGGTCATCGACGGCACGGATGGCGCCAAAGTCACGTGTCACGTGCTCGGTGCGGATGGCCGGTTGGGGCATGGCTCGTGCTGCCTCCTTTCCCTCAGGCACGAACATGGGCGATCGTGCACTGGGAAAAACCGCGCTGAAGCGCATACTACAAACGGGCTCGTGGGCAGGCTGCTAGCTGGCGCGAAGCAAGGCAAGCAACGTCAGCCCGACGACGAGTAAGAGGACGGCGATGCCGATGATGACCAGGATGCCAAGCGACGTGCGAGCTGAAGCCGGGTCGTGAGATGTGGCAGGATCGTTCCGCATGCCGAGCGCAGCGCCGACGGCCATGCCCATCCCGCTGCCGATTGCGATACCAAGGGCGAGGTTGTCGAGCACCAGGCCGAGGGCGACGCCAAATCCGGCGCCGATGCTCAGGCCGAGGGCGATCCACGTCCCTGATTCGTACTGCTGTCGATCGTTGTCCGAGTTTTCGTTCATAGGTTCCCTCCCGACGCCAGTATATCATGCGCCGGGCGGGAGCGCATTAGCCAGCGGGATGGTTTCTCCTTGGCCGGGTGGCCAATTTGGTGGGCCAGGGTAGACGGCTTGGACGATTCAGTGTTGAGGTGACGGCTCGCCATCGACCTGGTGGTGGCCACTGTGCTTCAGGATGCGCAGGGCGAGGTAGGTGATCCAAGGGGATGGTGTCTTTTTGTCGGCAAAGGACCAGCCTTTCCAGGCCCGGTACATCGAGGTGGCCGTATAGCGTCCCTCGTCATCCGCCTGGGCGGCGATGGCGTCGACCATTTCGCGGAAGCGGGGGTCGGCGTGAACGAAGGGGAAGTGGTTGAGGACGTGCGTGACGTGCAGGATGTCGTACCAGACGAAGGGATACTTGAGCTTGCGAAAGTCGGTGCCGATGCCAAAGAGGTACATCTTGCGCTCGCCTTGCTGCTCCCAGTGTGATAGGAGCATCTCGGCGCCGGTGCGGGCGGCGGCACCGGCGAGCAGGTCGGGCCGGCCCTGTTCGCCCGCGGCGGCGATGGCTTTCAGGGCATAGACGTTGGCGACCGGGCAGGGATCGTCCTTGCGCCCGGGCCCACGAAACTTGCCAATGTCGGGCGATCCGACGCAGCGCCAGCCGTTGTCGTCGACGAGGGTGATGACGTGGTCGACGGCGCGCTGCACGCGCTCGTCGCAACCCAGACCAAGGGCAATGAGGGCATAGAGGACCGTCGGCGCGTCGCACATGATCCAGGTCCAGGCCTCCTGGCCCGAGCCACCAAAGTGGGTAGGAATGTTGATGACAGTCTGGAAGGCGCCCTCGGGGGACTGGTGGGCGAGGACGGCGTCGACGACGGGGGCCAGGCCGGGATCGTCCGCGCAAAGGCCGAAATCGGCCAGGGTGCTGAGGGCATAGATGGCGTGGCCCGCATCGTTGTGGCGCTGGAGGGGCGCGGTGCCCCAGGTGGTGGCGTGCGCAATGAGGGCCTGGATCTGGGGGTGGGCGAGCATGTCAGCACGGGCGCCACGCACTTCCGGGGCATCTGCGGGGCGGCCGAGCAGGTCGAG
>JAFGIA010000287.1 GCA_016929795.1 Anaerolineae bacterium
GGCCAGGATCTTGTGCAGCATGTCCTGCATGCGCTTGAGCTCTTTGTACTGGATCTCGACGTCGGGCGCATAACCACGCGCGCCGCCACCCGCGGGGTGCATGTGGATCGTGGCGTGGGGCAGCGCATAGCGCCGCCCCTTGGCGCCGGCTGCCAGCAGCACCGTGCCGAGGCTGGCGGTCCAGCCGACGGCGATGGTGGACACGGGGGCCCGCACCATCTGCAAGGTATCATAGATCGCCAGGCCCGGATAGATCTCGCCACCGGGCGAATTGATATAGAGCTGGATCTCGCGCTCCGGGTTCTCCCTGTCGAGAAAGAGAAGCTGGGCGACGATGAGGTTCGAGACCTGGTCGTTGATCGGCGTGCCGAGAAAGACGATCCGCTCCTTGAGAAGGAGGGAATAGATGTCGTACGCGCGCTCACCTCGCCCGGTGGTTTCGATGACCATCGGAATCAGGCCGCTGTACGGAATTGATGATTCGTGCATTCTGTTTGCCTCCTGGATTAGCCTTCAAGAAGACAGTATATCATAGATCCGCCCCCCGCTCTGTAAGGCAAGTAACAGGGGAGGAGCACCAGGGGAGAGGCCGCCGATCAGGCCTCATCCCCCACCCCTGTCTCCGGCCCAGGCTCTGGCGCTGCACCGATCTCTGGCTCGGGCGCCGCAGGCGACTCGAGCTCAGCCTCCTGTGCCAGCTCGGCCTCGCTGTCGACGTCTGCCTCGGGCTCGCTTTCCTCTTCCTCTTCCTGTGGCTCGGGCTCGGACCCTGCCTCCCCCTCCACCTCGCCACGGCCGATGGCGATGACGCGCGCCTGGACCCGCTCGACAATCAGATCACTGGCGACCGACTCGCGGCCCTCTTGGCTTTCGAGCATCTCGCGCATCTCGTCGGCCCGATCGCCGGCCATGGCCACCGTGCGCTCGATCTCGGCCTGGACCGCTTCGGGGTCGGCCTCGAGGCCTTCCATCTGGCCAATCTTTTGCAGGACGAGGCGCTTGCGCAGGCGGCCCTCGACGCTGGGGCGCAGCTCGCGCTGGTAACTCTCACGCGTCTTGCCAATCATCCGGAAAAAGATGTCGGCCGTCATGCCCGAGGCGGCGAGCTGGCGCTCGAGCTGGCTCATCGCCATCTCGGCTTCACGGTCGAGTGCCTGCGGCGGGTACTCGATGCGCGGTGCCGCCTCCACCATGGCATCCAACACCTTGTCCAGGTACTCGGCCTCGGCCGCCAGGCGCGCATCGGTCTCTAGCCGCTCGTGCACCGAGGCACGCAGGTCGTCGATCGCTTCATAGTCGCCAACCGTCATGATCAGCTCTTCATCGTCGGGCTGGTCGAGCTTGCGCACTGTGTGCAGCCGCACCGTGACCGTCGCCGTCTGGCCGGCAGCGGCATCGTCGGCGTCGTCCTCCGGCACGTCAAGCTCAAAGCGCTTCTCCTCGCCCGGCGACATGCCGACGATCTGCTCGTGAAAACCGGGCAGCGGATGAGTCGCTCCCTCCGCCAGGAGCATTTCGTGATTCTCATTATCCATGATCGTCTGCTCGCCGGCGGTGCCCTGCATGTCGAGGACGACCTGGTCGCCCATGGCGGCAGGCTCTTCCGCCGGCACCCACTGCGCGTGCTCCTGGCGCAAGTTACTGATGTAAGCGTCGACCGCCTCGTCGGTGATCTCTTGGGCCTCCATCGGCACGCGCACGGCGCGATAGTCGCCCAGATCCACCTCGGGCTTGATCGGGACGACGACGGTCATGCGGAACGGCTCCCACTCGACGTCTTCTAGCTTGCCGACCTCGTACGGCTCGTACTCGATCTGCTCTATCGCTTCCTCGTAGAGATCGTTGCCCTCCTCTTCCAGCATCTGCTGCTGGAGCGCTTCACGGCCAAAAACGCGCACGACCGCGTGGAAGGGCGCCTTGCCGCGCCGGTAACCCGGCACGGTGTAATGGCGCGACAAGGTACGCGCCGTCTCGCGCAGTTTCTTGTCGACCTCGGCTTGATCGAGCTCAATCATGAGATTGATCTGGCAGTTGTCGAGTCGCTCGGTTGTGACTTTCATCTGGCTTTCACTCTCCTGTCGCTGCAATTGTGGCGTACTGCTCTCCCTCGTCGCGGCACACACCAGTGCTGTGCGAAATTATCACAAAAAGGCCTCAGCACCGGGGGCTGAGGCACCTCGTGCAAGCGGCATACACCGTGCCGATTATGACATAATCGGCGGCGAAAGTCAAATAGAGAGCCGGGGATCGATGGATTCCCATCCTCTAGCGGAATCGTCCATCCGCGCGCTGATCCCCCACCTGCCCGCGGCCTGCCTCGAGCCACCCCAGACGCTCCACCAGGGGGTGGTCGAACTCGGGCACGTAGGGCTTGACGTCGAGCAGGGGGGTGCCGTCGAGCACGTCGATGCCCTCGACGTGGAGCGTGCTGCCCTCGACGGAGAGGAGGCGCACGACAGAGAGGCCGATGGGGTTCGGGCGCCGGGGCGCGCGCGTGGCAAAGACGCCGTGGGGAACCGCATCGAGGAACGGCGTGACGGTGAGCCGGCATTCGCCAGCCTGGTGAAAATGGTAGAGGAGGATAACGTGCGAAAAGCCATCAAGGTCGCGCAGGCCCTCAACCCACTCAGGATCGACCTCGACGCAGCCTGGCACGCCGGCCGCTCCTGGCGGCTGGATAGGCATGCCCTCGATGCCGCTAAATGGGCTATGGATCGTGCCGATGGCACGATAGTGGATCTCTACGGCCCGGCTCCCTTGACTCATCGTCCCTCCTACAGGTCGAGATACCAGAGCAGCAGCACCTCGTCCGCCACGTGTGGCTGCCCGGCATAGGCGTAGCGGTGGCTGCCGCCGAGGCGGCAGCCCACCGCGGCGTAGAAGCGGCACGCCGGCACGTTCACGTTCTGTGTCTCGATTTTGAGCCGGGTGCAGGCCTGCGCACGCGCCCACGCCGCCGCCTCGTGGAAGAGGCGCGCGCCGATGCCGAACCCACGGTACTCGGGACGCACGCGAATATCCCACAGCACGGCCAGGTCGCGGCGCCCTTCGAGCATGTTCACCTCGGGCGTCTCGAAGGCGACCGCCGCAGCACCGGCGGCCTGCCCCCCTGGCGCGCGCGCGATCAGAAACCCCCAACGAGAGATGTCCCAATGCCGCGCCCACGCGGATGGCGGGCCATCCGGGTACGCGTCATAGTCCTTCACGACCGGCGTGTCGACCGCCTCCTCGCGCAGCGCGATCCCGCCCAGCCCGCCGTCGAGCAGCACGGGGACGAGGGTGGAGCGCACCGTGTAGGCGATGGAGATGGTGGCATAGTCGGGCAGTGAGCCGACGCCTTCTTCACGGATGGTGACGTGCACGGTTCTCACGTCTCAACCCTGCTGCTGAAAGTAGGTCTCCTCGTAGGGCTGCAGGACGACCCAGCCACTGCCCTCGAACATGAGCTGGATCGACTCGCCGCTGCCACGGCCAAGGAAGGACTTTAAGGACACGTCGGTGCGAATGTCGGGCTGGAGCGAGCCCGACCAAGCCACCGTGGCGTTCGGGTCGCTAAAGACCGGGTGGCCCGGCTCGACGCGCAGCGCGAGCGGCTCGTAGTGGGTGGTGATGGCGACCATGCCGCGGCCGCTGAGGCGCACGTTAAAGAGGCCGCCAGCCATCAGCCCCGCCACGCGTCGCATCATGGTGATGTCCCAGTCGACGCCGTCCTGGAAGGCGAGGAGATCGTTGCCGTTGACGACGATGGTCTCACCGGCAAGGTCCAGGACCTGGACCTTTTTGCCGACGTCGGCCAGGTAGACGCGGCCCTGGCCCTCCATCTTCATCAGACGCGTGCCCTCGCCCGAGAAGGTGCGGCGCACCATGCGTCCAAGGCCGTGCTCCAGCACGCCCTCGCGGGTGAACTTTACCTGGCCGACATAGCCGATCATGCTGCCCAGCTTGGCCCAGACACGGCCGGCGAGGTTGACCTCGAGGAGGTAGGGGTTCTCGATCTGGAAGGGCGCGTGCGCGGCGTCATCCTGCGCGACGGCCGTGATAAATTCCTCAACTGAATACATAGCCATGGCTCTCTCCATTTCTCTATGCCGCTCGTAGCGGCGCGTGCCATCTGCTGGGGAGATTATAGCACGGCGAGGGATGGCGAGCAAGACAGGAAGTTGACTTTTCGATGACGCTCGGTTACAATGCGCTGGCATCTCACAGAGGAGGAAGGGATCGATGGAGACCCGGCTCGACTACAAAAAGACGTTCCTGCTTGGTTTTGGCTTTCTGGGCGTCAGTTTCATGTGGATCCTCTACAATTCGTACGTGCCGATCTTTTTGCAGGCAGGCAACCCGGAGTTTGGCACAACCGAGGGCGCGGTGACGGCAGGGTTTGGGCTGAGCGCCACCGTCGCCGGGTTCATCATGACCCTTGACAACATTGCCGCCTTTTTCATCCAGCCGCTCATCGGCGTGGCGAGCGACAGGACACGCACGCGCTTTGGGCGGCGCATGCCCTACATCCTGGGCGCGGTGCCGGTGGCGGTGATCGCCTTTGCCCTGATTCCCCTCGCCGTGGGCCAGATCCCGGCGGGGCTGTCGGGCCAGACGGCGGAGCTGGGCGGGCAGCTCGCATTCTTTATGATCGCGGTGGGCGTGTTCCTGCTGGCGATGGCGATCTTTCGCACCCCCGTGATCGCGCTGATGCCCGATATCACGCCGTCTCCGCTGCGGTCAAAGGCGAACGGGGTGATCAATATGATGGGGGGCATCGGCTCGCTGCTGGCCACGTTCGGCGGCGCGGTGCTCTACAGCCTCTACCGGCCGCTGCCCTTCTGGTTTGGGTCGGTGCTGATGGTGGTGGCCGCGCTGGTGGTGTTTGTGGCGATCAAGGAGCCGCGCCCGGAGCAAGGCACCTCGGCTGTCGAAGATGATAGGCGGTGGTGGGACACGATCCGCGAGCTGGGTACCATTCCGCGCGAGGAGCGGCGCAGCCTGCTGCTGCTGCTGGGCGCGATCTTTGCCTGGTTCGTCGGCTATAACGCCATCGAGACCTTTTTCACCTCGTATGGCACGTTCCGCCTGGGCGTGGCCGAGAGCACGGCGGCGCTGCTGCTCGGCTTTTTCTCGGTGACCTTTATCGCGTTTTCGATTCCGGGGGGGATGCTGGCGGAGCGCTGGGGGCGGCGGCGGACGATCCTGACCGGGCTGGCAGCGCTGACGGTGCTGCTGGTGGCCATGTCGCTGCTGCCGAACGTGTACGCCGTCGGCGCGTTGATGTTCCTGGGGGGCATGGCCTGGTCGCTGATCAATATCAACTCGCTGCCGATGGTGATCGACACCGCGCCTGACGACAGGCTGCTGGGCACCTACACCGGCCTCTACTACATCTCGGGCACGCTGGCGGCCATCGTGGGACCGATCCTGAACGGCTGGATCATCGAGGCGGCAGGCAACAATTACAACACGATTTTCGTGGTGGGCCCGGTGTTCATGGTCATCGCCATGGTGTGCATGTGGTTCGTGACGCGGGGCGAGGCGCGGACGGGGTAGGGGGAGAGGGTTACTCTTCGGCCTTGCGGTGGTTTGCGGGATGCCCCGGGTGGATGGGATGGGGGGAGACGTGCGAAGCAATCCCCTGTTGTGCAGGTGGGGATTGCTTCGCTCACAATGACAAGGGATGTAGGCCCTGGCTGCGGGTGCGAGGAGAACCGGTGACAGCCCGTGTGATGTACTAGCGCACCCCAAGCAGCAGGTCGTTGACCAACTGGTCGAGTTTTTCGTACCTCATGCCGCGCTGGCCGAGGGCGACGCGGTCGAAACGGTGTGCCTTGAGGGCGGCGGCTTTTTCGGGCGAGTAGGCCCCGCTGAACTCGGCCATGGAGCCGTCGTCGGCATGGATCTCGGCCAGCAGGGCGCCGATCTCGGCGTCGGCGTGGAACCGCTCGGCCTTTTCCTTCAGCACCAGGTAGGTGCGCATGCAGCCGCGGGCAAAGTCCTTGACGCCCTCGACGTCCTCGGTGCGAAAGGCGTGGGCGTCAAAGTGGCGGCTGCCCCCGTAGCCGACGTCCTCCAGGAACTTGACCAGGAAGAATGCCTGCTTCAGGTTCTGCGCGCCAAAGCGCCAGTCCTGGTCAAAGCGGGCATAGTTCTGATCGTTCAGGTCGATGTGAAAGAGCTTGCCCGCCTCCCAGGCCTGAGCGACGGCGTGCATAAAGTTGAGCCCGGCCATGTGCTCGTGAGCAACTTCGGGGTTGACGCCGACCATGCCGGGGTGATCGAGTGTTTCGATAAAGCCAAGGTAGGCGCCCGTGGTCGGGAAATAGAGGTCGCCGCGCGGCTCGTTCGGCTTGGCCTCCAGCGCGAACTTGAGGTGGTAGCCCTGGTCGAGGGTGTATTCGCACAAAAAGTTGAGCGCCTCACGAAAGCGCTTGATAGCCTCGACGGGGTCCTTGGCGGCGTCGGCCTCGATCCCCTCGCGCCCACCCCAGAAGACGTAAATGCCGGCGCCCAGCTCGACGCCCAGGTCAATGGCGTGCATCGTCTTGTGAAGCGCATAGGCGCGCACCTTTGGGTCGTTGGCAGTAAAAGCGCCATCCCTGAAAGCGGGATCGGCAAAGAGGTTGGTGGTGGCCATGGGCACGACGAGGCTGGTGTCGGCCAGCGCCTTTTTGAACGACTTGAGGATGGCGGCGCGCTCGGCGGGGGTAGCGTCGATGGGGATCAGGTCGTTGTCGTGCAAGTTGACACCGTAGGCGCCGACCTCCCCCAACAGGTAGACGATATCGGCCGGCAACAGGCGCGGCCGCACGTCGGCACCAAAAGCGTCACCGCCAGGGTTGCCGACGGTCCAGAGGCCGAAGGTAAACTTGTGCTCGGGCCTGGGTTGGTAAAGGTTCGACATCTCCTCTCCTCCTATTTCAGTGTGTGCGTTTTTTGGCCACTGGCAACCGGGTCACCAGGTGGCCAGCACGGTGCGCTGTAATTCGGCGATCAAGGTGTTGACCCGCACAGCGATCTCGGCCTCGAGGTCGAGCTCGGGGTTGGCGACCAGGTCGGACCAGAGACGGGACAGCATATCGACCAGCCGCTTTTCCACGGCCGCCCACCGGTAGGAAACGGTCAGCACCCGGCCAGACTTGAGGCTGTGGGCAAAGGCCTGGTAGCGCGGGTCGCCAGCATAAGGTTCGTCGTTCAACACGTCGACGCGTGCCGGCAGGTTGCCCATTTCGCGCAGGCAGCGCCGCTGGACTTCGGGCCCGGTGAGGTATTGCATCAGTTTGGCGATTTTCAACTCGTAGCGGGCATGCTGCCAGATGACGAGGTGGGTGCCGCCAATGAACGGGACGCCCGGGACGGGCGCAATGCCCACATCGGCCTCGCTCCAGGCATCCTGCGACAGCGTGGCGAGCAGCCATGGGCCACTCAGAACAGCGGCGGCCTGGCCCTGGCGGAAGAGCGCGTCCATTCCGACCACGTCCAGCCCCTGGGCCGGAGGTGCAAGGAACCTGTGCAGGTCAAAAAATGTGCAGAGCCCGGCGAGTGCTTCTGGCTCGCCGAGGCGAAACTGGCGGCCATCCTGGGTGCGGAAGCGACCACCGGCAGCCCAGATGAAAGAGGCAGCCGTGTAGACGACGTCGCGGCCGCGCGTGGGCATGGCCCAGGGAACGGCGAATCCACACGACTGCAGCCGGTCGAGCGTGGCGGCGAGAGAGGCTGGCGACTGGAAGGCAGCCGCCTCGTCCACCCCTGCCTCTTTCAGCCAATCACGGCGGTAGTACACGACGCGCGTATCGGTGAGGAAGGGAACGGCCCACACTCGGCGGTCTCCAGGCCGCGTGATGGCCCATCGCGCCGCGGGGAAAAAGTGCTCCAGGTCCCCCAAAGTCTGCGATGCCCCTTCCACCGGACGCAGCGCGTTCATGTCGACGAGGCTGCCCAGCCAAGTGCTGCCAATCTCCGACACATCGGGCCCCTGGCCGTCGAGTGCGACGCGCAGCAGGCGATCCCAGGCGCCGTCCCAGTCCATGTGCTGTACATGAACCTGGACGTGCTGGCGCGCCTCGAACGACGGCAGGGCCAGGGCATGGGGATTGATCATGCACGAAAAAGCAATCTCACTCACGGTCGCTTCCTCCCGGCGGTGATTTCTTCCACCTGGCTTGAGAACAGCCGAGCGGTCTCTGTGCGCGGACCGACGATCTCGAAGGAACCGGAGAGGGGGAGATCCTGCGCGGAGGTCCCGACGAGCACCTCGACCCACCCTGGATGGACGGCGTAACGCATCTGTTCGTCCGGATAGCCGAGCTGGTGGGTGTGCAGGGCAAAGGTTACCGTCTTGCACTCTCCAGGCCGAAGCTTGACACGTTTGAAGCCTTTCAGCTCGAGGAAAGGCCGGGGCACCATGGCATCAGGATGACGAACGTAGAGCTGGACCACCTCGTCGCCGGCGAGGTGGCCGGTGTTGGTCACGTCGATACAGACTGCCACCTGCTCGCCGGCACTCACCCGCGCCGCGCCGATGCGCAGATTGTCGAGGGCGAACGTGGTGTAGCTCAAGCCATAACCGAAGGGGAAGAGCGGCTCCCCCTGGAAGTAGCGGTAGGTGCGCCCTTCCAGGCCATAGTCGTCAAAGGGCGGCAGGTCGTCGACCGACCGGTAAACTGTGACCGGCAGGCGCCCGCCGGGGTTATAATCGCCAAAGAGCACGTCGGCCAGGGCCTGGCCGCCTGCCTGGCCGGGGTACCAGGCCTCGACGATGGCGTGCCCGGCGGCCCAGTTGACGGCGAGGGCGCTGCCATTCATGAGCACGAGCACAAGGGGCTTGCCGAGGGCTTGCAGCCGATCGAGGAGATCTTGCTGTGGCCCTGGCAGGGCGATATCTGTCCGATCACCACCGACAAAGCCATCCACTGCAACGCGCATCTCTTCGCCTTCCAGGCGGGGCGACAGGCCCATCACGGCGACGACCACGTCGGCCTTGGCGGCCACTGCCAACGCCTGCGCGGCTGGATCGGCCTGGGGCGGGGCCCACAGAAGCTGCACCTGCGGGTCGAGGCCACGGCTCGCATAGTCGAGGCGGATATCGTAGAGCCTTCCCCCCTCCAGATCTACCTCGACGACCTGGAGGATGGGATGGTGAATCACCTCTGACTCGACGAGCATCTTTCCGTCCAGGTAGAGGCGATAACCAGAGTGGCCGTTCACACCCAGCCGGTAAGCGCCGTCGGCAGGCGGAATGAGGGTCCCGATCCATCGCACCGAGAAGGGGGCGCCCCAGCGGCCCGCCAAGGGCGAGCGATCTTTCCAGATGAAATCGACGACCCGGTCGACGCGGCTGAGCACCGGTGTTCCAGCCAGATCGGGATTGTCATAGTAGTCGCCCGTCAGCCCTGATTCTGCCAGGCCAGCCGCGCGCAGGTGGGCTGGCGGGATGGGATGTAGAGGCTGCACCCCGTCAATCCAGCTACAGCCAGTGGCATAGTAGACGGCAGTGGATGCAGAGACCTTGCTGCGAATCCCGGCCAGCGGCGTGACGGGGGCGGCTGGCGTGCCGTGATAGTTGCCGAGTAGGGCCAGCAGGTCGTCGGCATTGGGGCCGACGACGGCGATGGCATCCAGATCCTTGCGCAGGGGCAACAGCTTTCCTTCATTCCTGAGCAGGACAATCGATTCACGGGCTGCTTCCAGCGCCAGCGCCTGGTGTGCCGGTGAATCGACGATTTCATAGGGTATGCTGGCGTAGGGCACCTGTTCTGGTGGGTCGAACATGCCCAGGCGGAAGCGGGCAGTGAACAGCCGCCCGACGGCGCGGTCGATCTCTGGTTCCGAGATCAAGCCCTGCTCCACGGCATCCAACAGGGCGGGGTAGACGCTGCCGCAGTTGAGATCACAGCCGTGCCGGACGGCGAGAGCAGCCGCTTCCGCCGCCGTGCTCACCACCTTGTGGTGTTCATAGATGTCGTAGATAGCCTCGCAGTCCGACACGACGTACCCGTCAAACTCCCATTCGCCGCGCAAAACCCCTTCCAGCAGGGTGGGGCTCGCGCAGCACGGCTCGCCGTTGAGACGATTGTAGGCACCCATCACCGAGGCGGCGCGGCCCTGCTTGACGCAGGCCTCGAAGGCAGGCAGGTAGGTCTCGCGCAGGTCGCGCTCGGCGACGCGGGCGTCAAAGTGGTGGCGGCTGGCCTCGGGGCCGCTGTGGGCGGCAAAGTGCTTGGGGGTGGCAACCAACTTTAGGTAGTGGGGATGATCCCCCTGCAGCCCCTCGACAAAGGCGACCCCGATGCTGGCTGTCAGCGTTGGGTCCTCGCCGTACGTTTCCTGGCCCCGCCCCCAGCGCGGGTCGCGAAAGAGATTCACGTTCGGAGTCCAATGCGTCAGCCCGCTATAGATCTGGCGGATGTCGCGGCGCAGCGCCTGGTGGTGCTTGGCGCGCGCCTCGTCGGAAACAGCGCTGGCGACGCGGTAGACGAGATCGGGGTTCCAGGTGGCAGCCAGGCCGATAGACTGGGGAAAGACGGTCGCAAGCCCCGCGCGGCCCAGCCCGTGCAAGCACTCGTTCCACCAGTTGTAGGCTGGAATGCCCAACCGCTCAATCGCGGGGGCATCGTACACCATCTGCGAGACCTTTTCTTCCAGGGTCATGCAGGAGATCAGGGCGGCTACACGCTCTTTAACCGGTCGTGCCGTGTCTGTGTACACGAGTGCTCGCTCCAAAAGGGATTTCAGGTGAGCAACCCACCTTTCACCTTTGTCTTTGGTAGGATCTTTCTTCCGGTAACAATACCGGTATCCTTTCCGGTATCCTTTCCGATTATATCACACATGGGCGGCGCTGTCAAGGGACAATACAGTCGCCATGCTGGAGGACGCGGAAGAGGGTGGTCACAGGCGCGGGAGCGCCCAGATCCTGCCCGCGCTGTCCAGGGGAACAGCCGCCCACTTCCAGGCGGAACTCGCCTGCTTCCAACCGCAGCTCGCCCTGTTCGTCAAAGAATGACATCATCTCGGGCGTCAGGGTAAAGCACAGCGTATGGCTCTCACCCGGCTGCAGCACAACGCGCTCGAAGCCGACCAGGTGGTGCAAGGGCACGGGTGCTGAAGCCTCGACGTCGCTTAGATAGAACTGCACCACCTCGGCCGCAGCACAGTCGCCGGCGTTGCGTACCTGGAGGCTCACAGCGAGGCACTCCCCGGCTCGCACAGCCGGTTTCTCGAGCGCGAGGTCCGTGTACTCGAACCGGCTATAGCTCAGGCCAAAGCCAAAGGGATAGAGCGGCTCCTCGGTCATGTAACGGTAGGTGCGGCCGGCCATGGTATAGTCCTCGAAGGGGGGGAGTTGGTCGAGGGCGCGGGGGAAGGTGACGGGCAGCTTGCCTGACGGGGAGACGTCGCCAAAGAGCACGTCGGCGACGGCACGGCCCCCTTCCTGGCCCGGATACCAGACGAACAGAATGGCCTCGACCAGGTCTTCGACCTCGCCCAGGGCAATCGGACTGCCGCCGGTGACGACGAGCACGATCTTGACGCCGGTTGCGGCGAGCTGCCTGATATATTCCAGTTGGCTGGCCGGCAGGTCGATGCCCTCGCGGTCGCCGTTGTGGGGTGTCAACAGGGACTCGCCTTCCTCGCCTTCCAGTAGGGGCGAGGAGCCGACACAGGCGATGGTCAAATCCGCCTTGCGGGCCATCCACGGCGCCCAGGTTTCCTTGATGGCGTTGGGATGCATCAGCAGCGCCCCGGGGTGGTACTCCATGCCCATGACCTCGGGCAGCCGCCCGGTGATGCCCTCTAACAGCGTGGTCATCTCGTCGTTGAAGCCATAGTAGTTGGCCAGGAGCACTTCGAGGCTGGTGGCCGAGGGACCGGTGACAAAGATGCTGCCCGTCTCGGGCCGGATGGGCAGGATGTTGTTCTTGTTCTTGAGCAACACGACCGATTGGGTCGCGGCCTGGTAGGCCAGGGCGCGGTGCTCGGCGCAACCGACCACGTCCATGGGGATGGAGGCATAGGGCACCTGCTCGGGTGGATCGAACATGCCCAGCTTGAAGCGAGTGCCCAGCGTCCGCTGCAGGGCGCGGTCGACGTCGGCCTCGGTGATCAGGCCACGCTCGATCGCCTCGGGGATGGCGTCATAGACGGTGTCGCAGGCGAGGTCGCAGCCGCGCTGCAGCGCCAGGGCGGCCGACTCGGCGGCGTCGAGGGTGACCTTGTGGTTTTTGTGCAGGTCGGTCAGAGCGAAACAGTCAGAGACGACGTGGCCCTGAAAGCCCCACTCGCCGCGCAGGATGTCCTGGAGCAGGAACTGGCTGGCGCAGCACGGCTCGTCGAGGGTGCGGTTGTAGGCGCCCATCACCGCTTCGACCCCGGCTTCGACCACCAGCTTTTTGAAGGCGGGCAGGTAGGTGTCGTGCAGCTCGCGGGGCGAGACGACGGCGTTGAAAATATGTCGATCTTTTTCGGGGCCGGAGTGGACGGCATAGTGCTTGGCACAGGCCGCGGCCTTTAGGTATTTCGGGTGGTCGCCCTGCAAGCCACGCACAAAGGCCGAGCCCATCTCGCCAGTGAAAAAGGGGTCCTCGCCCCACGTTTCCTGACCACGGCCCCAGCGGGGGTCGCGAAAGATGTTGACGTTGGGTGACCAGTAGGTCAGGCCCTGGTACTGGTCGGTGCGGCCTTTGCGGCGCAGCGCCTCGTGATACTTGGCTCGCCCCTCGTCGCCGATGGCGGAGGCGATGCTCTGGATCAGCGCCGGGTTCCAGGTGGCGGCCATGCCAATAGCCTGGGGAAAGACCGTAGCCCGCCCCGTGCGCGCCACGCCGTGCAAGGCCTCGTTGCTATAGTTATAGGCCGGGATACCCAGCCGCGGCACCGCCTTGGCCGGGTGGTTCATCAGGCCCACCTTTTCCTCTAGCGTCATTTGCGAAATCAGGGCGGTCACGCGTTCGCGAAGGGACAGGGTCGTATCATTGTACATAGGTCACTCCTCGATTCCAAGATATTCGAACCAATCGAAATCGGCATAGTTCGTGCTGGGCTGCCCATTGCTGCTGGCATACATGGCGATGTAAGCGCCTACAAAGCCGCCCGCCACGGGCGTGCTCAGAATTCGCCCATCTACATCTTTGGCGACCGGCAGCCATGTGTCCAGCTCGCTGCCGACGTAAAAGCTGTAGGCCTGCTCGTGGGCCTCCACCTTCAGATACAACCGGCCGGGCGCAACCGGCCGTTCGGCCAAGAGTTCTTCTGCACCCGCGGAGCGTTTGATCAGGCGGACGACGGCTTGATCTCCCAGCGTGACGACAAAACGAAAGTGGAAATCGTTGTTCTGAACAAGCGCGAGCCCGGCACACTCGTGCGCGGCCTGCGGGTCGAACTCGAGGGCCGTGTGCGCTGCAAAGTGAATGTGCTGCTGCCTGTGCCCGACGAAACTGGGGCAGGTGCGTTCCGCGAGTCGCTCGGGCCGCAGCCACAATCGCAGATAGCCAGGTCGTTGACTGGTGCTCCAAAACTCTTCACGGGGGGTCCGCAAAAAGTTCCACTGGGGAGCGAGAACCGGTCGGTCAAAGTTGTCACAGGCCGGATCGGCCAGCCAGCGGCATTCGGGCAGGTCAGGAACCGGGTACGAAAACTCGACCCGGCCCGTCCCGTGGCTTACGATGGGCCAGCCATCCTCCCAACGCACTGGGGCCAGAAAAGTTTCTCGGCCCAGGTTGTAGAAATAACCACCATAAGGCCGCATGGCCAGCATCACCATCCACCAGTCGCCGGTCTGCGTTTCCACCAGGTCGGCATGGCCGGTGCCCACAATGGGATAATCCAGCCCCAGGTGGCGGTGGGTCAAGATGGGATTGCCCTGGTTCGCTTCATACGGCCCGGTGACCGCGTCACTGCGGGCGATGGTCACGGCGTGGTGGTGTCCCGTCCCGCCCTCGGCAATCATCAGGTAATAGCGGCCCTGGATCTTGTAGAGGTGGGGCGCTTCCGCCCATGTTGCCTTTTTTGCGGCTCCATCCCAGAGCACCTGCGGCTCGCCCACCAGCCGCATATGGTCAGCGTCCAATTCCTGGAGCCAGATTTCGCGGTGCCCTCTGTATTGCTCGTGGGACGCCTCCCGGTTGCCGACGTACCACACGCGCCCATCATCGTCGAAGAACAGGGAGGGGTCGATGCCTGGAGCATTCTCCAGCCAGAACGGCTCTGACCAGGGGCCGGCGGGATCCGTGGCGGTGACGATGAAATTGCCCGCTTGTGTTGTTCCGTCTACCAGGGTGTTGATGACATAATACACACCCTGCGAGAAGCGGATGGTCGGCGCGTACAGGCCGCCAGAGGGACGTATGTTGTCCAGGGGCAGTTGCGACGGACGATCCAGGACGTGACCTATCTGGCGCCAATGAACCAGATCACGGCTGTGAAAGATCGGCAGTCCTGGAAAGTATTCGAAGGTGGACGTAATCAGGTAATAATCGTCTCCAACGCGGCAAATTGAGGGGTCCGGATAAAAACCTGGAAAGATAGGGTTACGAAATGTTCTGGGCATTGTCAAACGTTTTCCTCTCTCACGCCGTACAAGTGGCACTTGACGAGTACACCGTCGACCTGCAAGTCTGCTGGTACTACCTGTTTGCAGATATCCATCACGCGAGGGCATCTGCCCGCGAATCTGCAGCCTTGTCGCAAGTATTCTTCGTGTTCTATATCCGAGAGCGTGATCTCACCTTTCCAGCGCCTGTTGGGATCCGCTTCCGGAATCGATTCTCTAAGAAGCTGCGTGTAGGGATGTTTCGGCTCCATCA
>JAFGIA010000288.1 GCA_016929795.1 Anaerolineae bacterium
CGGCCATGAAGTGGCCGTCCTGCGGAGCTTCCGCCCGATGAATCGGGCTCAGAACCCCGTTCACGGGGTGCAAGCTTTGTAGCCGGGTCATTCATGCCCCGGCGGTCTGCGGCACGCACGCGCTTTTCCGCTTGGCTTGATGCGTATGGATTGTGATCTGGCACGAGCAGGCAAGGAGCAATCGTAAATCATAGATCGAAAATCGTCAATCGTTTGGCCTGTGAAGTTTGTAACTTGCCATTTCCCGTGACTTGTGGCATAATAGCCCGCGGTTCCTCGACAATTCGGTAAGGAGGGTGAGACATTGCTGTCAGACTATAACTTTATCGGCATCTTTGTCGTCGTGGCCATTGCATTTCCCTTCATTGCCCTTGGCTTTGCGTGGTTGCTAAGGCCAAAGAAACCCAACCCGGTGAAAACGGATACGTACGAGTGCGGCTTAAAGACCATCGGCGATACGTGGGTCCGGTTCCGTGCGCAGTACTGGATCTATGCCCTGGTATTTGTCGTGTTCGATATCGAGGCCGTTTTCCTCTTTCCGTGGGCGGTGGCCTACATCAACATCGACGCGTGGGTGCTGGCGCTGATCGAAGTGACGCTCTTTATCGGCATCCTCACCCTCGGCCTGGTGTATGCATGGCGCAAGGGCGCCCTGCGGTGGCAGTAGTCTTTTAATTTCTAGTTCCAAATTGAGAGATTAGAAATTAGAGATTAGAAGCTGTGTCAGGAGGAGACACATGGAATGGATTACGAACTTTTGGGTGACGTTCGGCGATTGGGTCGCCGGCGTCCTGTCGGGCTGGGGGCTGCCGCCATGGGGGGTTGACCTCGTCGCAGACATCATCGGGGTGATCATCCTGCTGTTGCTGGGCGTGGCGGCAGTGATTGTGTTCACGCCGATGGAGCGCAAGGTGATCGCGCGCATGCAGGACCGACCCGGCCCCAACCGCGTGCCACTCTATGGCACGATCACCGCCTTCGCCGACGCGATCAAGATGCTGACCAAGGAGGATATTATCCCCAGCCGGGCCGACCGGCTGCTGCACATGCTCGGCCCGATCCTGGTGGTCATCCCGGCCCTGCTCGTCTTTGCCGTGCTGCCCTTCGGCCCGCGGCTGGTGGGGCAGGAGCTAAACGTCGGCATCCTGTACGTCGTGGCGATCGCCGGCATGCACGTGATCGCCATCGTCGTCGCCGGCTGGGGCTCGAACAACAAGTTCGCGCTGCTGGGGGCCTTCCGGGTGGTGAACCAGCTCCTGGCCTACGAGATTCCGATCGTGCTCTCCATTCTGGCCGTTGTCCTCCTGACGGGCAGCATGAACCTGATCGAGATCGTCGACAAGCAGGTGGTGCCCTACTTTATCGTCATGCCGGTGGCCGCCCTGGTGTATACTGTCGGCGGCCTGGCTGAAGCGAACCGCTCGCCGGTGGACCTGATCGAGGCTGACTCGGAGATGGTCGCCGGTTACCTGGTCGAGTATAGCGGCATGAAGTTTGCGATGTTCTTTATTGCCGAGTATGTCAACATGTTTGCCGTGGGGATCATCGCCTCGACCCTCTTTCTGGGCGGTTGGAAGTTCTTTGGGCTGGAAGACCTGCTGCCGGTGCTGAGGCCGGTGATCGTCTTTGCCAAGGCGGCGTTCATCATCTTTTTGATGCTCTGGTTCCGCGCCACCTTCCCACGCCTGCGCTTCGACCAGCTCATCGGGTTCGCGTGGAAGTTCCTGGTGCCGATCAGCCTGGTGAACCTGCTCGTCGTCGCGATCGTGGTCAAGATCCCGCTCGGCGACCCGGTCACGGCGCCCTTTGTGCAGGCAGTGATCCTCTTTATCCTGAACATCGTCATGATCGCCATCTCATTCCTGCTCGTTCGCCGCGCGGCGCTCACGTCGTCGCATGCGCCGGCGCTGAAGCGGATCACCGCCGTGGAAAGGTAAGAGGAGGCTCTATGGAGATCACAGTCCAGCACGTCATTTTTATCATCCTCAGCCTCGTGGCCCTGGTGGGCGCGCTCGGGGTCGTGTTCACGCGCAACCTCTTTCGTGCGGCCCTGGCCCTGGTCCTGTCGTTCGTCGGCGTGGCCGGCTTTTATATCCTGCTCGAGGCCGAGCTACTGGCCATGATCCAGATCCTCGTCTATGTCGGCGCGATCTCGATCCTGATCATCTTTGCCATCATGCTCACGCGCAACCTGATGGATCCAGAGTACCGGGCGCAGAATGAGCAGTGGATCGGCGGTCTCGTCGCCGCCGCGGCCCTGTTGGGCATCCTGGTCTTTATCCTGCTGCAGGTGACGTGGCCGGTCCAGGTGACTGACATGCCCCCGGGAGCGATCGAGGCCCTGGGCCAGGCCCTGGTAAACCCGAATTTCTACCTGCTGCCTTTCGAGGTAGCTTCGGTGCTGCTATTGGTGGCGCTCGTCGGCGCCGTCATTATTGCACGCGAGTATTAAGCGAGGGAGGAACGCCTATGGATGTCCCATTGTCGTGGTATCTGATCGTCGCCGCCGCCCTGTTCTGCATCGGCCTCTACGGTGCCCTCGCCCGGCGCAACGCGATCGCCGTGCTGATGGCCGTGGAGCTGATGCTCAACGCGGTCAATATCAACCTGATCGCCTTCTGGCGGCAGATCGAGGTCGCGCGCCTGGGCCTGTCGGGCCAGATGTTTGCGATCGTCGTCATTACCGTGGCGGCCGCCGAGGCCGCCGTCGGCCTGGCCCTCGCCATTTCTGTCTTTCGGGTGCGCAAATCCGTGGCGGTGGAAGACATCGACACCTTGAAACTGTAGAGGAGCGAGGATTCCATGGAAGAAACCTTTTTTAACCTCACCTGGCTCATCCCGCTCTTTCCGCTGCTGGCGTTCGCGATCATTGTGCTGTGGACAAACAAGCATCGGCTCCTCAGCACCTGGATCGCGTGGATCGGCATCGGGCTGTCGTGGATCCTGGGTTGGGGCGTCTTGTTCAGTACCTTTGCCCAGACGCGCGAGCTGACGCCGCCGCGCGGCGGCCTCCAGCTTCCGCTTTATAGCATCCCTACCGGGTCGACAGAGCTGCAGCTCGGCTTCCAGGTGGACACGCTCACCGGCGTGATGCTGTTCATGGTGCCCTTTGTGTGCTTGATGATCTTTATCTACTCCAAGGGGTACATGAACTTTGGCACGCCCGAGGTGGACCCACGCTACTCGCGCTTTTTCGCCTACATCTCCCTCTTTGCGTGCGGCATGTTGGGCCTGGTGGTGGCCGACAACTTTGTGGTGCTGCTCGTCTTCTGGGAGATCATGGGCCTCTGCTCCTACCTGTTGATCGGCTTCTGGTTCGACAAGCGGTACGCCGACCCGAAGCGGATCACGCCCAAAGAGGCGGGGCTAAAGGCGTTCCTGACGACGCGCATCGGCGACACGCTGATGCTGGCCGGCATCCTGCTCCTCTACTCGCAGGTGGGCACCCTCACCTTCCGCGAGGTGTTTAGCGAGGAGACACTCCACACGCTCGCGACCACGGCTTCGCCGCTGGGCATGTCCTGGGCGACGCTGATCGCGCTCCTGATCTTTGGCGGCGCGGTGGGCAAGAGCTCACAGTTCCCGCTGCACGTGTGGCTGCCCGACGCGATGGAAGGCCCCACGCCGGTCAGCGCGCTGATCCACGCCGCCACGATGGTGTCGGCGGGCGTCTACCTCGTGGCTCGCTCCTTCCCGCTCTTTGTGGCCGTGGCGGGGGGGCCGCAGTTGGCGGTGGTGGCCTTTATCGGGGCGTTCACTGCCATTTTTGCGAGCACGATCGCCGTGGCGCAGAACGACATCAAGCGCGTGCTGGCCTACTCGACGATCAGCCAGCTTGGCTACATGATCGCGGCGCTCGGCATCGGCGCCTACGTGGCTGCGGTGTTTCACCTGATCGCCCACGCCTTTTTCAAAGCGCTGCTGTTCATGGCGTCCGGCTCGGTGATCCACGGGGTGGAGCACGGGCATCACGCCGTGGCCCACCATCATCACGGGGCACACGACGAGCACGAGCCCGAGTTCGACGCGAACGACATGCTGAACATGGGCGGGCTGCTGCGGCGCATGCCGGCGACGGGCTGGAGCTTTATCATCGGCGCCCTGGCGCTGACGGGCATCTTTCCGTGGGCCGGTTTCTGGAGCAAGGACGAGATCCTGGCGGACGCGTGGCACTCATTCATGCACGGCGGGCACTTTGGCGTCAGCTCGGGCTGGGCCTTCTTCGTATGGATCTTGCTGACCATCGCCGCCTTCCTGACGGCGTTCTATACCGGCCGGCAGATCTTTCTCACCTTTGGCGGCAAACCGCGCACCGCGGCCGCGGCGCACGCGCCGGAGAGCGTGCCGAGCATGACGGCGCCGCTGGTCATCCTGGCGGGCTTTGCCACCTTCCTGGGACTGGCGGGCACGCCATGGGCCAACCAGTTCTACCACCTGATCGGCGAGTGGGCCGACGTGGTGGGGCACGAGATCGCGCACGGCGAGTTCAACCTGACGATCGCGCTGGTGTCGAGTGGCGTGGCGATTGCCGGCTGGGCGCTGGCGTACCTGATCTATGGCTTCCGGCCGCTGACGGCGCCGGTCGACCCACTGCGCCGTGCGCTGGGGCCGGTCTATACGTGGCTGGAGAACAAGTGGTATTTCGACGAGCTGTACAACGCCGTCATCATCCAGCCGCTCATCCGCCTGGCACAGGTGTGCTTTGGCTTTGACCGGGGCATCATCGACGGGATCGTGAATGCCGTGGGCGCGTTTGGGCGCTGGATCGCAAGCTGGCTAAAGCGGGCGATCGATAACCCGATCGTCGACGGCGCAGTGAACGGCGTAGGACGGGCCACGGACTGGTTCGGCGAGTTTATGCGCGCCACGCAGACGGGCAACGTGCAGAACTATTTGCTCGTGGCCGCAGTCACGGTCGTGCTCTTGCTGGCGCTCTTCCTGGTCCGCGGTTAGCGGACGTCGAGGCTGATAGAAAAACGAGGCACTTTTTCACCGAGGAGGAAATAGATGGAATATCTGCTCACAATCATCACCTTTGTGCCGCTCCTGGGCGTCGTGCTGATCA
>JAFGIA010000289.1 GCA_016929795.1 Anaerolineae bacterium
GCCTGACCTCTACATCGCCTGTGGCCTGTCTGGCGACGTGTACCACTATTTCGGCCTGCAAGAAGCCGGCTACGTCGTCGCGATCAATCCCGACGAAAAGGCGCCGATCATGTCGGTCGCCAACCTGGCGATCGTGGGCGATGCGCGGCAGGTGATCCCTGCCATGCTCGAGGCGCTGGCCGAATAAGGCAAGTTGGAAGGTTGGAAGGCTGGGACTCCAGCCTTCCAACCTTGCGGTTTGTTTACACCGGCAGCCACACGGTAAGCGCCGTTCCCTGCCCCTCTGCGCTCTGCACATCGATGGACCCGCCGTGCTGGTGGACGATGTTGTGGCTGACAAAGAGGCCAAGCCCGGAGCCCTGTGCCTTGGTGGTCTTGAATGGCTCAAACAGCCGGTTGCGGATTTCAGGTGCGAGTCCCGGGCCATCGTCGGCAAACTGAATGCCAATGCGCGCCGGCCGGCGGGTGCGCCGGATGCGTACATCGAGGTGACCGCCGTCGGGCATGGCCTCGATGGCGTTGAGGACGAGGTTCAACAAGACCTGCTGTATGCCATCGACCATCACCGGCAGGTTGGGCAGTCCTTTTGCTCGCTCCCAGGAAATCTCGACGCCTGCCGACTGTGCTCTCTTGGTCCCAAGGAGCAGCACCTCCTCCACGAGCTCGTTCAGATTGGCGAGCCGCTTCTCTTCCAGCTCCGAATGTTGGTGCAGCTCCTGGAGCTGGGCGACCAGGCGCGAAGCACGGTCGAGGGAGCTCTGGATAATGGCGAGAAGCTCGCCCGGATCCTCTCCTTCGTCGAGTGCCTCGTGCACCATGTCCACACACCCGATGGCCGCGGCGAGTGGATTCTTGATCTCGTGCGCGAACGACGCGGCGAGCTGGCCTACAATCGATAGTTTCTCCGAGTGAACCAGGGCGTCGTGCATCTGCCTCTCATGCGTCACGTCGCGCAGCAGCCAGCGCACGCCCTCAATCTCGCCCGAGATGGAGCGGGCCGCCGTGGCCGCCACCGAGGTGTGGATTGGCTCACCCTCGGCCGGTTGAAGGCGCACCTCTGAGTGCAGCGGCGCCCCGCCTTTGAGCGCGCGGAACTGGGCCAGGACATCCTCAAGGATCGGACCGTCGGCAGCCACCACGTACTGATCGAGCCGCTTGCCAGGCAGTTGGCCCACCGGCACGCACAGCAAATCGCCCGCGGCCCGGTTCGCTTCCACAATGATACTGTTCTGGGTAGTGACCAGGTAGCCGTCGGGCGCCAAGTCGAACAACTCCTGGTAGCGCTGCCGTTCTTCCTCCAGCCTGTGCTGCGCTGCCTCCAACTCCTCGTTCTGCGACCGAAGCACCTCTTCTGCACTCTGCAGTCTCTCATTCGCCCGCTCGAGCTCGTCCGTTCGCTCGGTGAGCTCGATCGTGCGTTCCTGCACGCGCTCTTCCAGCTCGTGGCGCGCATGGTGCAGCTCGGTGATGTCGGCGGTGACGATAATGACGCTCCAATCGTCGAAAGGAAGCGGCGCGGCGCTTACATGCGTCCACACCTGGGTGCCATCTTCTTTCAGCACGCCGATCTCTACGTCGCGGATCATACGCTGCTCGCGTACGGCGCGGACACTGGGAAACTCGTCCGCGGGCATCGGGCTGCCATCGGGCCGCGTGTAGCTGCGGCGCACGTGGCGCGCTTCGGCGCCGGTCTCTGCCGGCAGGTCGAGCATCCGTGACAGTGCAGGATTCAGGTAACGGATGTCGCGTGCGGAATCGAGAATCGACACACCTACCGGGAGGATCTCGAGCAGTGTAAGCAACTTCTCTTCATTCTCGCGCAGCACCTGCTCGGTCCTGACCCTGTCTGTGATGTCGACAAAGACAGATGCGAATTGGTTCTCGGCGGGGCGGTAGGCCGAAACGGCATAGTGCCGGCCGAATGCCGCGGAATAGTGCTCAAAGTGGACCGGCTCGCCGGTCAAGGCCACGCGTCCGTAGGTCTCGATCCAGAAAGGCTCTGTCGCCGGCAACACCTCCATCACCCTTTTTCCGAGCAGGTCCTCCTTGTTCAACCCTGTCAGTTGCTCAAAGGCGGGATTAACTTCGAGAAAGCGATAATCGCATGGCTGGCCCTGGTCATCGATCAGGATCTCGTGCAGGGCAAAGCCCTCGGCCATGCCGTCGAACAACTGCCTGTACCGCTTCTCTTGTTGGGAGAGAGCCTCCTCGATACGCTTCGCCTCGGTAATGTCGCGGTTGCTCGCGCGGTAGCCGGCCCAGGAGCCGTCGGCAGCGTACACAGGCCGGCACACGTGGCCGATCCACCGCTCCTCGCCGCCGCGTGTCACGATCCGGTATTCGACCGTTCGCGGCGCACCCTCGCTGTCGCCTCGCTCGTGCTGCTCTGCGAGTTGGCGATCGTCGGGGTGGACAATTCGCGCCAAGAGGCCCGGATCGGCCACAAAGTCCTCGGGAGGGTAGCCCGTGATCCGCTCGCACGATGGCGACACGTAGCGGAACTCTCCAGCGGGACCGATCCAGTACTCCCAGTCGTAGGTCAGATCGGCGACCAGGCGGAAATGCTCCGCCAAAGCATCGGGATGGCTGTTCTCTGTCATCGAGCTCCTTTCTCTTCGGCGTGCTCGCCTGAGTGGAGGCTGTTGTACTGGGTGCTGAATGTGCCGCGATGCGAACGCTCTGATCGATACTTCATTTCATCTCAGATCTATTGTAGTCTACACAGATGAGAAAGTCAAGATAGAGATTATGTAGATTCTGTTCTTTCCTATCGCGGCAGCGTCTGCTGCCGCTTTCCTCCCCGGCTGTAGGGGCGCAGCATTGCTGCGCCCCTACAGCACACCAGATTCCGGTTCATCGTTGCTCTCAGGTATGCAGGACGTCGAACTCGGGCGGGATGTTGTGGTTCATGTGAAACAGGTTGGTCGGGTCGTAGCGCGCCTTGATCGCGGCGAGCCGGTCCCACGTCGCGCCCGGATAGGCAGCGCGCACGCGCTCCGGCCCTTCATCGCCCAGAAAATTCACGTACGCGCCCGCGTTTCCCTGGTTCAGCGCCGCCGCCAGCTCGGCAACCCACGCCTCGCGCAGCGGCCGGTCGTCAGGCCCCTCGTAGAATGCGGCGACGTTGACCATGGTCCGCGACAGCCGATGGGCGTACGCCGTTGCGTCGACAGGGACACGGGCCACTGCCCCGCCCAGCACCCGGATCTGGACCACGCGCATCGGCGCGTCTGAAGTGTGCAGGGACTCGAGGAGCGTCTGCGCAGCGGCGCGGTCGATCGTGTCGACAAAGAGGGTGCGCGCCGCGGCCGTCGGATGATACCCTTCCTCTTCGGGCATGAATATCTCCGGATAGTAGATCGGTCGCACCATGTCGGCCAGCGGCTCGGCGAGCGCCCGGAAAGGCGCGACGGCGCGCTCGCCTGCCTCCACAGCTTGCTCAGAGCGTAGCGAAGAGTCGCCTGCGTACACCATCAGCGCCATCACGATCATCTTGCCGTGATGCTCCTCGGGCACCATCGGCATCGGCGGCGCCGGCATGACGTTGGCGATGGTCGACAGCTCATCGGGCGCAGCCTCGGCCGCGGCGACGAACGAGGCGATCACGTCTGCTGTCGCGGGCAGGAGGAGCATACCCCCCAGGACTCTGTCGACCTCGTGCAGTTGGAACAAAAAGCGGGTCACCACGCCCAAGTTGCCGCCGCCGCCCCGAATCGCCCAGAAGAGGTCGGGGTGGTTCTCGGCGTCGACGTACAGGATCCGCCCATCGGCGGTTACCATCTCGGCGGCCAGCAGGCTGTCGATCGTCAGGCCGTGCTTGCGTGACAGGAACCCGACGCCACCGCCCAGCGTGATCCCGCCAATGCCCACCGACCCGGTGTCGCCGAACCCGGTCGCCAGGCCATGCTCCGCTGTAGCAAGCGTGTACTCGCCGGCAGTCAGCCCCGATCCGGCCCACGCCACACGACCGACAGGATCGATGTCCAGCGAGCATAGATTCGACAGGTCGAGCACGATGCCGTCGTCGACCACGC
>JAFGIA010000290.1 GCA_016929795.1 Anaerolineae bacterium
AGGAGGAAAGTGAAATGAGTGAAATCCTGGAGCAGATCTCGACAGCAGTCATCGAAGGCAACCTGGACGAGATCGAAGAGCTGACGGAAGACGCGCTCGACGAGGATCTGACGGCCGAAGAGATCCTGAACAAGGGCCTGATGCCGGGCATGGATCACGTCGGCGTCGAGTTCCGGGCCGGCAACATGTTCGTGCCGGAGGTGCTGCGCTCGGCGAGGACGATGCAGGCGTCAATGGACATCCTGCGGCCGATCCTGGCGGAAGCGGGCGTCGAGACGGTGGGCAAGGTGCTCCTTGGCACCGTGAAAGGCGACCTGCACGACATCGGCAAGAACCTGGTCGCCATGATGTGCGAGGGCGCCGGGTTCGAGGTGAAGGACATCGGCAAGGACGTGGCGCCAGAGGCGTTTGTCGACGCAGTCAAAGAGTACGAGCCCCACATCGTCGGCATGTCGGCCCTGCTGACGACGACAATGCGCACCATGGAGAGCACCATCCGCGTGCTCGAAGAGGCAGGGCTGCGCGACCGCGTCAAGATCATGATCGGCGGCGCGCCGGTCACACAGGCATTCTGCGATCAGATCGGTGCCGACGGCTATGCATCCAATGCTGCCTCCGCCGCCGACCTGGCGAAGAAGCTGGTCGGGAAGTAAAAAGCGAGGGTTGGAACGTTCGAACGTTCTCACGTTTGCGTATCTCAAGGGAGGTTTTTCTATGATGAGGTCAAATTATCAAGTGAACTCGGGCGTGCAGTTTCGAATGCTGTCCGACGACCAGCTCGAGGAGATGTTCCGGGCAGTGCTCCATCTGTTGGAGTACACTGGCCTCGACGTCTACCACGACGAAGCGCGCGAGATCCTGAAGGAAGCCGGCGCGTGGGTCGACGGCCTGCGCGTGCGACTGCCGTCCTACATGGTCAAGGACGCGTTGTCCAAGGCGCCACGCAGCTTTACACTCTGGGCGCGAGATGGCAACCCAAGGCACAATATCCACATCGGCCCCGGCAGGGCGCACTTTGGCCCTGGCCCCACGTGCCCGAACTTTATCGACGTCGAGACGCTGGAGCGCCGGCCGTACGTCAAGGCCGACGTGCCGCTGGTCGCCAGGGTCGTCGACGCGCTGCCCAACATCGATTTTTGCGAATCGCTGGGCACTGTCAACGACGTGCACCACGAGCTGGGTGCGCTCTACGAGTTCGCGGGCATGTTCCCGAACACGAGCAAGCCGATCGTCGCCTGGTCGTACGACCGCTTTGACTCGGCCGGCATCCACGAGATCGCGATTGCCGAGGCGGGCGGGCAGAAAGCGTTCGAGCACCGCCCGAATTATGTCCACTACTGCGAGCCGCTGTCGCCGCTGACGAGCACGTTCGAGGCCGTCGACAAGCTCCTCTTCGCGGCACGCCACCGCGTGCCCCTCATCTTTACGCCGTGCCCCATCTCTGGCGGTACCGCGCCGATCACATCGGCGGGCATCATCGTCCAGGGGGCCGCGGAGTCGTGGATGGGGCTGACGCTGGCGCAGACTGTGCAGCCCGGGCTGCCCTTCTTTATGGGCGGCGTGTACGGCCCGATGGATATGAGCTCCATGATCTTGGCCTACGGCGCGCCCGAGCTGCCGCTCAATATGGCCGGCCTGACCGAGCTGGCGCACTATGCCGGGCTGCCCCTGTGGCAGACGGGCGGCTGCACCGACTCCAAGACCTTTGACGAGCAGGCCATCATCGAGGGCGCCATGTCGGTCTACTTCTCGGCGCTGACGGGTGGCGACCTGTGCCACGACGTGGGCTACACTGAGAGTGCCATGACGGGCTCTGTCTTTCAGCTCGCCGCCATGGACGAGGCCATCGGCTACGCCCGGCGCATCACGCGCGGCATCGAGGTGAACGAAGACACGCTGGCGGTGAAGGTGATCGACAACGTCAAGCCAAACGGCCACTACCTGCGCGAGATGCACACGCGCCGCCACTACAAGACAGAATTCTGGTACCCGAACCTGTGCGACCGGCGCAACTATGAAGAGTGGGAAATGATGGGCAAGACGACGATGAAGGACCGCACCGTGGCGCGCGTGCGCGACATCCTGGCAAGCCACGAGCCATCGCCCATCAAGCCCGAAACGGAGAAAACGATCGAGAAGGTCCTGGCCGAGCACGAGGACCGGGTACGAGAGCACTAGGAGGAACAATGAGTAGAGTATACGAGCGACTGTCGACGGCGATTCTGGAGGGCGACGCCGAAAAGGCGCCCAAGCTGGTGGAAAAGGGACTGGCGGAGGGATTGGCGCCCAAGGATATTCTGGACAACGGCCTGGTGCCGGGGATGAACGAGGTGGGCGTACGCTTTAGGGCAGGCGACATGTTCGTGCCCGAAGTGCTGATGTCGGCCGACGCCATGCAGGCGAGCCTGGTGGTGCTGCGCCCCGAGTTGGTGGCGAGCGGCGCCAAGCTGATCGGCAAGATCGTGATGGGCACCGTCAAGGGGGACCTGCACGACATTGGCAAGAACCTCGTCGGCATGATGTGCGAGGGGGCGGGGTTCGAGTTGATCGACCTCGGCTTTAACGTCGACCCGGAAAAGTTTGTCACCGCCATCAAACAGCACCAGCCCGATATCATCGGCATGTCGGCCCTGCTGACGACGACGATGCGCGCCATGGCGCAGACGATCAAGGCACTGGAAGAGGCCGGCGTGCGCGACCAGGTCAAGATCATGGTCGGCGGGGCACCCGTCGACGCGGCGTTCGCCGAGCGCATTGGCGCCGACGGCTACGGTTCGAACGGCCCTGCCGGCGCGGACCTGGCGAAAAAGTTTGTCGGGGCCGCGTAGCTAGAGTACGGCCAGCCAGGATCAACATGGTGGGAGACCAAGAGTCGAGTCACGGGGACGGATGGATGAGCCAGGGTAGCGGGATGCCGGTGGTGGTGTTGTCGTGCCAGGTGCTGCAAGACCTGTTGGAACAGCTCCTGCCCGACGGCGTGGCGCGCGAGGTGCAGTTTCTCGACTATGGGCTGCACCGCGTGCCGGCCAAGATGACACTCACCCTGCAAGAAAAGGTCGACAGCATCGAGGAGCCAAGTCTCGTGGTGTTGGGCTATGGCTTGTGTGGCAACGGGCTGCGTGGGCTGCGCGCGGGCGTGCACACGCTGCTGGTGCCGCGCGTTGACGACTGCATCTCGCTGCTGCTCGGCTCGCGCAGCGCCTATCTGCGCGAGTTCGAGGCAGTGCCCAGTACCTACTACCTGAGCAAGGGCTGGCTCGAATCGGGCAGCCACCCGCTCAAAGAGTATCACGAATATGTGCCCAAGTACGGCGAGCAGGAAGCGATCTGGATCATGGACCAGCAGTACCAGCACTATGAGCGGCTGGTGCTGGTGGCCCACACCCAACAAGATCTGGAAACCTATCGCCCCCAGGCACTGGAAGTAGCACGCTTCTGCGAGCGCTGGGACATGCGCTACGAAGAGCGGCTTGGATCTGATGCCTATGTGCGCCGTCTTGTCGAGATCATCGAGCAGGCCGCCCGCGACGGCACAGTAGCTCTGAACGGTGCAGGAAAAGACTTTTTGGTGATCCCACCCGGTGGAGAGATCCAGCAGGAAGCATTCATGAGATGAACGGGAGATTAGAGATTAGAGATTAGAGGCAACGGAGCGGACACTTCGTAAATCTCATCTCTGGCTCGGTCTCGTATCAGGAGGAGACTTAGACATGCAGGTGAAAAAGACGAATTACACGGTGAATGCGACGCCGCAGTTCCAGGTGCTGACAGAGGACGAGATCGAGGCGATCTATTTCTCGGCCCTGACGGTGCTCTATGAGACAGGCGTGCGCGTGTACGACAAGGAAGGCGTGCAGGTGGCAGCGGATGGCGGCGCCATCGTCGAGGACACGAAAGAGGATAGCAGCCTGGTCAAGATCCCGCCCTGGCTGGTGGACAAGGCGCTGTCGACCCTGCCGCGCAAGGTCGTGGTCATTGGCCCCGACCGCAAGCACAAGATGGAGCTCTACAAGGACTCGCGCTATTTCGGCGCCGGGTCG
>JAFGIA010000291.1 GCA_016929795.1 Anaerolineae bacterium
ATCTGGAACAGGAGGCGCTGCGCCTGAGCCGCTGGCGCAACCTGCTGCCCCTGGTGGACCGCTCCCTGCCCGGCCTGGGGCTGGTCAAAGGCGAGCGGGTGCGCGACTACCTGGCCAGCCACATAGGGGGGATAACCTTCGACCAGCTACGGATCCCGCTGGCGTTGGTGGCGGTGGACCTGCTGAGTGGCGAAGAGGTGGTGTTGCAGAGCGGCATGGTGGCCGACGCGGTGCGGGCCACGATCTCGCTGCCGGGCATCTTTGCACCCTTCCCCCTGGACGGGCGGCTGCTGGTGGACGGCGGCATCCTGAACAACCTGCCGGCCGATGTGGTGCGAAGGATGGGCGCGGAAGTGGTGATCGCCGTAAGCGTCTCGACCGATGCCGAACTGCTGTCTTTTGAGACCCCGGAAGGCAACGGCCGGCTAGCCCTGCCCGAGGTGCTCCAGATGATGACGTCCTTACGCCGCGTGGTGAGCATCATGGCCCACCAGATGGCCGACTACCGACTGGCCCAGGCGCAGCCAGACCTGGTGCTCTGTCCTCGTTTGGACCCGGGCATCACGTTACTGGGTGGGTTTCCACGGGCGAGAGAGGTCGTGGCCGCCGGGGAGGCAGCTGCGGAAGAGTCAGTGCCCCGGCTGTGGCAAACGGTCGCCAGTTGATAGCCAGAGGAGGATTCATTATTGATGTGTTGCAGGCATCCACAACAAAGGCCGCCCTCGTGTTGGTCTCTTCGGCGAGCTTCATGGGTCCCACTCAAAAGCGCCCCCCCCCGATCCGGCCTGACGATCCGCTTTCACCCATGGATGCCTATTCGCAGAGCAAGATCGAGCCCCGCGCCCGGCGCACGGACCTGGTCATGGATTATCACGAGCTGCGCCTCGCAGCACCGCCGGCCCTGTTCGAGCGCGATGGCCAACCGTGGGAGCAGGTGCACGGCCTCTACTGCTCACGCCGCCTCCGCTTCGTCGACGCGCACATTGTGGACGGGGCGGAGCTGTGCACTTGCCTCGGCGACCTGCCGCCTGATGATCCGGCCCGCGCCCTGACGGGCGCACCGGCGTGGCTAGTACCCGACGGTCACAACTATTACCTGTTCGACATCCGTGGAGAGGCCTATCCTTCGCTGCTGCTGATTGCCCGATCCTGCGTGGCAGAGGAGGGGACCGGCCCTACCGAGGAGGCAACCTTCGCCCGTCGTTGGTCGACACCGCCCCTGTCGCCCGCCCGACTCGTGCCCAACCCCAGGCGGCTGCGCGCACGCTACGGCGGCGACCCGATCTCGACTGGCTCGCGTGCGCGAGCATCATCCCTGGGCCCGCCCCGATCCACGTCATTGGCTGGAATTGCGCTGGCTGGCGCACACGGCGTAGAATAACAATTCATCCGCTTTCCTTCGCGTGCAGAGGAGGAATTATATATGCCGCCTGGCCGGCCAGTGCATCTACAGCCACCACTGCCTGCCCTGCCTGGAGGGGATCAAGGTCGGTCGATTGATCTGGCATGTGGATCAGGCGTGTAGCTCCACGGGCTCGACGTGCACATAGGCGAGATCGACCTCATCCAACGCCTCCACGGCCTCGCGCACCGCGTCGCTGATGTCGTGCGCGACGAGAAAGGGTGTCTGGCCATCGACATCAACGTGGAGGTCGGCGCGCACCTGTGGCCCCACGTAATCGGCTACCACTCGGTGGACGTGCACCACGCCCTCGACACCGCTCGCTGCCGCATAAATCCGCTCCAACAGATCTGGCTCGGCAGCCCGCCCTGTAAGATAACCGAGGTTCTCCATCAGGATGCCCGCTGCGTTACGAAAGATCCATACAGAGACGGCCAGACCGGCCAGAGGGTCTGCGAGTGGGTGCAGCCAACTGGCGAGGAGCACCCCCGCCAACGCCGTGCCCGACGAGACCACGTCGGCCAGGTTATCCTGGGCAGAGGCCGCAATGGCCGGGCTGTGTGCCTCGCGCCCCACCCTGCGGACGGTGAGGTACATGATTACTTTGATGAGCGCGGTACCGATCAGGATGGCCGACGGCATTCCCCACGAGAACGTGGCAGGCCCGCTGGATAGGCGCGTCACGGATTGCCTGACAACTTCGAGCCCGGCGAGGCCCATCATCAGGGCAATCACCGCACTGACGAGCGGCTCGATGCGTGCGTGCCCCTGCGGGTGGTCCTCGTCCGCAGGCTGCTGGCTGCGCCACAGGCCCCATGCCATGAACAGCGTGTAGACCAGGTCTGTCGACGAGTCGACGGCCGTCGCCAGCACGGCCGTGCTGCCTGATAGCCAGGCGGCAAACCCCTTGAGCAAGGCCAGCGTGCCGTTACCAGCGAGTGCGATCCAGATCGCACGCCGGTACAGCCGGTACCGGCCGGGGTCGATCTGGTGCGGGCGAACGTAGGATATCGGCGGTTCCATGCCAGTAGTATGTCTCAAACGTCTAGCCCCAATACCTTTCGAATAAGGCTCCAGCCCCCGTCCCCGGGGGCGGCCCAAGATGGGCCTTGGAGCTTATTTGAAAAGTATTGCGTCTAGCCCGGGATCTGCGCCAGCAGATCCTCGTTCGTCGGGTACTTTTCCAGGAGCTGGAGCAATGTCATCAGTGCGTCGCGCGTCGATTTTTCCGCGAGCGCGCGCCGCAGCTTGATCAGGCGCCGGTAGACGTCGTCCTCGTAGAGCAGTTCATCGCGCCGCGTGCCGCTGGCCCGGATATTGATCGCGGGGAAAATACGCGCCTCGGCCAGGTCGCGGTCGAGCACGATCTCACTGTTGCCCGTGCCTTTGAACTCTTCGAATACAACCTGGTCAAGTCGTGATCCAGTATCCACCAGCACCGTGGCCACGATCGTCACCGACCCGCCATTCTCCACATTGCGCGCCACCCCAAAAAAGCGGCGCGGGATCTCGGTGGCGCCTGCCTCCAGGCCGCCCGACAGCGAGCGCCCCCGCCCGCGCCCTGATCCCTGCAGGTTGTACGTGCGCGTCATACGCGTCAGACTGTCGAGCAGCACCACCACGTCGTGCCC
>JAFGIA010000292.1 GCA_016929795.1 Anaerolineae bacterium
TACCAATCTACCAATCTACCAGTTTACGGCACCGCCATCACCGGGCACCTCGCCAGCCGCAGCACCTCCGTGCTGACGCTGCCCAGGAGCAGCTCGGCCGTGCTGGATGGGCCACGGGTGCCCAGGACGATGAGCGACGCATTCTCCTGGTCGGCGAGCTCCAGGATGACACGGGCCGCCATCCCCTCGCGCACCACACCCCGTGCCAGGACGTTGGCGTGGTGTAGCTCGCTCACCGCATCGTCCACCACCGCCCACGCGGCTTTTTCGACCGTCTCACGCAGCTCGTCGTACACGTCGGTTGTGGCATAGCGGTGTGACACTTCATAGGCGTGCACCACCACCACCTCGCCCTCCTCTTCACGCCCCAGGTGCTCCACGTAGAGGAGCGCCCTGTCGGCAGCCGACGAGCCGTCGTGGGCAAACAAAATTTTCCGGAACATCTTACCTCTCATTCCTATCCTGATCGATTGCTGGCGGCAGCCTGCGCCACTCGGCCTCGATGTCGCCCCCTGTCGCTCCCCCCCACGTCAGTTGCCCCCACATGGCGGGGCCCAACACGCGCTGCAAACGCTCCATCTCCGCGCGCAGCGACTGGATCTGCTGCCGCATGTGCAGAATCACTTCGATACCCTGCAGATTCACGCCCAGCTCTTGCAGCCGCCGCACGCGGCGCAGCTCGCACAGGTCGCCGTCGGTGAGTGGATCGGCCACGATCTCGCGCATCACACACTCCTGCACCAGCTCTTCCGACAGGCCTGAGCGCCGGACCGCCATCTCGATCGAGATGTACCTTCGCTGCTGGCGTTCTGGTGTCATGGCCCACTACGCCTCCTGCCTCAACTGTTCAAACAGCTCCCGCTGGTGGGGCGTCAGGTCGGTGGGGAGCCGTACCTGGACCGTGGCAAACAGATCGCCGCGCTGGCTCGGCTGGCGCAGCTCGGGCATGCCCTGGCCTGCCAGCCGAAAAGTCCGCCCATTCTGCGTGCCCGGCGGAATCGTCAGCGCCACCTGGCCCGTCAGCGTCGGCACCCGGATCTCCCCGCCGAGCACCATCGTGTACAGGTCTGTCGTCACCGTCGTGTACAGGTCATCGCCGCGGCGCTCAAAGCGTGGATCGTCCACCACGTGGACACGCAAAAAGAGATCCCCACACGGTCCACCGGCTGCCCCTGGCGCCCCTTCCCCGGCCATGCGCACGCGCGTGCCGGTCCTGGCCCCTGCCGGGATCTGCACCTCGAGGCGCCCGCACTCACGCTGCAGGATGCGCGTGGTGCCGGTGAACGCTTCCTGCAAGCTGATATCTACGGGCTGCTCGTAATCCCTGCCGCGTTGTGGCCGGGCCTCGTACCGAAAGCCCCCGGGCCGCCCCCCCATCCCTGCGCCGCCAAAAATCTGGCTGAAAAAGTCTGAAAAAGCGCCGCCCCCGCCAAACATGTCCTCCAGGTCTTCGGGGGTCCCATAGCGCACGTGCACGCCCCCCGGCGCGCCGGCCGTGTAGCGCCCCCAGTCAAAGTCGCCCGGCTGGCCTGCCTGCTGCCAGCGCCGCCAATCGGAGCCGAGCCGGTTGTACTTTTCCCGCTTTTCGGGATCGGACAACACCTCGTACGCTTCGTTGATCTCTTTGAACTGCTCCTCTGCCTGCGCATCACCCGGGTTGACGTCGGGATGATATTTTCGCGCCAGCTTGCGGAACGCGCTCTTGATCTCCTTTTCCGAAGCGTCACGGCTCACGCCAAGGGTTTCGTAATAGTCCTTATAGTCCATCAATCAGGCTCCCATAGAAACCGGGCGGGTGCGCGGCCTCTTGGGCGCGCGCTTGTTGGCACGCAGCCGGCGACCTGGGAAGGTGTCGAGCCCGGTGCCATTCCCCCGGGCCCGGGCCAGGTCCGGCCCGGGCCCAGGGGTGACCTTTATACTTCGCGGAACTCGGCGTCTACCACGTCGTCGTCCCCCGGGCGCTGCGGCCCGCCAGGTCCAGGCTGGGGGCCGGCCCCGGGCGGCGGGCCGCCGGCCGCGGCCTGCTGCTGGGCGTACATCTGCTGGCCGATCGCATAGCTCGCCTGTTGAAGCTGCTCGATGAGCTGCTGGATGCGCGCCGTATCGTCGCCATCCTTGGCTCGCCGCAGCTCCTCCATCGTCTTCTCGATGCGCTGCCTGTCGTCTGCAGACACCTGGTCGCCCAGCTCGCGCAGCGTCTTTTCCGTCTGGTAGATGAGCTGGTCGGCCGTGTTGCGTGCCTGGATCAGCTCGCGCCGGCGCTTGTCCTCCGCCTCGTGCTTGCGTCCCTCCCGCACCAGGTTCTCCACCTCGTCCGAGCTCAGGTTCGTCGTCGCCGTGATCGTGATCTTTTGCTCCTTGCCCGTCGCCCTGTCCTGCGCCGCCACGTTCAGAATGCCATTGGCGTCGATATCGAACGTCACCTCCACCTGCGGCACCCCCCGGGGTGCCGGCGGGATGCCCTCCAGGTTAAAGCGCCCCAGCGTGATATTGTCGGCCGCCATAGTGCGCTCGCCCTGCAGCACGTGGATCGTCACCGCCGTCTGCCCATCCTCGGCCGTGGAAAAGATCTCACTCTTGCGCACCGGGATCGTCGTATTCCGCTCGATGAGCGGCGTCATCACCCCACCCAGCGTCTCCACGCCCAGCGTCAGCGGCGTCACGTCGAGCAGCAGCACATCCTGCACCTCACCAGTCAGCACGCCCGCCTGGATGGCAGCGCCCACCGCCACCACCTCGTCGGGGTTGACCCCCTTGTGCGGCTCCTTGCCCCCCGCCAGCTTGCGCACCAGATCCTGGACCATCGGCATGCGCGTCGCGCCGCCGACGAGCACCACCTCGTCGACCTGGTTCGCCTTCAGGCCCGCGTCACTCAGCGCCTGCTCGAACGGGCTGCGCAGCCGCTGCACCAGGTCCTCCGTGAGCTGCTCAAACTTGGAGCGCGTCAGCCGCATCTGGAGGTGTTTGGGCCCGGTAGCGTCGGCCGTGATAAAGGGCAGGTTGATTTCAGTCTCGAGCACGGTCGACAGCTCGATCTTGGCCTTCTCGGCCGCCTCGTTCAGGCGCTGGAGCGCCTGGCGGTCGCCGCGCAGATCGATCCCCTGGTCCTTGCGGAACTCGTCCGCCACCCAGTCGACGATACGCTGGTCCCAGTCGTCGCCGCCCAGGAAGGTGTCGCCCGACGTGGACTTGACCTCGACGACCCCCTCGCCCACGTCGAGGATCGACACGTCGAACGTGCCGCCGCCCAGGTCAAAAACCAGGATCGTCTCCGCCTTTTCGCGGTCGAGGCCGTAGGCCAGCGACGCCGCCGTCGGCTCGTTGATGATGCGCTGCACTTCGAGGCCGGCGATCCTGCCCGCGTCCTTGGTCGCCTGCCGCTGGCTATCGTTGAAATAGGCGGGCACCGTAATCACCGCCTGGGTTACCTTCTCACCCAGGTATGCCTCTGCGTCGTCGGCCAGCTTGCGCAGGATCATGGCCGAGATCTCTTGCGGCGAATACTCCCGGTCCATCACCGGGATGTACACCCGCGCGTCACCCCCCGAGCCTTCGGCGATCCGGTAGGGGAGAATGTCCTCCGCCTTTTGCACCATCGGATCATCATAGCGACGGCCCATCAGGCGCTTGATCGAAAAGATCGTATTGTCGGAATTGACGATCGCCTGCCGGCGCGCCGTCTGGCCGACGAGGCGTTCCTTGTTCTTGTTAAACGCAACCACCGACGGGCAGAGACGCCCGCCCTCTGCAGTCGATATCACAGTCGGCTCGCCGCCCTCCATGACGGCGACGACACTGTTGGTGGTTCCAAGGTCGATGCCGATAACTTTTGCCATCTTTTTCCTCCCTGCTGAATTAATGAGTTCGTTTTCTACGTTGCCCCAGGGGAGCGGAATGCCGGCGCACGCCAGCGCACCGGCCCATCCTATCCGCGCCCAGCTATACAATACACCCCTTCTGTTAGATTTGAATTAGACAAGTGTTAGCGTTTTGTTAGACTTGTAACAGTTGTTGCTTATTTCCCCCCATATACACTTGCACAATCGCTCCATTTGTCCCCTGGGCCACTCCACGGTATAATAGAGCCGCCCATCGTCCACAGGGCGATGGTGGATCGCATTGCCACCGGGCAAACCAAAAAAGACCGATCACCGCACATCAAAGGAGGGAGCATGGAAAAGCGTAGATTTGGACGCACCGGCCACATCAGCAGCGTCGTCATCTTTGGCGCCTTTGCCGTGGGCCAACTCGGCCAGGACGAGGCCGACGAGACGTTGCAGCGCCTGCTCGACCACGGCGTCAACCACATCGACATCGCTCCCAGCTACCATGACGCCGAAAAGCGCGTCGGACCCTGGCTGGAGGCGTACCGCGACCGCTTCTTCCTCGGCTGCAAAACGCAGATCCGCAGCCGGGAAGGGGCGTGGCGCGAGGCCAACGAATCGCTGGAGCGGCTGCGCACCGACAAGTTCGACCTCTACCAGCTCCACGCCGTGGCGACGATGGACGAGCTCGACGCCTGCTTTGCCCGGGGCGGCTCCTTCGAGGCAATCCTGCGCGTGCGTGAGGAGGGCCTGGCCGATTATCTCGGCATCACGTCGCACGGGCTCCAGGCGCCGGCGGTGCAGCTCGAGGCCCTGCGCCGCTTCGATTTCGACTCGCTCCTCTTGCCGCTCAACTTCAAGCTGATGGCCCGCGACGACTACCGGCGCGACATGCAGGCCCTGCTGCGCACCGCGAGCCAGCGCGACGTCGGGGTCATGGTCATCAAGGCCTGGGCCCAGCAGCCCTGGGCAGAGGGCGAACAGCGCGCCTACCACACCTGGTACAAGCCGTTCGACGATCCGGACAGCGTCGAGCAAATGCTGAGCTTTGCCCTGTCACACCCCATCACGGGCGCCATTAGCGCCGGCGACGCCGCGCTCCTGCCCATGATCCTGGCGGCAGCCGAGCGCTACCAGCCCCTGGACGAGCAAGCACAAGCGGATCTGATGGCCACAGCCGGGCAGTACGAGATCATCTTTACCTGAGCCGGAGGCGAGACCCATGCCCCATCTCTTTTCCCCACTGACCCTGCGCGGCGTGACGCTGCGCAACCGGATCGCCATGTCGCCGATGTGCATCTACTCCGCCGGCGAGGACGGACTGGCCACCGATTGGCACCTCGCCCACTACCTGGCGCGGGCCGTCGGTGGCGCCGGCCTGATCCTGTTCGAGGCGACGGCCGTCGAGGCCCGCGGCCGGATCAGCGCCCACGACCTGGGCCTGTGGAACGACGCGCAGGTCGAGCCGCTGGCGCGCATCGTGCGCCTGCTGCAGGCAGAAGGAGCAGCCGTAGCCGTGCAACTGGCCCACGCCGGGCGCAAGGCGTGGAGCGAGCACAAGGGATACGGCCCCGCCCTGCCCGTAGCGCCCAGCGCCATCCCCTTCGCCGAGGGGTGGCAGGTGCCCCAGGCACTGGCGGCCGGCGGGATCGCCGCGCTGCTGGACGCCTGGCGCGCGGCGGCAGTGCGCGCCGGCGAGGCAGGCTTTGACGCCGTCGAGATCCACGGCGCCCACGGCTACCTGAACCACCAATTCCTGTCGCCACTCTCGAACCGGCGCCAGGACGAGTATGGCGGCCTGCTGGACGGCCGGATGCGCCTTCTACTTCAAGTCGTCGAGACAGTGCGCGGCGCCTGGCCCGAGGAAAAGCCCCTCCTCGTGCGCATCTCGGCCACCGACTGGGTGGAAGGTGGACTCAAACCTGACGATCAGGTGCGCGTGGCCCGCGAGCTAAAGGCGCGCGGCGTCGACCTGGTCGACTGCTCGTCCGGTGGCAACCTGCCTGTGGCCCCGCCCTCCATCGGCCCCGGCTACCAGGTGCCCTTTGCCGCCCAGATCCGGCACAAAGCCGGCGTAGCCACAGGCGCCGTCGGCCTGATCACCGCCCCCGAGCACGCCGACGCGATCGTGCGCAACGGCCGCGCCGACCTGGTGCTGCTCGGTCGTGAGCTGCTGCGCCGCCCCTACTGGCCCCTGCACGCGGCGCACGTCCTCAGGCACGAGATCGATTGGCCGCAGCAGTATCGCCGTGCGCGGTATGCACCCGCCTAACATCAAGGTGGAATGAGCATGGAACTATTTGTACCGGGGCGCATCTGCCTCTTTGGAGAGCACTCGGATTGGGCCGGTGGCTACCGGCGTGCGAACCCGGCCATTGAAAAAGGCTACACCCTGATCTGCGGCACCGACCAGGGCCTGTACGCCGAGGTGGCACCCCATCCCAATGCCCTCATCCTCACCGCCTCCACGCCCGACGGGCACACGTACGGCCCCGAGGTGCTGCCCCTCGACCCGACCGCGCTGCTCGACGTGGCGCGAGCTGGCGGCTTCTGGAGCTACGTCGCCGGCGTGGCCTACCAGGCCGTAACCCACTACCAGGTCGAGGGCCTGGTAGTGCGCAACGATCGCACCGACCTGCCAGTCAAAAAGGGCCTGTCGTCGAGCGCCGCCATCTGCGTCCTCGTCGCCCGCGCCTTCAACCGCCTCTACGATCTACACCTGACCACGCGCGGCGAGATGGAGCTGGCCTACCAGGGCGAGGTCACCACGCCGTCGCGCTGCGGGCGCATGGACCAGGGGTGTGCCTTTGGCCGCTGCCCCGTGCTCATGACCTTCGACGGCGACCAGCTTCATACCGAGGCTGTCGAGCCCGGGGGACCGCTGCACCTGGTCGTCGCCGACCTGCAGGCGCGCAAGGACACGCTCCTCATCCTCAGCCGCCTCAATGCCTGCTACTCGGTGCGCGACAACGGCGTGGCCGACGGCGTGCAAAAGCTGCTCGGGCCGGTCAACCGCGACCTCGTCGCCCGTGCCGCGCAGGCGCTGCGCGCCGGCGACGCGCGCGCCCTGGGCGAACTGATGACCGAGGCGCAGGCCCTGTTTGACCGCTACGCCATGCCCGCCTGCCCCGAAGAGCTGGCGGCGCCGGTGCTCCACCGCGTGCTCACCTACCAGCCCCTGCGCCCCCACGTGTGGGGCGGCAAGGGCGTAGGCTCGCAGGGCGACGGCACAGCCCAGTTCGTGGCACGCAGCGCCGCCGATCAGGAAGCAGCGGTGCGCATCCTGGGCGCAGAGCTGGGGCTGCCCTGCCTCAAAGTCACACTGGGCGCGCCAGAAGCTCCGCTGCCGGACATCCGCATGACCCCCCCACCGGCCCCGATCACCCTCTCCCCCCTGGTGCAACCCGTGCGCAAGGCGCTCATTCCCGCCGCCGGCCTTGGCACACGCCTCTTCCCGGCCACCAGGGCGGTGCGCAAAGAGTTCTTTCCCGTGGTCGACGCGGCCGGGTATGCCAAGCCGGCGATCCAGGTCATCGTCGAAGAAGCGCTGAGCGCCGGTCTGGAAGAGGTCGTAATCGTCGTCCAGCCCGACGCCGAGGACGAGTTCCGGCGCCTTTTCCACGAGCCAATGCCGCCCGCGCTGGCCCGGCGGCTGTCGCCGCCGCTTCAGGCGCAGGCCGGGCACCTGCTCGAGCTGGGGGCCAGGGTCTCCTTTGTACTCCAGCGCGAGCAGGCAGGCTTTGGACACGCCGTGTCGGTGGCCCGCCACGCCATCGGCGACGAACCCTTCCTGCTCCTCCTCGGCGATCACCTCTACCACTCTGACCGACGGCAGTCGGCAGCCACGCAGATGCTCGACTGCTACCGCACCCACGGGCAAGGAGTGCTCGGGCTGCGGCGCGTGCCCCAGGCCGCCGTCGTCCACTATGGCGTGGCCGCCGGCCCCTGGATCGAAGCAGGGCGGCTGCTCCAGGTCCAGGCCCTCGTCGAAAAGCCGTCTGTCCGCCGGGCCCGGTCAGCGCTCCACGTGCCGGGGCTGGCAGAAGGAGAGTACCTGGCCCTCTTTGGCCAGTACCTGCTGCCACCGGCCATCTTTGATCACCTCGACCGCCTGGCGGCAGCCGGCGCCCGCCAGCACGGCGAGATGGGCCTCACACCGGCCCTTGTGTCGCTGCAGCAAGAGCAGGGCCTGCTCGGGCTCCTCGTGGCCGGGCAGGCATTCGACATCGGCCTGCCCGCAGCCTATGTCGAGGTGCTGCAGCGCCTTGCGCGCGACGGGCGGGAGTTGGGCAATCAGCCTATCGAGGCCGCGACAGGCGTATCATCTCAATAATTTGGGGGATGTAGGGCGGATTGGCAATCCGCCCTACATCCCACCCAGACTTTTTGAGCTGATACCGACAGGCGTATCATCTCAATAATCGGGGGTTGGGGTGTGTGCGGGCACCGCACACACCCCAACTTCCCCCCTTTATCGAGATGATACCGACAGGCACAAGAAAGGAGTCAAAATGGACGCATTCGAATTGGTGAACAAGCTACACTGGCTGGGACACGATTCATTCCGGCTCGACGGGCCGGTGGTCATCTACTTTGATCCGTGGCAGCTCCGCGGCCACCCCGTCAAGGCCGGCCTGGTGCTGGTCAGCCACGAGCACCAGGACCACTGCTCGCCCGACGACGTGGCGCGCGTGCGCACGCCCGACACCCTGGTGTTAGCCGGCGGCGCTGCGGCCCAAAAGCTGGCGGGCGCGCGGCCCGTCAAGCCTGGCGACAAAGTGACCTTCAAGGGAGTCGAGATCGAGGCCGTGCCCGCCTACAACGTGAACAAGTTTCGCTCGCCCGGCGTGCCCTTCCACCCCCAGGCGTCGAGCCACGTCGGCTATGTCGTCACCGTCGACGGCGTGCGCCTCTACTTTGCCGGCGACACCGACCAGATCCCCGAAATGTCCGCGATCGAGTGCCACGTGGCGCTGCTGCCGGTGAGCGGCAAATACACCATGACCGCGGAAGAGGCGGCCGAGGCCGCCCGGGTCCTCAATCCGGCCGTGGCGGTGCCGATGCACTATGGCGCCGGCATCGGGTCAGGCGACGATGGGCAGCGTTTTGCCGAGCTGTACGGCGGCGTCGTCACCCTCCTCGCCCGCGAATAGCCCATGACCACACAGGGAGCACCCCGCTGGCTGGCCTGGGCGCAGCAGATCCAGGCAGTCGCCCAGACCGGGCTGACCTACAGCCAGAACGAGTACGAGACAGAGCGCTACACCCACCTCATGCACCTCGCCGCCGAGATCGTGCGCCAGCACGCCGGCCTGCCCGACGAACGCCTGCTCGAGGATTTCTTCTCACAGCCCGGCTACGCCACCCCCAAGGTGGACGTGCGCGCGGCAGTAGTGCACCAGGGCCAGATCTTGCTCGTCCGCGAGCGGGTCGACGGCCTCTGGACCATGCCTGGCGGCTGGGCCGACGTCGGCGACACACCGTCAGACATGGTAGTGCGCGAGGCGCGCGAGGAGAGTGGGTATGACGTCAAGCCCGTCAAACTGGTGGGCGTGTTCGACGCCAACCGCAGTGGCCAGCCGCTCAGCTTCTACCATGCCTACAAGCTGGTCTTCTTGTGCAAGCTGGTTGGCGGCGAGGCGCACACGAGCCACGAGACACTCGACGTCCGCTTCTTTGCCTTCGACGACCTGCCGCCCCTCTCCTCAAACCGCACGCACGAGCGACACCTGTCCGAGATCCAGGCCCACCTCGCCGATCCGTCGCGACCGGCGTACTTTGACTAGTGCTCGACTATAACCCCAGTCCGTAGGCGGCCGCGCCCAGCAGGGCCGCCTTGTCATTCAGGATCACGTGCACCGGCATCGCCGCCAGCACGTCGTCGAACCGGCCCTTGTTGACAAAGGCAGCCATAAAGGTGCCATCTTTCAGCTTGTTCAGGATGCGCGGCGGAATGCCGCCGCCGAGGTACACCCCACCGTTGGCCATCACCTTCAGCGCCAGGTTCCCCGCCTCGGCACCCAGGACCGAGACAAAGACGTTCAACGTGGCAATGCTCAGCTCGCACACGTGATCCATCGCAGCCCGGACAATGACCGGCGTCGGATCGTCCGCCCTTTCGAGGGCTGCGGCGACCTCTGGTGACTCGGGTGCAAAGCGGTTCATCTTCAGATATTCATAGATCAGGGGCAGCCCTCGCCCGGAGCAGATGCGCTCATAGCTGACGTGGCCAAACTTGCCCATAAAATAGCGCAGCATCTCGATCTCGAACAGATTGGTAGGGCCAAAGTCGGTATGCCCCCCCTCAGACGGGATAGCATGGTACTCGCCATCGTGGTACACCAACACCGCTTCGCCCAGCCCGGTGCCGGGGGCAATCACAGCCATCGTCCCGCTGCGCGGCGGGGCATCGTTGAGGGTAAAGAGGTCCTCCTCACTGAGCTGCGGCAGGCCGTAGGCGGTGGCTTGCAAGTCATTCAGGATCTTGACCCGCTCCAGCCCGAGCGCCTCTTGCAGCGCCGACTCGCTGACACTCCACGGCAGGTTTGTCACGCTGCACTCGCCGTCGACCACAGGGCCAGGCACCCCTAGCACGGCATGTTCGACATCCACACCCGCGTCCGACAGGAACTCGGCCACGATCGTTTTCAGGCTGGGATAGCTTCCGCTCTTGAACGTCTTCTCGATCAAGGGGGTGAGGCCCTGCAGCGCATCATAAATAGCCAGGTTGGTCTTGGTGCCTCCGACATCACCGGCGAGTAGCATGTCGATCACTCCTTCCTGAATAACCCTGCCCGCCGCGGATCACACCCGAGGGTACTCGGGACACCCGCGGCCCTTCGGCACAGCACTGGATTGATGAGCAGGCGTATCGTATCACATTCGGGGAGGGGTGTCAATCGCCTCCCAGCGGGAGGAGGAAAGGCCAGCGCCGCGCCAACCTTCCCTCCTTCCATCCTTCCAATCCCGCGCCGTCTCTGGTATAATGCGCGCAGAGGGGGGAGATTTGATCAGGCCCAGGCTTTTGCTCATCAACCCGATCCAACTGCTGGACGGCAGGCGCCAGCATGGGTGGAACGGCATGCGCTACGTGCCGCCGTTGAACCTGGCCTACGTGGCAGCACTCACACCGCCCCACTGGCAGGTGCGCATCGTCGACGAAAACGCCGGCGACAATGCGCTGCACCTTGGCGGCTTCCGGCCCGACCTGGTGGGCATCACCGCCTACACCGCCACCATCCCCCGCGCCTACGAGCTGGCCACCTGGTTCCGGGCGCAGGGGGCGCGCGTAGTGATCGGTGGGTCGCACGCCGACGCCCTGCCCGGCGAAGTGCAGGGCTATGCCGACGTGGCCTTCACAGGCCAGGCAGAGGGGGCCTGGCCCCACCTCATCGCCGATTTCGAGGCCGGGCAGCTACACGGCGTATACCACGGCGGCACGCCGCCCCTCGACGGCCTGCCCTGGCCGCGGCGCGATCTCTACCCGCATCGCTACCTTTTCGACGCCGTGCTCACCTCCAAGGGCTGCCCCTACAACTGCGAGTTCTGCTCAGTGTGGAAGCTCTACAATCGCCGCTACCATCTGCGGCCCGTGGGTGAGGTGCTCGACGAGCTGGCCGGCATCCGCGCCCGGCTCCTCTTCTTCGTCGACGACAACCTGGCGGTGAACCCCCAGCGCACCATCGAGCTCTGCCAGGGCATGGTAGCGCGCCGCCTGGGAAAACGCTTCGCCATCCAGGCGTCGCTCGAAGCGGGGCGCGACCAGGAGCTGCTCCACTGGTTGAATCGCGCCGGCTGCTTCTACTTTTCCGTCGGCCTCGAATCGCTGGACGAAGACACACTGCGCAGCGCGCGCAAAGCCTCGAACCTGAAGGTGGGCGTGAGCCATTACGCCGAAACAGTGGCCCGCATCCACGCCCACGGCATGGCCGTGTCAGGCAGCGTCATCTTTGGCCACGACGGCGACACCCTCGAGTCCTTTCGCCAGGTGGAAACCTTTGCCGCCCGGGCCGGGCTCGACAGCGTCGTCTACACCATCCTGACGCCCACCCCCGGCACCGACCTGGCCGCGCGCCTGGCAGAGGAGGGCCGGCTCGTCGACATCGTCTTGCCCGGCGATTACACCTATTTCGACGCCCACCACGTCGTCTTTCAACCGAGAGGGGTGACGCCCCGCCAGTTGCTGGTGGCGAACCGCGGCGCGGTGCGGCGGATGACCACACTGCCGGCGCTCGTCACCGGTGCCTGGCGCACCTGGCGGCGGACGGGGAGCGTCCTGGCCACGCTGGCAGCGGCGCAGAACAACCGCTGGGCAGGGATCAACGCCCGCTCCTTGCCCGCCAGGATAGACCGGTAGGTATCTACTCAATATTTGGGGGTTGGGGTGTGTGCGGGCACCGCACACACCCCAACTTCCCCCTCCTTATTGAGATGATACCCCGCTAGCCTGTATCTTGCAGCAAAGGAGACGAGACTTGAAAGTAACAGTCATCGGTGGCGGATCGAGTTACACGCCCGAGCTGGTCACAGGCTTCCTGGAGCGGGTCGAGAGACTGCCCCTGTCAGAGCTGTGGCTGATGGACGTGGACAGGGAGCGGCTCGACGTCGTGGGCGGCTTGACACGGCGCATGGTGGCCGCCCACGGCGCGCCGTTCGACGTCCGGTTGGCGACCGACCGGCGTGAGGCCTTGCGCGACGCACACTATATCATCGTGCAGCTCCGTGTGGGCGGGATGCAGGCGCGGCGTGGGGACGAGTACCTGGGCCGGCGCCACGGCCTGGTGGGCCAAGAGACCACCGGCGTGGGCGGGCTGGCGAACGCGCTGCGCACCGTGCCGGTAGTCCTCGACATCGCCCGCCAGGCCGCCGAGGTGGCGCCCGGCGCCCTGCTGGCCAACTTTGCCAATCCGGCCGGCCTGGTCACACAGGCGCTGGCACGCTACGCACCTCAAGTGCCGAGTGTCGGAGTGTGCAACGTCCCGATCAACGCCGAGGCCGAGATGCTGGCCGCGATCGCCCCGGCACGGGCGATCAAAGCAGAAGAAGCGCAGGGCACGCTCGACACCCTCGGCCTCAACCACCTCTCCTGGCACCGTGGCTTCACCATCAACGGCGAGGACGTCTGGCCCGAAATCCTGGCCGGCTACCTGGCGCGCCTCCGGGCGGCGGCCGAGCCCGACTGGGACCCCGACCTGATCGAGGCGCTGGGCATGATCCCGAACTACTACCTCCACTACTACTATCACACCCCGCGCGCCGTGGCCGCGCAGGCGGCATGGCCTCCGTCGCGCGCCGAAGAGGTAATGGCCCTCGAAGCGGAACTGCTGGCCGCCTATGCCGAGCCGGACCGCACCGCGCCGCCGCCCTCGCTCGCCAGGCGGGGGGGGGCGCGCTACTCCACAGTCGCCACACAGCTCATCGACGCGCACCAGAACGACCTGGGCAGCCGGCAGGTGTTGAACGTCGCGCACCGGGGCGCAGTGCCCGGCTGGCCGCCAGAGTGGGTGATCGAGATGCCCTGCCGCGTCAGCCGGCGCGGCGTCGAGCCCCTGCCCGCCGCGCCGCTGCCACCCGCCTGCTTTGGCCTGCTGGCGCACGTCAAGGCCTACGAGCTGCTGGCGGTAGAGGCGGCCGTGCACGGCGACCGCCACGCCGCCTACCAGGCGCTCCTCGCCCACCCCCTCGGCCCCCCGGCCGAGCAGATCACGGCGGTACTGGATGACATGCTGGAAGCGAACCGGCTGCACCTGCCCCACTTCTGGAGGAACGCATGAGCCACTACCTCGGGGTGGACGTGGGCGCCACCAAGACCCTGGCCGTCGTGGCCGATGGTGCCGGGCGCGTGGTCGGATCGGGCACCGCCGGACCGGGCAACTGGGAGGTCGTCGGCTGGCCTGGCCTGCGTGCCGCACTGCGCCAGGCAGTGGACGCCGCACTGGCATCGGCGGCCATCGGGCGCCAGGCGCTGGCCGCGGCGGGCTTGGGCGTGGCCGGCTATGACTGGCCCGTGCAGGAGGCGCCCACCCATGAAGCGATCGCTGGGTTGGAGCTCAGTGTGCCCTATGGCCTGGTCAACGATGCCCTCATCGGCCTCCTCGCCGGCGCCGCCGACGGCTGGGGCGTGGCCGTCGTCGCCGGCACCGGCACCAACTGCCGCGGCCTCGACAGCCAGGGGCGCGAGGGGCGGGTGACAGGCGGCAGCACAGCCTTTGGCGAGCACGGCGGCGCCGGCGAGATCGTGGCGCGCGCCCTGCAGGACATCTCCCGCGCCTGGTCCCGGCGCGGCCCGGCGACAGCCCTCACCGCGGCGCTCGTCCACTGGGCCGGCGCGGCACACGCCGCCGATCTCTTCGAAGGACTGATGGTGGGCCGCTACACCCTCTCTGCCGCCGCCGCCCCACTCGTTTTCCAGGCGGCCGCCGCCGGCGACACAGTAGCCCGCGAGATCGTGCTGTGGGCCGGCCGGGAATTGGGCAGCCTGGCCGTCGGCGTGATCCGCCAGCTCCGGCTCGAGGCGGAGACCTTCGACGTGGTGCTGGCCGGCAGCACCTACAAGGGCAGCCCCGACCTGGTGACGGCGCTGGGCGAGACCGTCCACCAGGTGGCGCCCGGCGCGCGGCTGGTGCGGCTGCACGCCCCACCGGTCGTCGGTGCCGTCCTGCTCGCCTACCGGCAAGCAGGCCTCGACCACCCCACCCTGCGCCCGCGCCTGATCGAGTCGATCGCAACCCGGACAGCGCACACGTAACGCAATCCTCTGGATTGCGAGGAGGAAAAAGATGTCATTCCTGCAAGACGAGATACACCAACAGCCCCAGGTGCTCGCACAGCTACTCGACCAGGAGCTGGAGAACGCCCGGCGGATCGCCGCCCACGTCCAGTCGCGCGACGTGTGCCATGTCGTCATCGCCGCGCGCGGCACGTCAGACAATGCCGCGCGCTATGGGCAGTACCTGCTGGGGGCGCACAACCGCCTCCCTGTCGGCCTGGCCACGCCATCGCTCTTTAGCGTCTACAACCAGCCGCCGCGGCTCGACAGCGCACTGGTGATCGGCATCTCACAGTCGGGCCAGTCACCCGATATCGTGGCCGTGCTGGCCGAGGGGCGGGCGCAGGGTGCGCCCACACTGGCCATCACCAACGACGCCGGCTCGCCCCTTGCCAGCCAGGCAGACTGTTTACTCCCCCTGCACGCGGGGCCGGAGCGGTCGGTGGCGGCGACCAAGACCTACACGGCCGAGCTGGCCGCGCTGGCGCTTCTGTCGTGCGCCCTCGACCGCGACACAGAGCGGCTGGAGGCGCTGCGCGGCGTGCCCGAACAAGTCGAGCAAGTGCTCACGCGTGAAGAGGGCGTGGCGCAGGCCGTGGCGCGCTACCGCTACATGGACACGTGCGTCGTGCTCGGGCGGGGCTACAACTATGCCACGGCCTTCGAGATCGCCCTCAAACTCAAAGAGCTGAACTACCTGATCGCCGAGTCCTACTCCTCGGCCGATTTCATGCACGGGCCGATCGCCGTGGTCGGCAGCGGCTTTCCCGCCCTCGTCGTGGCCCCCAGTGGGCAGATGTACGACACCATGCACCGCTTCAGCCTCGAGCTCAAGTCGCGCGGGGCCGAAGTGCTGGCCATCTCGGACCGGCCAGCACTCCTGGCGGAAGCAGTCACCCCCCTGCCGCTGCCGGCCGGTGTGCCCGAGTGGTTGTCGCCAGTCGTCGCCGTCGTCCCCGGCCAGCTCTTCGCACTCCACCTCACCCTCACCAGGGGCCACGACCCCGACCGGCCGGTGGGATTAAAAAAGGTGACAATCACCCGCTAGACGGTAGAAGAATCGGAAGGATGGAAGGTTGGATAAGCCAGGAGCCAGGGGACTCGTGCGGCTGGTGAGTTCATCTGGCAGGAGGTAGAGCCACTGCTCAGCAGCAGGCACTCCAAGGAGGGAGAGAAAGATGAAAAGCGAGAGTTTGAACATTCAGGTTGTGCTCCGCTTGGTGCTCATGGCCGCCATCGCCGCTTGTTTTACGGCGGCCATGTGTCCTCCCGTGGCATCGCCGGCATACGCGGACGCGATGGCACCGGCGTTCGGCGAGACAGTGGCGGGTGCGATCAGCGCCCCGGGCGAGGCCGACAGCTATACAATCGTCGCCAATGCGGGCGACGTGGTGCTGATCCGCGTTAGCAAGGACGGGGGAGACCTGTGGCCCCAAATTCGTCTCTACGCACCGGCGGGCGCCCTGCTGCAGGAACAGGACGGGTCGACGGCCGCCGAGATGGTGCAGAGCGTGCCGGAGAGTGGCAGCTACAGCCTCCTGATCAGTGATGGCTATGACGGCACGTACACCGGCAGCTACAAGCTGTACGTGCAGCGCCTGAACCAGCCGGGCAACGCCCTGGCGCTCACTTTTGGTCAGACGGTGACCGGGGCGATCCCGCAAGCAGCCGAGATGGATACGTTCACGTTCGAGGCCGAGGTGGGCGACGTGATCCTGGTCGGCATGAGCCGCACTTCCGGCAGCCTGTGGCCCGAGATCCGCGTCTACAACGCCGCCGGCAGCGCACTGGGCGCCACGAGTGGCACTGTGCACGCCGAGCTGACCGTGACCGCCTTTCAGACGTGGCGGGTCTATTTACCGGTGGTGGTCAGTGGGCACACGGGGGCCGAGATCGCCGCTACCCGGCCGGAAGCAGTGCAGCGTGTCGAGGTCACCGTGCCGGGCGCCTACACCATCCTGGTGGGCGATGACTACAACGCGACGTACACCGGCAGCTACAACGTGCACCTCCAGCGCCTCAACAACCCCGGCAACGCCACGGCGCTATCCTTCGGGCAGACAGTGGCGGGGAGCATCAGCATGCCGGGCGAGATGGATGCGTATACGTTCTCCGGCGAAGCGGGCGATGTGGTGCTGGCCGGGATGAGCCTCACGTCGGGCAGCCTGTGGCCGCAGGTCCGGGTGTACGATCCCAACGGCAACCCCGTGGGCACGGCCAGCGGCTCGGCGCACGCCGAGGTAGTAGCCACACTGCCGGTGGATGGCAGCTACCTCCTGCTCGCCTGCGACGGCTACAACGGCACCTACACCGGCAGCTACAACGTGCACCTCCAGCGCCTCAACAACCCCGGCAA
>JAFGIA010000293.1 GCA_016929795.1 Anaerolineae bacterium
CACCCTGTGCCTTGTCTACCGGCACATTTCCTGCTATAATCGGACATGAGGAGCGAACAAAATGGTGACAATCCCTCGCATCGAGCGCTACTCACTGCTCGAAGGTGCACGCCGTGCGCGCGGCCTGGCCGTGGTGATCGACGTCTACCGCGCCTTTACGTCGGCCGCGTTCATGTTCCACCTTGGCGCGTCCGAGATCATCCTGCTCACCGACCCGAACGACGTGCTGCGCCTGAAGCGCGACGAGGGGTGCCTGGCCGTCGGCGAGGTAGACGGGCGCAGGGTCGAAGGGTTCGACCTGGGCAACTCGCCCGCGGCCGTGTTGGCGGCAGGAGGCGGCACGTTTGCCGGGCGGCGGGTGGCGCAGCGCACATCCGCTGGCGTATTGGGTGCGGTTGCCGCCGCACGGGGCGCTGATGCTGTGCTGCTCGGAAGCTATGTCACTGCTTCCGCGACTGCACGCTATGTACGAGCACTGTCGCCCCCACCCGAGTTCGTGTCGTTGGTGGCCATGGGGGCGGGAGGGCTGGCGCGCTCGCCCGAGGATGAGGCGTGCGCTGCCTACCTGGCACACCTGCTTGCCGGCGAGGCGTACGATCACCTGGCAGCGATCGAGGAAATCGCCACCCACGAAGCGACGAGCAAATTCCTGCGCGGCGACCAGCCGCACTACCCACGTGAGGACCCGCTCTACTGCCTGCAGCGGGACCTGTTTGACTTTGTGCTGCTCGCTTTGACAGAAGGCGACAGGGTGGTGGCGCACCGCGTAGCGGTGTGAATGGCACCGCCGCCTGCGGGCAAGTGCAGGATCTTGAAATTCTGACACAAACCTGTTACAATAAGGAGTGAGTGGAAGCAAAGACAAATCTTGTTGTGCGGCGGCCTCCTCGATCGCGCTCTGCTTCGGGCGGAAGAGCTGCCGCCGGCACGGGTGTTGACGCGCCCCTTTTCGGTGGGCGACGTGGTGACCGAGGTCAGGAGGATGGGCACGTGGTCGGGCAACCCAACAGGCAGCGCGTGATGCGCCTGGCAGGTGCGGGGCTGCTTCTGCTGGCATTGCTGGTGGCACTCTTGGCCGCTTTTCGCACTCTATTTCCCAGCCCGCCGCCCATGTCCGCCACCACGCCGGCGCCATCCGTGGATGCGCCGACTCGAGCCGCCACTGCCGACGACGAACGGCTGGAGGACAGAATGCAGATGGTAGACCACCAGATCCGGCGCCGTGGGATCACGGATGAGGATGTGCTGGCAGCGATGGAGCGCGTAGCACGTCACGAGTTCGTCCCCCAAGATTACCAATCGCAGGCCTACGCCGATCACCCCCTGCCGATCGGCTACGGCCAGACGATCTCGCAGCCCTACATCGTAGCGCTGATGACCGAGCTGCTGCAATTAAGGCCAACGGACCGCGTGCTCGAGATCGGCACCGGATCGGGCTACCAGGCGGCGATCCTGGGCGAGATCGTAGGCGAGGTGTACACGGTAGAGATCGTCGAGCCGCTGGCCACGCAAGCCACGGAGCGCATGGCCCGCCTGGGCTACAAGAATGTGCACGTGCTCCACGCCGACGGCTATTTTGGCTGGGAGGAGCATGCCCCCTTTGACGCCATTATTGTCACCGCTGCCCCCGATCACATCCCCCAGCCGCTGGTGGAGCAGCTCGGCGACGGCGGCAAGCTGGTCATCCCCGTCGGCCCGCCGGGGGGTTATCAGACGCTGTGGGAGATTACGAAAAGCGGTGACGACATCCAGAAGCGGAACGTTACGGGCGTGCTGTTTGTGCCGCTAACTGGGGAGCACTAACAAAAGGGGTTCCCCCTTCTGCAAACGCACGTCCAGCGCGGTGTGGCGCTCGCCGATCTTGTCGTTGTGGATGGCGATGGCGACAGCGCGGGGATTACCCACCAACACGACCAGATCTTTGGCGCGTGTCACCCCGGTGTAGAGCAGGTTGCGCTGGAGCATGACATAGTGCTGGGTAATGATGGGCATCACCACGGCGCGGAACTCGCTGCCCTGGCTCTTGTGGACACTGACGGCGTAGGCGTGCATCAGCTCGTCCAGGTCTGAGAACTCGTATTCCACGTCGCGCTCGTCGATGCGCACGGTCAGCGAATGGTCGATCGGGTCCACCCGCACCACGAGGCCCATGTCGCCGTTCCAGATCTCTTTGTCATAGTTATTGGCTGTTTGCATCACCCGGTCGCCCACGCGGAACACCTGCCCACCCCGCCGGCGCTCGGGCTTGTTGTCGGCCGGCGGGTTGAGCGCCTCCTGCAGGCGGCGGTTCAGCTCGGCCACACCTGCCGCGCCGCGGTGGAGCGGCGATAGGACCTGGATGTCGGCCAGCGGATCGAGGCCGAACTTGTTCGGGATGCGGTTCCGGACCACGTCCACGATCAGGTCGGCGGCCTGCTCGGCATCGTCGGCCGGAAAGAGGAAAAAGTCGGTGGCAGGCGCACCGGCTGGTGTCTTGTTGAACAGCGGCATGTCACCCTGGTTGATGCGGTGGGCGTTATAGACGATCAGGCTGCCCTCGGCCTGGCGAAAGATCTCGGTCAGGCGCACGATGGCGGCAACGCCGGAAGCGATGATGTCCTTGAGCACGTTGCCGGCGCCGACGCTGGGAAGCTGATCCACGTCGCCGACAAGGAGCAGGTGGCTCTGGGGATGCACGGCCTTTAACAGATGATTGACCAGCAGCAGGTCCAACATGCTCGTCTCGTCGACGATGACCATGTCGGCGTCGATGGGGTTCTCCTCGTTGCGTTGAAAGCGAAACCCCTTCTGCGGTTTGAACTCGAGCAGGCGGTGGATCGTCTGCGCCTGGCGGCCGGTGGCCTCGCTCAGGCGCTTGGCGGCGCGGCCGGTGGGCGCCGCCAGGGCGTAGCGGTAGCCCTTGGCTTCGAGCAGGCGAATGACGGTGCGCACCGCCGTAGTTTTGCCGGTGCCCGGCCCGCCGGTGAGGACAGAGACTTTGTGGGTGAGCGCGGTGCGTACCGCCTGGCGCTGGCCCTCGTTGAGGATGATGCCGCCCTCGGCAGCCAGGTGATCAAAGACACGATCCAGGTTGGCGTGGTGGTAAAAGCCGAGGCGGCTGGCCTGGACATTCAGGATGGTTTTCAGGCGGTTGGCGGCACCCAGCTCGCCATAGTAGAAGGGGGCGAGGTAAACGGCGCGCTCTTCGGCCAGTTGATTGGGGGGTTCGTTGGTTGGTTGGTTGGACCGATCCGGGTAGGTGATCGGCTCGACGTGCACTTCCAGGTCGGCAGCCAAGGCGTTGATCCCTTCGGCCACCAGGTCGGGCGAGACGTCGAGGATCTCGACGCTTTCGTGCACCAGCTCGCCCTGGGGAGCAAACACGTGCCCATCATCCGCCATCTGGCTCAACGTGTAGGCGATGCCGGCGCGCACGCGCTGGGGGCTGTCGTGGGCCAGGCCGAGCTCGCGCGCGATCTTGTCGGCGGTCAGAAAGCCGATGCCGTGGATATCCTTGGCCAGGCGGTAGGGGTCGTTGCGCACGACGTCGATGCTCCCATCGCCGTAGGTCTTGTAGATCTTGACGGCGTGGGCGGTGCTCACATTGTGGCTCTGCAGAAAGAGCATCACTTCCTTGATCGCTTTTTGCTCGGCCCAGGCGCGCGTGATCAGGTCAACACGCTTTTTGCCCACGCCGAGCACCTCGCGCAGCCGCTCGGGCTGCTCCTCGATGATCTGGAGGGTGTCGAGCTTGAAGCGGCGGACAATGCGACGCGCGGTCACCGGGCCGACGCCCTTGATCAGCCCCGAGCCGAGGTACTTTTCGATGCCTGCGGCGGTGGCGGGCAGGACGGTGGCATAGCGCCCCACCTGGAACTGGCGCCCGTAACGGGCGTGGTGCGTCCATTCGCCGTGCAGGCGCAGGCACTCGCCGGCGCTTACCTCGGGCAGGTTGCCAACGACTGTGACGGTGTATTCGCGCCCGTCGGGCACCACCTGCGCCACGGTGTAGCCATTCTCTTCGTTATAGTAGGTGATGCGCTCCACGGTGGCGACGAACGTATCGGACATGGCTCGACCTCTGCTGCGTGCATTATAGCAAAACGGGCACCGTAACACAACCCTCCGGGTTGTGGCTGCGCAATCCGTGGGCATGCGCGCCGATTGCGAGAAGCGTGCATTCGAGTAGAAACAGCCGAAACAGGGATAATCTATGTTGGCAGCTTTGCCCTAGATTTGACAGATTCTGGTGTCTGTTGTACACTCCATCTGCCAGTGTTCCCTCAAATAAGGTGGAAAAAAGTACAATCGAACATGTTATAGCGAAAATTCGTGCATCGGAGATCTCAGAGACAGGTGGGAGGATCCCATGACAGAACAAATCCACAGTAGTCACGACAAAGCAAGCTCGAAACCAAGACCACCGCAACCTGCAACCGAAGAGCTAGATCTACTCGCTCCGTCACAAATCCTTTCACCTCTGGCCATACAGCAAACCAGACTCAAACCCGGCCGTCTGTCCCCACACGAGGTATTGCAACTGCAGCGGGCGGTTGGGAACCGGACTGTCAGCCAGCTTCTAGACAAGAATATGGATCAAAGGCCGGTTGCTCAGATCAAACAAGTTGGTCCTGGTGGCGTCAACAACGTCATTCAGCGCACACTGTACAGCGATGTAGAGAAAAAAGCCAAGAAGCAAACCACCAGCCAAAAAATAACCCAACACGAGTTAGAGAATGCAATAAAAGAATTTCTTGTTGATCTGGTAAAAGGCCAAGGGTATCTAGACGCAGGGGGAAACCCGGTAGGCCTGGCCGAAATGCAAGCTGTGAATTTCATGTGGGACACCGACTATGGTGCTGTTCCCGGTCTGGTGCTGTTACCCTCTCAAGCGGATGTAATCAATGATATCAGAAACGGGGTCTTTAAGATAGCCTTGAGGCACGAGATGGGACATTATATTCGCGACATTGCGCACCAGCCTGCAGCTTTTCAAGACGTAGAAACCGTAATCAACGGCATTGATTGGAACGGGCTAAAAGCAACGTATCCACAAGGCGATATGACGAATTGGAAAGAGGAAGTTAGAGCGGATTTAAAAGGTGTTCGCCTACGCTATATCGAAGAAAGACGTTTTCCGACCAAATCCGAGCTTAGTGCCTACCAGACAATGTTGGGTCCTACAGTAGACAATGCCCATCCTCCGGCAGCGTTTCGAGTGCAAACGATAAAGACTTTTATTTCCAGGATCAAGCCCTCCAAGTTGTGCTATCTCACCACCGCTTGTGTCGAGGCAAGGGGGCTGCCCGACGATTGCGAAGAATTGACCTTATTGCGTTACTTTCGCGACATCTATTTATTGAAACAGCCGCATGGTGAGGCCCTGGTCGAACTGTATTACAAGTATGCTCCAGGCATCGTAGAGAAGATTACGCACGACCCGCACAGAGATGTTATCTATGAGTATATCTACAAGGTTTTACGTGACTGTGTAGATGCGATCAAGCGCGGAGAGATGAAGTATACTCATTTGAAGTATTGTGAGATGGTTGTCACACTAAAGGAACTGTTCTTGCCGGAGGACGTGATCGATGGGTCGCGTCTGCGCGACGAGGTACGTGTGCCTTGGTGGCCAAGCATCTATCAAGCAGAGAGAGAGCTTGAACCCGCTCGCACCCCGCCAGCGCCACCACCCACCTGGGCCATCGCGCCCCGCTCGTGCTCCCCACCGCCGCCGCCACATCCCCCACCTCCCGCATCATCCGCAGCACGTCCAGCTCCCTCCCCCTTGATATTCTGGCCCAAGCACAACGTCTTCCGCCCGGGCAGTCCCCTTGTCAACCGAGTCGCGTCCACTCCGGGAAGCCTCTTCCGCACGCGCAGGAAACCTCAAAAGTCTTTGCGCCCACTGCACCTGCCCCTTGCCGCCACAGACCTTTGAGGGCGAACGTCATGGTGGCATCGCAAAAGCGCGCGCACCGGCTCTTGACGCCCTTTGGGCGCTGTGCTATACTCGGGCCGAACGCAGCGACGCTTCAGAATCGCCTTCCCGATCCAGATCGGGATTCCATCACCCATAGACTTGAAAAGGAGACAACCATGCAAACACGACCCTTTGGCAATACCGGTGCAGAAATCCCCATCCTCAGCTTTGGCGCCCAACGGATCGTCGACGAAGAAGGGTGCACGCTGGACGAGTCGCAGCGCATCCTGCACACGGCCCTCGACCGCGGCATGCGCTACTTTGACACGGCGTGGGCCTACTCGGCCGGCCAGTCGGAGGAGCGCGTCGGAATGGTGGCCAGGGACCGGCGCGACGAGATGTGGATCGCCACCAAGACGACGGCGACGGGCCATGACGGCGCACGCCGCCAGCTCGAGGAGAGCCTGAAGCGGCTGCAGACGGATTACGTGGACGAGTGGCGGCTGCACAACGTATACAGCTTTGACCGCCTCGACGCCATGACGGCCAGGGGTGGTGCGCTGGAAGCGCAGATCCAGGCGCGTGAAGAGGGGCTGGTGCGCCACATCAGCATCAGCGGCCACACCGACCCGCAGATCCAGATCGAGGCGCTCCGCCGCTTTCCCTTTGACACGGTGCTCGTCGCCGTGTCGGTGCTCGACCACTTTGTCTACAGCTTTGCGGAAGAGTTTCTGCCTGTGGCAAGGCAGAAGAATGTGGGCGTCGTGGGCATGAAGGTTTTTGGCTACAAGAGCCTGGCCCACGTCGCCGACCGCGCGCTGCGCTACGCGCTCGCCCTGCCCTTGACGACAATCATTGCCGGCGTCTCGACGATAGAGCAGCTCGAAGCCGACCTGGCGGTCGCGGAGGGGTTCCAGCCGATGTCGGGCGCGGAGCGCCTCGACTTCTTTCGCGAGGTGCTGCCGATGGTCGAGCCGCACAACATGCCGTGGAAGGCAACCGACTGGGGCAACCCGACGGAGTGGAAGCCACGCCACGAGCCGGCAGGGTTTGATATCTGGGGTTAACACCATTGGAAGACGACATCATCCAGATCAACAACGAGCTGGCAATCCCCGCAGCCGAGCTCGACTTTCGCTTCTCGCGCAGCTCGGGGCCGGGGGGACAGCACGTGCAAAAGTCGAGCACGCGCGTCGAGCTCCTCTTCGACGTGGCCCGTTCGCCCAGCCTGACGGACGACCAGCGCTCGAGGATCAGCAAGCGCCTCGAGCGCTATCTCGACACCGAGGGGGTGCTCCACCTCACCTCGCAATCGGAGCGCAGCCAGCGGCGCAACCGCCAGGAGGTGGTCGACCGCCTGGCAGAGCTGTTGCGGAGCGCGCTCAAGCGTCGCAAAAAGCGCAAGCCGACCCACCCCACCGCCGCGTCGCAGGAGCGGCGCATTCAGCGGAAGAAAGAGCGCGGCGAGAAAAAGAAACTGCGCGGATCTGTGGAGCGGGATGAATGGTAGCCTAGCAGCCGTGATTACTTGTGGGGTGTTTGCGGTTGTGGTATAATGTGAACTAGTGCACAATGCGCTCAGGCCAACGGTGGCTTGCGATGCCTTGCCGCGACGCCCTGTTGACCAGGGCGTCATCCATTTGGAGCCATTCTTCAAGGGGTGTAGATGATGTATAGTGTCCCATTCGACAAAGGCGTGCTCACCTTCGACTTGCCTGCGGGCTGGCGCGGCACCGTCGTCGAGTCGAAAAGCGTCCCACCTATCGACGATGTTCCGGCTGCGATCGCCGCCGCCCTGGCCAACCCTACAAACTCGCCGCGCCTGCGGGATCTGGCGAGCCCCGGCGACAGGGTGTGCATTGTCTTTACCGACATCACGCGCGCCAGCCCCGACTATTTGCTCGTGCCTCCGATCCTGGCCGAGCTGGCCGCGGCGGGTGTGCGCGACGACGACATCACACTGTTGTGCGGCATCGGGCTGCACAGGCCAAGCACGCCGGAAGAAAAGGTGGCCAAGCTTGGCCGGGAGGTGGTCGATCGCTACCGCGTGGTCGACCACGAGCCGCTCAACCCGGAGGCCCTCGTCGACCTGGGCACCACAGACAGCGGCATTCCCCTGTCTGTCAACAAGATTGCCTACCACGCCGACCTGTTGATCGCCACCGGCATCGTCGAGCCGCACCAGTACGCGGGGTATTCGGGAGCGCGCAAGACGTTGGCGGTCGGCGCCGCCGGCGAGGCAATGATCGCCTACACCCATGGCCCGCACATGCTCGACCACCCCGGCACCCGCCTCGGGTGCATCGAAGGCAACCCCTTCCACGAAGCAATTACCGAGGCGGCGCGCCGTGCCGGGCTGCGTTTCATCGTCAACGTTGTCCAGGACGACAACAAGCGTGTCGCCTACGTCGGCGCGGGCGAGCCGGAGGCGACCTTCCAGGACCTGGTGGCCTTTGCCCGCACCTTGTACGAGGTGCCGGTGCCGCGGCAGTACGACGTGGCGGTGGCCGGCGTCGGCTATCCGAAGGATGCCAACCTCTATCAGGCCAGCCGCGCTGCGAGCTATCTCTTTTTTGGCCCGACGCCCGTCGTCAAGCCTGGCGGCCTCTTTATCGTGCCCGCCCCGTGCGGCGAAGGTGCTGGCGAGGGGATCGGCGAGCAGCGCTTTCTGAAGGCGATGCAAAAAGCGCCGAACGTCGCCTATATCCTCGACGACGCCCGCCAGCACGGCTACCCGCCTGGCCAGCAGCGCGCCTTTGTGATGGCCAAGGTCCTCGAAGAGAACGACGTCCTCCTCGTCGGCTGTGCCGACCCGGCACTGGTCGAGTCGGCCAAGTTTCTGACGGCGCCGACGATGGAAGCGGCCTTTGAGGCAGCCCGCGCGCGGCTGGGTGATGACCTGGAGGTCGTCATCGTCCCCCACTCACTGCTCACCCTGCCGATCGTGCAAGGCAACCAAGTACCCCTCGGGCCTGGATCAAGAACCCTATGAGTGACATGCACATTGAACCGTTGATCTACAAAAGCAGCGAAATGGTATCGAGCGGTGAGGCCGCCTCTTGTATTCGCTGCGGGCTGTGCCTGGCCACCTGCCCGGTCTACCGCGTTACCCTGCGCGAGACAGACACACCGCGCGGCAAGATCGCCCTGCTGCGGGCGGTGAACGAGGGGCGCCTGGAGCCGGGCGCGTCCTTTGCCTCGCGCTTTTACGACTGCTTGCTATGCGGGGCCTGTGCCAACGTCTGCCCCAGCGGGGTAGAGCTGGAAGAGATCCTGCAAGCAGCCCGCGATGACCTGAGCAGCCACAAGCTCCAGCCTGAGGTCCTCTCCCGCCTGGGCCGCATCATCTGGGAGCACCACAACATTTCGGGCGAGGACAATGCACACCGGCTCATCTGGACAGAGAATATGGATGAGCCGCCGCTCGGCGCGGAGCCGAAGGAAAAAGCCGACGTCGCCTACTTTGTCGGCTGCGTCGGCTCCTTTTTCCCGCGCAGCTACCGCCTGCCCCAGACGATGGCCCAGCTCCTGGAAAAGGGTGGTGTGGATTATGCCCTGCTCGGCGGCAAGGAATGGTGCTGTGGCTATCCGATGCTCATCAATGGGCAGGTGGAGGAAGCCGCTGAGCTGATCGAGCACAACCTGGCGGCGGTGCGTGAGATGGGTGTGAGCAAGGTCGTCTTTACCTGCCCTTCGTGCCTCCACATCTGGCATCACGTCTACACCGAGGCGGCAGGGGGAGAGTTGCCCTTCGAGCTGATGCATGCTACAGAGCTGTTGGCGAGCCTGATCGACGACGGCACGCTCCGCTTCCGCGAGCAGCCTGCCCAGCGTGTTACCTACCACGATCCATGCGACCTGGGACGCAAAGAGGGCATCTTTGATGCACCACGGCGTGTGCTGCGCGCCATCCCCGGCATCGAGCTGGTCGAGATGGTTGACAACCGCGCCAACTCGCACTGTTGTGGCGGCGGTGGCAACCTGGAGACGTTTGACCCTGAGCTGTCGCACGCTGTGTCTGACCGGCGGCTACGCCAGGCACAGGATGTCCAGGCCCAGGTGATCGCCTCGGCGTGCCAGCAGTGCGAACGCACGCTCACCGAGGCTGCGCGGCGCAACAAGGTGCGTGTGCGTGTCGTGGATGTGGCCGAGCTGGCCTTGAGCGCCCTCGAAGAGTAGAGGAATCGATGCTGAGCGAACAGAACCTGACCGACCTGGTGCGTATCGTGGGCGAGGGACACGTGCTCACGTCGCCCGAAGACCTGATCTGTTTCTCCTACGACGGGACCTTTCACGAATCGATGCCTGAAGCGGTCGTCAATCCGGCGACAACCGAAGAGGTATCGGCCATCCTTGCCCTGTGCAACCGCGAGCGGGTGGCGGTCATTCCGCGCGGCATGGCGAGCGGCCTGGCCGCTGCCACCGTCCCCGTCGACGGCGGGCTCATCCTCAACCTGGTACGGATGAACCATATTCTCGATCTCGACCGGGCGAACATGATGGTCACCGTCGAGACGGGCGTGATCACTGCCGACCTGCAAGCCTATGTGGAAAAGCTCGGCCTCTTTTACCCGCCCGATCCGTCGAGTGTGAAGCATTCAACCCTCGGGGGGAACATTGCGTGTAATGCGGGCGGGCCGCGCTGCCTGAAGTATGGCATCACCGGTGACTATGTGATGGGACTCGAGGTTGTCCTTGCCGATGGGCGCGTGTTTCGCACGGGCGGCAAGGCGATCAAAAATGTGACGGGCTATGACCTGACGAGCCTCTTCATCGGGTCGGAAGGCACCCTCGGCGTGATCACTAAAGCCACATTGCGCCTGATCGCGCTGCCAGAAGCCAAGCGCACGGCACGCGCCGTCTTTCCGCGGCTCGCGGATGCGAGCAAGGCGGTCAACGCCGTGCTGTGGGGGGGCGTTGTCCCGGCGACGATCGAGATGATGGACGAGACCGCCATCACCGTCGTGGAAGACTATTTGCACCTGGGACTGCCGCGCGATGCGGAGGCAATGCTGATCATCGAGACGGATGGCGACCCATCGGACGCCAGGCGCGACATGGAAGTGATCGCGCGGATCTGCCGCGAGGAGGGCGCCAGCGAGGTGCGGGTGGCCGAGACCAGCGCTGAGAGTGACGAGCTGTGGCGCGCCCGGCGCAGCATTTCGGGGGCACTCGGGCGCAAGCGCCCCAACAAGCTCGGCGAAGACATTTCGGTACCGCGCAGTGCCATCCCGGACACGGTGGAGGGGATCAAAGAGATCTCCAGGCGGCACGGGCTGCCGATCGTCATCTTTGGCCACGCCGGCGACGGCAACCTGCACCCCAACATCCTGTTCGACAAGAACGATACGGATGAGTGGCAGCGCGTGCAGGCGGCAGTGGGCGATCTCTTTGCCCTGTCTATCCGCGTCGGCGGAACCCTGTCGGGGGAGCATGGCGTTGGCACCCTCAAAAAACCCTATCTCGAGAGCGACGTCGGCCCGATTGCCATCGACGTCATGCGTTCCATTCGCCGTGCGCTCGATCCGAACGGCATCCTCAATCCCGGCAAGATCTTTGATATGCCGGCCGACTAACCATCACGTTCTAATTAAGGGAGGCTACCCATGGACTTGCAAGCAGAAGTCAAGCATCTGATCGACCGACATCCGGACGTCATGCATAATCCATCGCGCGAGACGATGATCCGGGAATCTGTAACCCGCCGGGAGGGGATTGTGAGTGCCAACGGCGCGCTGGCCACGTGGACCCCGCCCGAGTCTACCGGCCGCAGTCCCAAGGACACCTATATCGTGCAGCGCCCCGAAAGCGAGGACTCGATCGACTGGACATCGCCCAACAACATCCCGATGGCCCCCGATACCTTTGACATGCTGGTTCAGGATGCGCTGGCGGTGCTCGGCGAAAAGATCCGCCTGTACGTCACCGACCGCACCCTGGTCGCCGATCCTTCCTACGCTATGCCGGTCAAGACGGTGACCGACTGGGCGCTGGCGGCCCTCTTTACCGACAACATGTTCCGCCCGGTGCCGCCGGGGATTGAGAAGAGCATTTTTGCCAACCGCGAATTCACGTTGCTGGTGGTGCCCTACAACAAGCTGGACCGCGCGCGTTACGCCGGCCGCCTGCGCAAGGTGTCCGGGCAGACGTCGAACATGGCGGTCGCGATGGATTTTGACCGGCGCACAGGCGTCGTCTTTGGCTCGGCCTATGGCGGCAGCGTGAAAAAGCTGATGTTCACCGTCATGAATTACGTGCTGCCAGGGGAAGGCATCCTGCCCCTCCACTGCTCGGCCAACGAAGGCCCCGAGGGCGATATTGCCCTCCTCCTCGGCCTGTCGGGCACGGGTAAGACAAGCTTGTCGGCCGATCCACGCCGCGCCCTGCTCGGCGACGACGAGCATAGCTGGAGCGACCATGGCGTCGCCAACTTTGAGTATGGGTGCTACGCCAAGCTCATTAACCTGCGCCCGCACAAAGAGCCCGAGATCTGGAATGCTGTCTTTCACGAGGATGACTATATCCACCACGGCGCCATCGTCGAGAATTGCATGATGTACCCGTGGGGCACCTTTGACGTCGATGACGAGCGGTACACACCGAACTCGCGGGCCTCCTATCCGCTCAGTTTTTTGAGCAACATCAAGACCCCACCGGTCGGCGGCCACCCGGCCACCATCCTTTTTCTCGCGGCCGACGCCAACGGCATCCTGCCGCCTGTCGCCAGGCTTACGCCTGAACAAGCGATGCTCTGGTTCCTGATGGGCTACACGAGCAAGCTCGCAGGCACCGAGACAGGGATCGTCGATCCTGTGAGCACCTTCTCGCGCTTTTTTGGCGAGCCTTTTATGCCACGCAATCCCGACGTGTATGCCTCGATGCTTGGCGAAAGGATGAAAAAGCACGGCACCCATGTCTACCTGGTCAACACGGGCTGGAGCGGCGGCCCCTTTGGCGTCGGCCAGCGCATGGACATTGACATTACGCGCGCGGTCGTCCACGCCGCTCTCAGTCGTCAGCTCGAGGATGTCGAGTACGATCTCGATCCGATGTTCCACATCCTCGTCCCACGCGCCTGCCCTGGCGTTCCGAGCGACATCCTGAACCCGCGCAGCACGTGGGAGGACAAGGCAGCTTTCGACCTGCGCGCCCAAAAGCTGGCTACAGAGTTTTGCCAGCACTTTGACAAGGCCTACGGCGACAAGGGCATCGACCCGAGCGTCATCAACCAGTGTCCGGGGAAGTAAGGGAGAAGAGGGATCATCTCAATAACTTGGGTTTGAAGAGGGGGATTGCTTTGCTTCGGCAGAGACGCCTTGGCCCGCCATGACGGTGGGGAGAGACGGCCGGCGCGCGATGGCCGTCAGGGTTGCGGCGACGAGCCAGTGAACGGCGATACAGATCCAGAGGTTGCGGGTCAGGAGAAAAACCAGCGTCGATAGGAGTGCGAGTCCAACGCCCAACCAGGCCCGCCCGGCACGCGCAGGATCGCGCCAGGTGGCGCGCCATGCGGGATTCAGGCTCCACTCAAAGAGCACGAGGGCCAGCGCGGCCCACGTTCCGGCATAGACATTGCCCACGGCCCAAGGTCCGAGGATATTGAGGGCCGGAGTGCTCAAGATCGTCGCGGCCAATGCGGCACGGTAGAAGGACCAGTGTATTTCTTGAGCCAGCCCGCGAGCCAGGAGGTATCCCACTCCTTGTGCCGGCAGCCCCAACTGGCTGCCGCCACGATTTGCGGCGCCCCACCCTGCCCCCAATACGATGACACCGGCCAAGCTCAGCGCCAGGCCCGTGCCTGCCGATTCCAGCCAGCGCGCCACGTGCCAATCGCCTCCCAGCCCCGCCACCCCCATGTCAGCCATCGATAGCAGGCCCGAAAAGGGTGGCAGGGGCCAACCACCTAGCGCCAGGTATGGAATCCCTATGAAAAAGAGGAAGGCACACACCTCTACCAGCCATCCGCCACGTGCCGGCAGGCGCCGGTCGCTCTTGACCAGGACGCGCTTTACCCACCAGGCGGCGTTGGAGGCGAGGAGATAAACCAGTATCGATCCTGCGACCCAGAAGAGGAGGGGCCAGGCCTGGTACGCGCCCAGAAGCGGTTCTAGCATCTGCACTATTCGATCGGCACCAGAAGCGTGACCCGAGTCCCCTCTCCGAGAGTGGACTCGATGTTCAGCGTTCCCCCCAACAGCTCCGCGCGCTCTTTCAAGTTTATCAGGCCCAGGCTGCCGCGCGATCCATAGCTGCCCTCTACCGACTGCACGTCGAACCCCACTCCGTCATCCACCACCTCGGCCACCACCAAGTCGCGCTTTTGTGTCAGGCGCACCCACACAGCCGATGCCTGGGCGTGCTTGCGCGCATTGTTAATCGCCTCTTCCAGAATGGCAAACACCACGCCCTGCGCCTCGCTATCGAGACAGTCGTGATACTTTTCGGCCTGCACCAGCACCTTGAGCCCATCGTTCTGCTGGAGATTTTCCGCGTATTGGTTCAGGGCGGCCACCAATCCTTCTGTCTCCAGGATGATCGGCCGCAGCGTAAAGAGCATCGACCGGATCTCTCTCACCGTTTTGTGTGCCAGGTCCTCCAGCCGCGCCAGTTCAGCCTTGGCACGGAAGGGGTCCCGCTCTACCAGCAACCGTGCAAAGTTGAGGCGCATCGCAATCGCCGCCACGTCCTGCGTCGGCCCGTCGTGCAAGTCGCGCGCCAGCTTGTGCCGCGCCTGCTCCTCCTTGTCCACAATCTTGTCGCGCTCTTCCTGAAGGGTTTTGTAGAGGCTAGCATTTTGGAGTGCGATGGTCGCCTGGTTACAAAAGATGCTCAGCAGCTCGATGTGCTTCGGCGTATACGCGTGGGCCTTGGCCGATGCGAACAGTACCGCTCCAAACGTCTCGAAACCGGCCCGCAGGGGCACGCACATGATCGACTTGAACGGAACCAGCGACTTGTATTCCTTCAACTCTGGGTCCGCCGCAGGGGCTTCGCCGATCATGGCCTGGTCCGACAGGATCGCCTCGGCCACGATCCCCTTCTCCCCACGAATCCGGTGTGTCTCGTCTGCGCTCGTAGCCAGGTTGCGATGCGTGGCCGGCACGAGGAACCCATCTCGGTCGTACAGCAGCACCATGGCCGCTGATTCACCCACACGCACGCCGAGATCCGCAAAACCAAGCCGGCTGATGTCGAGGATGGCGTCGAGCACCCGTTGGTAGTTCATCGTCGCGCTGAGGCTGGCCGCCATCTCGAATACCATCTTGAGCTGCTCTACCTCGCTGGCCTCTGACTCGGACAACGACCCGGCGCCCGAGCGCCCGAGCACCGCATCGGACAGAACCACACCCACAGCGGCCACCATGAAGAAGAAGATTATGTGCAACACCCACTGGTAAAGGAGCAGGGCTAGCCCGTTTTCAGTGCCTGCAGAAGCGATAGGCAGGGTGGCATCCCCAAACACGAGCCCATGACCCACGATCAAGATCGAGTAGAGCAGCGCCGTCAAGAACCCGGCAACCGGGCCAAAGCGCACGGCGGCGACCAGGATGGGCAGGAGGGGAAGAAAGAAAAAGGGGCTGGATGCCCCTCCAGATAAAAAGATGGCCAGGCCAAACGTCAGTGTGTCGAGAACCAAGATCACAGGCGGGAGCAGCCGGAAATAGATTCCAAAGGTCAGCAGGAGCGTCACAACGAGGTTGTAGGCCCCGACGATGGCAAGAATGGGGAGCATGAGCGATAGCAGATCGTGACCGTTGAGGGAACCCGAATACCCCTCGGGCGTGAATGCGCTCGTCAGGACGGCGATGACCAACAACGCCCAACGGATCAGGCAAATCCCCCACTCGATCGCCTGGTCAGATTGCCTCGCCCGAGCCCTATCGGGCCTTTGCTGACCTTTAAACAAAGGCATGTCCGTGTCGCCGGCCTATTCGTCGCCCGTTGGCTTTGTGGGGAGGATGCCCAGGGGGATAGTGCCCTCGATCCTCACCAGGCCCTCACCCGAATCCAGGTACCCCTTGGGCGACTAGGCACAGGTCCCACCTCGGACGCATTCCCCACAACAAGCCGTGGTCGCACATGGAGGTGTACTACCCTGTTCGACCACGGCCACATCGAAAAACAGGTGGGCGAGAAGGGACTTGAACCCCCGACCTCGTGTATGTGAGACACGCGCTCTAGCCGCCTGAGCTACTCGCCCGAACGAGGGACATTATACCATCCTGCCCTCGAAAACGCAAATCCACCATAGAGTGAAGAGCATGTGCCCCCCGGCACCTACGGCAAGGTGCCGAGGATCTCTTCCATACCACGGCCCAGGTCGTCATCAAGGAAAGAACCTTTTTGCAGGAGTGCTTCAGCCTGCTCGCTCAGGCGCCGGCGCTCTCCTGCCGTCAGCGTCTTGGCCGTGATCACAATGATCCGCGTGTCTGCCAGCCGTTTATCGGCACGGATCTCTTCCAATACCTCAAATCCGTCCATTTCGGGCATCATCAGGTCGAGCAACACCAGGTCGGGCAGTTGCTCGCGCACCAAGGCCAACCCGGCACGCCCATCTGCCGCTTCCATCACCTGGTACTCGCCCCGCGCCTGCAGAATGCGCCGCAGCAGGCGGCGCGCATCCGGGTCATCCTCCACGATCGCCACCCGTCGCACTCGCGTGTCGAGGCGGTCCAGTGAGGTCAGCAATCCTTCCTCTGTCCCACTCGCGCGCTGGGCCTCGCTGGCATCGAGGTTTCGCGCCCACGTATCACCCAGCAGATGCTTTTCGACAGGGAAGGTGTGCCCGGAGCAGTTGACGACCACCACGTCCTCCGGCTTGATCACGCCGGCACTTACCATCTTGAAGAGGCCGCCAAAGGCCAGCCCTGCCGCGGGCTCCATAGAGATCCCATCCATCTTGGCCATCACGTGCATCGCCCGGAAGGCGTCGTCGTCGCTGACAGCCTCGAACGCACCACCCCGCTCGCGGATCACGCGCTGCAGGAAGGTGTACGCCAGTCCCGGGTAGCCAGTCGCCACCGTCGTGATCAGTGTCATTGGGTTCTCCACGGGCTCGGCAACTTCCAGCCCCTTGGCAAAAGAGTGCACCATGGGCGCGCACCCCTCTGCCTGGATGCACGCCAGCTTGGGGATGCGATCGATCAGCCCCATATCGTATAGTTCTTTGAAGCCCTTCCACACGCCCACCGGCCCCAGCCCGCCGCTGACTGCCTGAAAGTACCAATCAGGCGCACGCAGAGGAAAGGGCCCATCCCCATCGGCCAATTCCAGTCCGTCAATGGGCGCACGCAGGAAGCTCAACCCTGCGCCACTGGGGTGATACTGCCCACTCCTGTGCGCGATTTCAAACCACCTCAACTGCTCGGCGATCTCGAACGCCACAGTCTTCATACTCTCTTTGGCCGCAAAACTCTTGATCCCGGCGTCGAGATGCAGCCCTTTGCGCCGCGCAAAGTCGGCTGCCACCTTCTTGGTCTGATCGTAGGTTCCGGTCACCTTGATCACTTCGGACCCATACAGTGCCACTTCGCGCATTTTGTCGGCAGGCACGCTGCTGGTCAGAAATGTCCACAGCTTGATGCCGGCCAGGGCAGAATAGGCGGAATAGGAAATGGCCACGTTGCCCGTGGACGCAACGACGGCCTCGGTAATCCCCTGCTCCTTCATGACCGAGATGGCAAGCGCCGCTTGCCGGTCCTTGAAGGACCCTGTCGGGCCCTGGCGCTCGTCCTTGATATAGATGTTCGGCCGGCCCAGCATCATGCCCAGGTTCACCGCCTGGACGAGAGGGGTACCCCCCTCTCCCATACTCAGGGCGTTGCCTATATCCTGCAGGGGCAGCAGCTCCCAGTAGCGCCACATGCCGAATGGGCGCTGTGCCAGTTTCTTGGACCACTCCTGGCCGAGCACCCCGTAATCGTAGCGCAGATCGAGCCACTCTCCCCCACATGCCGGGCAGCTCGCGGGCCACCTGCCACCTGAATGACCAGGCCAAGGTCCCTGGGGTACAGGGGGGTACTCGGCAGGCCCTACCGCGCTGTCCAGAGCTTCCTGGTGCCCACATGCCGGGCAATCGATCCACAACTGTTTGGTTACCTGTTGCATAGCCACCCCATTGTCCTTTCATTAAGGGGGGAAGTTGGTGTGTGTGCGGTGCCCGCACACACACCAACCCCCGATTATTGAGCAGAGCGGGCGCGACGGTCGCGGCCGCAACGGTCGCGGGCGCTCGGCCTAGCGCCTAGACCCAGGCAGCACCCGGGCTGCCTCAACTTTGCGCACGGCGTTGAGGATCTCGTCGCGCGTCACAGGCTTGCGCAACCACAGGTCGGCACCCATCTTGAGGCCGTGTTCCAGCCCATCGACGATGCTGCACAAGATCACGGGCACTCCCTTTGTGTCCGGGTCTCCCTTCAGTGCCCTCAACACCTGCCAGCCGTCCATGCGTGGCATGACAATGTCGAGCGTAATGGCCGCCAGTTGTGGTGCCCACTGGCGAGCGACGTCGACAGCCTGCGGCGAATCGACGACCCCAACTACCTGGTAGCCTTCCGTCTCCAGGTAGCGCTTGAGCAAGGTAACCACCCCACGGTCGTCGTCCACAACCAGAACCACTTTGGGCATATCCGATCTCAAACCTGGACCCGGCCCGAGGGTACTCGGGGCCCCCTCGAGTATATCCGATGCCTGCCCTGGCACACCTGAGTCGACCTCGATTGCGTCCAATTCTCTCTCGGGGGCGCTTGCATCAGGCTCGGACGGACCCGGCCCGAGGGGGGGCGAGGGTACTCGGGGCGAGGGTACTCGCCTTCGGGTCCGTCCGAGGGTACTCGGGTCCCTCTCGGGGGCGCCCGCGCTCTGCTCAGCAGCGGCCGCAACGGTCGCGGGCGCAACGGTCGCGGTCGCAACGGTCGCGGTCGCGCCTTCCTCGCTGGACACCTTGTCTACCTCTGCACCGGGGGAGGCAAGCGCGCCGGCCTCGGGTGCAGCGAGCACCATCTCCAAATCGCCCGCGACCCTTGCGGCCTCCTCACTCTCCTCTATCTCGGGAGAGTCGGGAGAGGATACAGGTTGGCAACGGGGCAGCGTGAAGAAAAAAGTCGCCCCTTCCCCCGGAGTACTCTCTACCCAGATCTTGCCACCTTGCATCTCGACAAAACTACGGCTGATAGCCAACCCCAATCCAGTCCCACCGGCACGCCGCGTCGTCGACGCGTCCACCTGTTGGAACGGGATAAAGAGCTTCTTTTGAGCCTCTTCATCGATACCAACCCCCGTATCTGCCACCGAAATGGTGACAAATGCGGAATCTGGATCCGCGACCGTTGCGGCCGCCTCCTTGCCCGCTCCGACCCAGGCACTGAGCGTGATCTGTCCCTCCTCCGTAAACTTGGCGGCGTTCGACATCAAGTTGAGCAGCACCTGCCTCACACGCTGTGCATCGGCCCACACAGTCGGCAAGGGGTCGGCGATGTCCGAACGCAGATCGATCGGCTGATCCTTCACGAGGGCACGCGCCGCGCTCATCACAGCGTTGAAAACATCGGGCAGCGCCACTTCTTCGAACGACAGGTCCATCTTGCCCGCCTCGATCTTGGACATGTCGAGGATGCTGTTGATCAACCCCAAGAGGTGCTGACCGCTGCCATAGATCGAGTTCAGGTCTGCCTCCTGGAGATCGGTCAGCGGCCCGTCGATCCCCTTGAGCATCACGCGTGAGAAGCCAATGATCGAGTTGAGGGGAGTGCGCAGCTCGTGCGACATGTTGGCCAGGAACTGTGTCTTTAGCCGGTCGATCTCGCGCAACTGCTCTGCAGTCTCGACCAGTTGTTGGTAGGCGCGCGCGTTCTGGATCGCAATCGACGCCTGGGTGGCAATCGTCGTCAGCAGCTCCACATCCTCCTGGCTGTAGGCATTGGGCAGATAACTTTGCACCGACAACACGCCAAACACCTGATCGCGGAACACCAGCGGCACCCCGATGTAGGAGCGCGTCCGCCGCTCGCCGAGGCTGATCGCGCGAAAGGAATGCCTTGCGCTCGAAGCGGATACGGCCACCCCGGGAGCAGAGTCGCGGTACACGAGGTCGGGGACGTAGAGGGGGACACCTGACATCAACACCTCGCCGGTGATCCCCGGTTCTGTGTTGATATTACGCGACGACGCCTCCAGGCGCCCTTCGTCGCCTGTCATCAGTGGAAACTCGATCATGCCTGTTGCTTCGTCGTACAATGCCACGTAGAACGACTCGGCATCCATGATGCGGCTGATCTGACGGAAGAGCGCTTCAAGCACCCCATCCAGGTCGAGGGCCGCGGTGACATCCAGGCCGACACGGTGAAGGGTTGCGAGCTGCTCTGCACGATGCTGCGTATCGGCAAGCAGGCGCGCGTTCTCGAGGGCGAGGGCTACCTGGTCGGCAATGGTCTGCACCAGGATAATCTCATCATCTGTCCACAGGCGCGGCTCGTCCATTTCCTGCAGGTCGACCACGCCGATGACCTGATCGCGAAACTTGATGGGCACAGCCAGTGCTGCCAGCGCAGCGTCCCCGAGTTCCCGGCCGAGGTCCGAGGGTACTCGGATGAGGGTACTCGGCACGGCGTCCTCGCCATCGCCATTGTTCGCGGGTTGGGCCAAGGCACCGGGCTCCCCATCGAGTGGTGCGTTGTGCAACACTACGCGGTTCTCTGCCAGCGCGAGCCGCAGCTCGAGCGGCCAATCGTCCACCACCACGGGCGTGCCTGCACCCCGGCGATACTCGTACGCCAGCTCACCCTGCGCAACGGTCGCCCGCACCCACTCTTGCTCCACGTAGCGCCGGTGCAGTGCTCGCACCTCCTGGAGCGTTTCCTGTGTCTGCTCGAACAAGAAGGCATTCTCGATCGCCACGGCCACCTGGTCGGCGAGAATGCTCAACATGGCGATATCCTCTTGGTCGTACGCCTCCGGGCTCGTGCTCTGCACGTCCAGCACGCCGATGAGGTCCCGAGTACCCTCGGGCCCGCTCACCCGCCACAATGGCAGAGCCATCTCTGAACGGGTGTTGGGTAGCTCGGGGTTGTCAAAGTACACAGCGTCTCGGCCGACGTCGAGGGCGATCCGGGGCTCTCCCGTGGCTGCCACACTCCCGACAATGCCGACCTGGACCTTGAGCTTGTGACTGGCAGCCAACATTCGCTGTCCGCCCTCGCTGTTGGCAGCACGCAAGATGGCGTACCGAGTACCCTCGGGCCCGCTCCCCTTGCCGATCGACTTCAATCCGTTTGCGTCTCTCACCGGGGAGGGGCCAGGGTACTTGCCTTCGGGTTCGCTCGAGAGGGTGTCGAGGCTGGGCCGAATCGCATCCTCCAGCAAAAAGATACCTACATGGTACCACCCGAACCGCTCGCTGATCAGCCTGGTTACCTGCGGCAACAGCTCGTCCAGATCGCGCACCGAGGCAATCGCGTGCGCCACCTCGGCGCTGATCTGGAGTTGATCGGCACGCCGCCGCATCTGATCCGTCACTGCTGCCAACTCGTCGGTGCGGTCTGCAACGCGCACCTCGAGGTCGCGTCCCCACTGCTCCAGTTCCTGGTACGACGCTTGCAGGCTGGCCGCCATCTGGGTAAAGCTCTCTGCCAGGTCCTCGAGCTCGTCACCTGTCTTGATTTCGATCGAATAGTCGAGATGGCCTTTCGAGATCTCTCTGGCGCCCGCCTGCAATTCCAGGATCGGCTGCACTACGCGGCGCGGAACAAAGGCGCCCAGGGCACCCGCAATCACTGCTCCGATCATGCCTAGCAGGGCCAACAGGTACAACATCCTGCGTGCGCTGGCCATGGCCTCACTCACTGGCAGTTCTGCCACCAACACCCAATTCGTGCCTGCCAGCGCTTCCGCCGCACCGATCACCTGTTTCTCTGTCAAGCCCGCGTACTGCCCCATCGCGTAAGCGGCAGCACCTTCAGAGGCTAAATCGCCAGCGGAAGGCTCCATTGCCCCGGAAGTCTCTCGAGCAGCCATCTCCGCGACGATCTGCTCGATCAAGATGGGCGGGCTAACCATCCCGGAGAGGCTCCTGTCATCCGCCCCTGCGTCGCCTGTGTCAGTAAGAGATACCGCCCGAGGGGTACTCGGGTTCGCCCGAGAGGGGGCGAGGATACTCGCCTTCGGGTCCGCTGTAACCAGTTCCCCCGTGTCTCGGTGCACGATGTACGCATAGCCCTCACGCCCCATGTCCACGATATTGACTGCTTCCCACAGGCCGTCCATCCCCACATCGGCGATCAGGACACCATCTCGGTTGCGCCCAAACAGTGGCACCGCCATTGTAACCACTGGAGCCAGGCCTGGCTGTCCCTCCAGGGCGTGATCCGACAGGTATGTCTCTCCCGCAATTGCTTTCTCAAAGGCTACGGAATCGCCCGCAAAGCCGAGATCTCGGGCATCGACACCGGCATACACTGGCCTCTGTGGGGTGCCCGGCGCTATGGCTGGGGTGCCCGGCGCTATGGCTGGGGTGCCCGGCGCTATGGCCACGGCCCCGGCCAGCTCATAGCCGTTTCCATCGACCAACATCACCCTCTGGAACATGCCGCTGTGCTCGATCATCAGTTGCACGAGCTCTTCTTGCTGCACGCGCATGCTGCGCAGGAGCAGCCCCTGCAAACTGCCAAGCCGACCGTAGTTGCTGAGCGTCTCTTGCGCACGCGCCAGGTAGGTCGTGGTGACGAGCGCCGCCTCACTGGCCGTCTTTTGCTGGCGCACCTCGACCTGTTCCAGCACCGCGCGGTAGCTCGCCCAGGTCAGCGCCAGCCCTATCAGCAGGATCAGCAACCCGGCGATCAGCATGAACGTGCGCGTCATGCGCCTGGCAATCCCGGATCGAGCCGGCTTGCCATCGAGCCCCAGTCTCCGCCTCACGGCCGCAAGACTATCGGCCCTACCCCGAGTACCCTCGGCCATAGTCTATACTCCTTCCAGGTGCAAGCAGCAAGCGATCGCCCTCGTATCCCTGGCACCCAGGTGCTTGCCGTTTAGATCTTGTCTGCATCTTGCCCCACGACCGTTGCGCCCGCGACCGTTGCGCCCGCCACATCGTCTACAGCCCTGCTCGCAGTCAGCCTCACCAGCGCCCGCGATGTACCGAGCGCTCGCCCCAGCTCGACCGCTGTCGTCTCTAGAATATCGCGCATGTCGGTCGACGCGCGAATCCTGGCCGTGATCTCGCCGATCAGGCGCTCGCGCTCGGCAAGGCGTTGCGTGTCGGCAAACAGCCGGGCCGATTCCAGCGTTTGTCCCAACTGCTCGCTCACTGCCTCGAGCAGTGCATAATCGTCTTCGGACCACTGCCGGTCTCCGACCAGGGCCTCACCGGATCGGGGCCCGGCCCCGGGTTCGCCCTCCTCGGCCTCCCCGGGCGGAGGGGAAGCAGGGCGGGTGGGCACTTCTACGCCGATCACGCCCAGCTTTTGCCCGCGAAGCATAATCGGCACCGTGATGGTGCTCCATTCCCCTTCCTCGTCAGCGGCCGCGACTGTTGCGCCCGCGACTGTTGCGGCCTCTTCGCGCGGGCCGGTGACTGCTTCCTCCGGCGCCGGATATACCTGGCGAATCGCCCCCCCGTCGTACAACAGTGCACCCTGTTCAAGCATCCGGTTCTGCCGTAGGTGATCCTCCCACCCACGCCGCAAATAGGTGCGGTGAGCCGCCTCTGCCTCTGCCAGGGCAGCGCGTGTCTCCTCCAGGAGGCGGACGTTTTGCAGGGCCAGAGCGACATGGTTGCTCAAGGTAACCAACAAATCTCGATCCTGTTCGTTGAATGCTCGAGGTTCGACGTAATTCCAAACCAAGATCATGCCGAGCACGCGGTCGCCCATGGAAATCGGCACGCCCAACGCCGAAGCAGGCGCTTGACCCTCGCGCACCAGGTTGTGCTTGATTCCTCGCTCCGACAGTTGCTCCATCACCCGCTCGCGCCACAACATTGGCTCACGAGTCTCGATCATGTAATCGATCACACCGCCCGTCCCGAACCGCAGCGGCGGAGGCGGCTCGACCACTTGCGCATCCAACACCATCAATGGAAATGTGATGTCACCCTGCTCGGCATCGTACAACGCCACATACATGTTTTCGACACCGAGCAGTTGCACGGCTCCGCTGTGGGTCTGGGCCACCAGGCTCTCAACGTCCTGGCATGCGGCCAGCGCGCGACCGATCTCGTTCAGCAGCGCTTGTTCCTGCGCACGCCCCTGCGCCTCGTCGAACAGGCGCATGTTCTCGATGGCCGCGGCAGCCTGGTTGGCCAGGCCCGTCATCAGCTCCACGTCACTCTCGGTGAAATCATCCCTCTCCAACTTGTTTACCGCAGTCAGCGTCCCAATCACCGTGCCCCTGTACCGGATCGGCACTACGATGAGCGAGCCATGGCCGTGGTCTGCCCGCCGCTGCCTGCTCTCCTCATCCTCACGGGGATCAGGCATTCCCTTCAGTGACAGCACCGGTGCCTGGTTTCTCAGAACCCAACCCGTGAGGCCAGCCCACAACTCCTCAGCAGTCAAAGGGGCTGTGCTTTCATCGGGCCCACCCTGGAAATAATCGATCACTTTGCCTTGATCCATGTCGAGCCGGTAGAGCGCCACCATGTCGGCTGCCACTGCTTCGGCCACCGAATCGACGACCGCCTGCAGTGTGCTGTCGAGGCTCTCGAATGTTGCCACCATGCTCGCCGCACGATAGAGCGCCTGCGATTCCGTGAGTGCCTCCTCCATCGATCTGAGGAGCCGCCGGTTCTCCATCGCGATACTCAGTTGGTCGGCAACCGCCTGCACCAGCGCCACTTCGCGCTCTGTGAACTCGTACACATCGTCCGTCGAATCGGCGCCGAGCGCGCCCAAAACCTTGGTGCCAGCCGCCGTCCGGCCGAAGATAGGCACCAGCAGCAGCGATCGGTAGCCCAACTCTGTCGCTATCTCGCGCACCGGCGCAACCAGTTCGCTCGTCAGCGCATCGTGCACCACCACAGGCTTGGCCGTTGCCACCAACTGCTCCATCGCCGGATTGCCCGCGACGGGCAGCGTCATTCCCGCCTCCACCAACTGCCCCCCCCGCACCAGTGCTCTCAGCGTTCCCGTCGGCGCCAGCCCATCTCTCCCGCTTCCTGCAGCCCGACCGGGAGCCAGGTCCAGCAGCAACACCCCGCCCTGCTTTAGCCCTATCACGTCCAGGTACTGAGGCAGAATGAACTCGAACATCTCCTGCTCGTCGTCCAGTTGGCCCAACCTTTGCGTCAGGCGCAGCAACACCTCTGTCTCCCGCAGCGCCTGCTGAGTCTGCTCGAACAGGCGCCGGTTCTCGACGTACCCCGCAATGCGCCGGGCCACATCACCCAGCAGCGCACTCTCTTCGTCCAGGAACTCGTGCGCATCTCTGTAGGCGATGCAGATCTTGCCCTTACCACCCGCGGCCGTTGCACCCGCGACCGTTGCGCCCGCCACCTGCAAGTTTTGCACCATCTGCCAGGGCGATTGCAGCGCCTCTGCCACCCCGTACAGCCTTCCTTCCAGCTCAATGGCCACGATGGCGCTGTCTGGAAACTGCATCGCCGCCGGCAGCCGCCCGCACACCCACTCCAGCAGCTCACCTACCGGCGGCGCCTGGTCGATCTTGCGCCCCACATCGTTCAGGCAGCCCAGCTCATTCACGCGCATGTCCAGCAGCAGGCGCGCCCGCTGCTCCTCGTCAAAAAGGCGCGCCCCCTCCAGCGCCTGTGCCACCTGCTCGGCGACCGCCTCGAGCAGCGCCACATCATCGGGCAGCAGTGGGTTCTGAGGGTCGGCCTCAACCCCTAGAATGCCGAATGTTTCCCCCCACACGCTCAGAGGGGCAATGCTGGCCGAGCGCCGATCCAGAGCAGGGCCGGCCAGATCTCCCCGAGCCAAGGCCAGCTCCCCCTCCGCCCCCGAGACACCGTGGGGCTCGGGCTTGACCTCTGCCTGGTCGTAACGGTAACCTGTCGCCCTCACCTGCTGTTGAAATGCTTCCCATCCCTCGCGGCTCGCCCTTCGGTACAACCCTTCAAGTGTCCTCAGGCTCTCCTCAGTTTGCTCGCGCAGCCGCGTCGATTCGATCGCGATCGCGATCTGCCCGCATAGCCCCTCGAGCACCAACTCATCCTCTTCCGTCAGTGCTCCCGCCCGATCGCTCTGTACATCGAGCACCCCCACGACCTCCTCGTGCCGGCCCCCGTGTACCCCACGGCCCTCGGGCTGAGCACCCTCGGGCCTCGTTCGGCGCAGCACGATCGGCACTGCCAGCTCGCCTTTCGTATCCGGCAGGAGTGGATCATAGATCCATTCCGGGTCATCGCTGACGTTGGGCACCAACACGGCCTGCCCTGTCGCACCGGCACGCCCCACTACCCCTTCACCCGCCGGCACAAAAGATCCCTGCCCCACCAACTGCTCTCCGATCTCGCCATAGCCGGCGACAGACAGCCACCTGCCCTCGCCCCGAGTACCCTCGGGCCGGCTCGCCAGAAAGAGCTGCGTGTGATAGTAACCGAACCGCTCCTTCACCAGCGTCACCACACGGCGGTAGATCTCGTCCAGCGCCGGTGCACTGGCGATCTCTTGAGCGATCTCGGTGCTGGTCTGAACCTGCCGTCCACGGCGTGCCAGCGACTCCTGGATCTGCTGCTCCAACCTTTTCTGCTCCGTGATGTCAGTCAACTGCGCGAGGGTGCGCACATTGCCCGCCGAATCGGTGATGACCGCCGAGCTGATCTCCACACGGCGCTTTTCACCACTCTTGCGCACGATGTTGAATTCGTAGCGTGGGGGGACATCCTCACCTCGTTGACGGCGGACATATCGATCGGCCACCATCTGCTTGCTCTCATCATCCAAAAAGAGCTGGAACGGCTGGCCAATCACTTCCTCGCGCTGGTAACCGACGAGCCCGAGCAACTGGTCGTTGGCATAGATAAACCTGTAGTTGTTATCGACGATAAAGATGCCGGCCATCGAGTTCTCGACCACAGAGCGAAAGAGCTCCTCGCTCTCGCGCAGTGCCTGGTCGGCTCTTTCGTGCTCGGCCAGGTCTGTGCTGAGCGCAGTGCGCCCGGTGGCACTCGACTCGAGCGCCTCTCGTGCCCGGGCCAGCGTTTCCCACAGGAACGTCGCCGTCTCGACGTCGTCCACCTGGGGGATCAGTGTCTGTTCCAGGGCCGACAGTCGCCGCCGTAGCCATCCCATGGACGCGCCTGCATCCATCTCCTCGCCCACCCCCGCCACCAGCGGCGCCCCGTCACCCGTCTCCAGGCAGCGCGCCACCAGCGCCAGATCCCTGCGTGCGTCCCATGCCTGGGCCTGGCCTCCGTCCACCCCCTGCAAGCGGCGCTCGTATCGCTCCGCCAGGTCGTCCATTGCCTGAACCAGCCGTGCCGCGAGTCGTTGCACCCTACTCGCCTCCCTCTCCATTATCCCGACCGCCATTCCCCCCAGCCGCCCGCGCGTCCGTAGGGGCGGGGTCACCCCGCCCTCCCCGCGGCCGGCCCAGGCGGATAAAAGCGGGGCGGTCCAGAGCGGCGCCCAGTTCACGCACCGCCGCGCGCATGATGGTGTCCGGGTTCGTCGATGCCCGCACGCGCGATGTGATCTCGCGCACCACTCGCTCATATTGAGCGCGCGCTTCGGCCTCTTCAAACAGGCGTGCATTCTGCACGGCAATCGCCGCCTGGCTCGCCACTGCCATGAGCAAGTCTCGATCGCGCTCAGTATAGAGATTGGGCGTATCGTAGCTCTGTACCGCGATGACGCCCAGCACCTGTGCTCCGATGACCATCGGCGCGCCCAACCACGATTGTGCGGTTTGCCCGATCTGCTCCACCCCGGCCAGCCTGGAAGAGATATAGTCGGCCACTCGCTCCCGAATCAGAAGCGCTTCCGCCGTTCTGATCACATACTCTGTCAACCCATTGCCGGCGCGGCGTGAGGACCACTTACGCTCTTGGCCATCCTCGAGCGACAGGGGGAACGACACTTCTTCCGTCTCGGGCTCGTAGAGCGCCACGTAAAAATGGCTGGCCTTCATCAGCCGCGATACGTAACCCGAGATGCTCTGGAGCACCTCAGCCACATCCAACCGCGCCGTCAGTGCGCGCCCCAGCTCGTTCAGTACGGCCAGCTCCTCGGCACGTCGTTGACTTTCCTCGAACAGGCGGGCATTCTCCAGCGCGATGGCTGCCTGTGCAGCAAAGAGCTCCGCCAGCCGGATATCCCTGTCTTTGAAAGCCGCCCGTCCCTTCGCGACGCCGATTTCCAACACGCCGAGGCCGGTTTCGCCGCTGACAAGAGGCAGTGCCAGCAGCATCCCGAGGCGCTGTTCTTGTTCATACGCGGCCGCACGCCCCGCCCAGGCCTGATAATCATCCACCATCCTCATCTGGCCTTCCTGGAACACGCGCCCGGCCAGCCCTTCACCAGGCTGGAGCCGGCGGCCGACGTACTCGGTCAAATAGCCAACGGCGACGGAAAAGACGAGCTCGTTCGCCCTCGGCTCGTAGAGGTAGAGGCCCGCCGTTTCGGCACCCAACAGCGCCGCCGCCCGCTCGACGACGATGGTCAGCAGTTGTGTGGTTTCCATGTGGGTGCTAATACGCAGCGAAGTTTCATAGAGGGATTGCAGCTCTGCGCTGCGCTGCTCTGTTTCTTCAAAGAGCTGGTTTTTCTCCAGCACCGTCGTGGCCTGATTGGCCAGCGTCTGAACCAGGCTCACCTCCTGCTCTTCAAAGGCACACCCCGGACTCTGCCGGTTCACCGATAGAACCCCCACCACACCCTGGCGGCCGATGAGCGGGATGGTCGCATTGGCCGCCAGGCCGGCCGCCCGGTAGGCCTCGCGCGCGTGAGGCTGAAGCTGCGGATCGTCAGACAGGACGCTCGAGGGCTGGCCGGTTTCCACCACCTTCTTGGTGAGCGGATAGTCATCGAGCGAAACGACTTCGCCGACGTGGACGGAATCGGATCCGGTGACAGAGTGCACACCTACACACGTCATCTGCGTTTCATCGACCAGGTAGATCCTCACCCTGTCTGCCCGGGCGATCCTCGCCACCTGCGGCAGCAGGACGGAGATCGCCTCGTCCAGCGTAAAGGCAGCATTCAGCTCGGCGAGCGCTGACTGAATCTGGGCCAGGCTCGACAATTGGGCCTGAGCCTGCTCAAAGAGGCGTGCGTTGTCGATGGCCACGCCTGCCTGGCTCGCCAACCCCTGCAGCAGGCTCACATCGCCCTCGTCAAAGGCGTTCAGCCGGTCACTTTGCACCGTCAGGACGCCAATCACCTCGCCTTTGACCCCGAGTACCCCTCGGCCTTTGATCGGCGTGTCCAGCTCGGCCTGCACCGGCTCCAACCCTTCCACCGTACCGTAGCGGCTATCTTGACGCACATCGTTGACGAGGATGGAAATAGCCGTGTTCACCGCCGCCACCGTTACGCCGTAGCCGTCCAGCGCCAGGCGCAGCTCTCCCCGCTGCCAGCGTGCCCCCGTGTCGCCGATCGTGCTGCTGCTGCGAAACACCAGGCATCGTTCGGGACCACTGCCTTCCAACAGCAAAATGCCGACGAAAAAGTGGCCAAATCGCTCCTTGATGGTGTCTACAATCTGCTGCAGCACCGCGTCCAGGTCGAGCACCGACGAGATGGCGCGCCCCACCTCGTTCACCGCCGCCAGCTCCTCAGCCCGCGCTTCCCTCTCGGCGAACAACCGGGCATTCTGGATCACCGACGCTGCCTGTGCTGCGAGGAGCTCGCCCAGATCCCTCTCTTCCGGCCGGTAAGGCCGGCCCACCTGGCTGCGCGTGGACACGAGCACCCCCACCGTCTCGGCCTGCCACGTCATGGGGATGGCCATAGCCGAGATAAAGGGCGCGTCGGCAAAGGTAGCCGATCGCCCCTCCCACGTCAAATAGTCGTCGATGACCTGGATCTCGTTGTGCGCAAAAGCTCTGCCCGTCAGCCCTTGGCCCGGTTTCAGCCGCCGCCCCGCAAAATCGACCCCGCCTACCTGGTAGGTGATGGCCAACTCCAGCTCGCTCTCCTGATCCAGCCACAACCAGACGCCGCCGCCATCACTGTTCAGCAGGTCCATCGTCCGCCGCGTGAGCGCCTCCAGCACGGTGTGCAGGTCTCGCTGCTCTTGCGCCAGCTCGAGCGACACCCTGTGCAGCGCGCCGAGTTCGTCGGCCCGCCGCCGTGTCTCGGCGAACAATTGCGCGTTCTCAATAGCCGTCCCCGCCTGGCTGGCCAGCAGTTGCAGCACGCCGAGTTCGGTCTCATCGAAGGCAAAAGGCTGGTTACTCTGCACGTCGAGCGTGCCAATCACCCGCCCCCTGGTGATGATCGGCACGGTCAGCTCTGACCGTGTGTCGGGCAGATTGTCCAGAGAGAGGTAGCGCGGGTCATTCAGCACGTCTCCCACCAACACTGGCTGCCCGCTTTGGGCGCATTCTGCAACCAGGCTGTGTGGCGATTCAAGATCCAGCACCAGATCTGGCATCTCTAGGCGCCGGTCCGTATCGCCGATCCGGCTCCCGTACTTGATCTCCAGCCCGGCCTCAGAGACCAAGGCGATGCTCACAAAATAGTAACCAAACTCCTCCTTGGTCACGTCCACGAGCCGGCGAAGCACCTCATCGACATCCAGCACAGAGGTTACGACGCGCCCAACCTCGTTGATGACCTCCATCTCTCTGGCGCGCTCGCGCATCTCGGCCAGCAACCTGGCGTTGTCGAGGACGGTGGCCACCTGGGCACCAACAGTCTCAAAGAGCGCCTGGTCACTCTCATCGTACAGGTATTCCTGCTCATAATCCTGGATGCCCATGGCGCCGACCAGTTTTTGTGACACGATGAGGGGCACGCCAAGCCACGAGCACGCCCGGGGACCGATCTTGGGGATGCCCTCGCGCTCGTGAAAGGCCGCATTTTCCTCCTGCGAGCGGAGTAGGATCGCCGTGCGATGGCGCAGGATCCAGCCCGTCAGCCCCGACGCAACGCTATGGCGTGCTGGTGGCTGCATCTGTCCCTGCTCCACGGAAAACGCCAACTCCCAGAACTCACGCCCATCCTCATAGACGGCGATGTAAAAGTTGTCGGCGTCGAACAGCCGGCCCACCTGGCGATGCACCAACGCAAAGAGGACATCCAGGTCGAGGCCCGTGGAAAGAGCCTGGCCGATCTCGTTCACGATGCCGATCTGCGTCATGCGGCGCTCTCGCTCCTGGAAAAAGCGAGCGTTCTCGATCGCGTTGGCCAGTTGATCGGCCATGACCTGAAGCACGGTCACGTCGCTCTGCTCAAATGCCGCCTGCTCGGCCGACTGGATCGTCATGGCACCCACGAGCCTGCCGCGTGTGATGAGGGGCAGTGCCAACTCGGAGCGTGTGTCGGGCAGCAGGGGGTTATCAAACCGCACGAACCCCTGTACCCCAGGGGCTGCTTCCTGGCCCACGTCGAGTGCGATCCGCGGCTGGCGATGGGCCACACACCAGCCGATCATCGACTCTTCACCCGCAGCAGCCGGGCCGATGGCAAAATGGTGCCCGGCCTCGACCATCTGCTGCCCTGCTGCTCCTGTACCGGCGCGCAGGGTTACCTGTTGGCGATCAGGGTCGAGCATAAAGATGCCCACATAATAGAGATGAAACCGATCTCGAATGAGCTCCACCGCAAGCGGCAGCAGCTCTGCCAGATCCAGGATCGACGATGCAGCCCCCGAGATCTCGGCCACCACTTCCAACTGCGCGGCGCGGGTACGGCTCTGCTGCAGCAGATCCAGGGTTTGCAGCACACCACTCAACTGCTCTGCAATCGTTTCATAGTGGCGCACCACGCCGGGCTCGTACTCGCCAGGCTGCGCACGTCCTACCACAAAGAGTGCGCGCGCTTGTCCCTGAAAATGCACAGGCACCGCCACAAAGGACCCGCTGCGCGAGATCGTCAGTAGCTGGCGGAATGGAGGTGTGATCCGCTCGTCGTGCCCTACGTCGGTCACGATTGTCGTCGCGAGGCCGCGTTGCTCCACACTGCCCTCCGCTGGCGGCGGCCCCCCCTCGAAAAATGGTGCGAGCATGGCATAGGGAAGGCGCGTTCCCGGAGGATTGGTTATCCCGCCGTGTGCAGTCCAAACAGCAGTGATCTGCAAGTCGGCGCCAAGCACATGACCCATCTGTATAACCAGGCAGAAATCGGCGGTGCCCGCGATCGCATCGACCACTGCGGTGAGGGCCTCCTGGGCCGTCACCGCCGACAGGAGCCGGTAGCTGGCCTGGTAGGCCGCTTCCATCAGCTCTGGGGGGCCGCCTTGCCACCTGGCTTTCGTCCTTGAGCTTTTGGTAGAGCTCATCAGTTAGACCTCATCTTTCTCGGTTCCCAGCCTGATGTAGGCACGCGGTACACCCAATGTCTGGGCCAGCTCGACGACCGTGCTCTCGAGAATGGCTTCGATCTCGACCGAGCGCCGCATCGTGTCGGTCACGTGGCGAATGGCCCGCTCGCGAGCTGCACGCCGCTGCGTGTCCTGGTAGAGGCGCGCACTTTCGAGCGCCGGGTCCAACTCGGTGGCGATCCGCTCCAGAAGCGCGATCTCTTCCGCCGTCCACGCCCCCGCCTCAGCCGGTTTATACGTATCGATCACACCGACGACCTCCCCACGCACCCGGATCGGGACCGCCAGCACGTGCGCACCGTCAGGCCCGTCCCCCTGCCCCGGCATCGTCTGCCCGAGCTGCAGCGCCTTTTCCGCCTCGGCGCGCAGCCCGGCCCTAACCGGTCCCACGCCGTGCTGATCGCTCCGAAAACCGAGCTCGGTGGGGGCCCGCAGGATCTCGGCCCACGCCTCGCGACTCAATTCGCCATACGCTCGCTGGGCCATGTCGAGTGCTTGCTGGCGCTCGGCAAAGAGCTGGGCATTATCCAATGCCACCGCCACCTGGTCGGCCATGGTTTGCAGTACCACCAGGCTATTCTGGTCGAGCGCCCCCGGCTCGTGGTATTGAACCAACAAGGCGCCGATCGTCTGCCCGCGCGAGCGGAGGGGCAACACGACCTCAGGGCAGGTTTCAGGCAGCTCGGCCCCCACCAGAGCGCCGTCGGCCCCCCTGAGATCACCGAGCACGCCCTGTACCCCAGGGACATCGGCCCCCACCCGAGTCCCCTCGACCCGCAGCCTGTGGCCACGCTCCAGAGTGGCCTCTTCCTCCTCGCCCGCCGCTGCACGCAGGAGGGCCCACTTCCCATCAGCCCCGGCGCCCGCGACCGTTGCGCCCGCGACCGTTGCGCCCGCGACCGTTGCGGCATTGTCGACCAAAAAGAGGCCCACGTAGCGGAGGTTGAACTCCCGGCGGATGACTTGGACTACCTGCTGGATCAGCACCTCCGTGTCGAGGATCGACGCTATCACCCTGCTCACCTCGGCGGCCGCCTCCAGGTAGGCCGAGCGCCGCGCCAGCTCTTGCGTGCGCTCGGCCACGCGATCTTCGAGCCCGCCGATCAGGCTACGGAGTCGTTCTGTGGTGCTGTAAAACACGCGCGCCAACACCCCCACCTCGTCATCCCTGTCCTGAAAGAGGGGTTTCTCCTCCAGAGCCTGGTGCAGATCCCCGGTCGCGATGCGCGTCGCACCCTGGGCAAGTTCAGTCAGGGGGGTTGCAATCGTGCGTGTGATCAAGAGCGAGGCACCCACCGCCAACGACCCTGCCAGCAGTGCGACGCCACTCAAAATGATCAGTCTCATGAGCATGGTGTGAAAGGCCTCGGTCTGCTCCTGTTCGGCGATCAAAGCCACCTGGAGCTCGGGGAGCCAGCGATACGAGCCGACCACCGCTACTCTTTCATTGTCGCGATAGATACCCGCCCCATTTATCTGCTCATCCACAGCAGCGTCGATCCCCTCGCTGAACACGCCGACGTACAACCGCCCCATCCGGCTGGGGGTCAAAAGGGTATGCGTGGCTCCAACCAGGTAGGTCTGGCCCGTCTGTCCCAACCCGGCACGCTCGAGCATGATCTCGTTCAGCCGTTCGAGGCTGGCGCGCCCGACCAACACGCCCTGTACGTCACCCTGGTCATTCAAGACGGGGCGCGCGACGAATACCGATGCCGACATGGTCGTCGGAGAGTATCGGGGTGGCTGGAGCGCCTCCCCTTCCAGCCCTTGCCTAAAGTACAACTGGCTGCCACGCGCATTCCCCTCCTGCCGCTGATCGGTCGACACGACCACGCGCCCCTCTCGATTGAGCAGAAAGAGCTCCTGGAAACGCCTTGTCTGGCCAACCACCTGACTCAAGTACGTGCGCACCCCGTCCTTGGCCAGCGCTGCCGAGGACGGGTCTTTTGCCCCCTCCAGCAGCGCCAGAGCCTGGCGCATCACCTCATCCCCAAGCAGTGCCAGGGCGAGATCGGAGTGCATATCGTCGACCCACGTCTCGATCTCGGCCTCTTTGAGGATCGCTACCGATTCGAGCTGATTGATCACCTGCTGCGTGCCATTGTTCAAGCCTCCGACGACGGCCGCGATGCCAAGCACGATCAGTGGTATCAAGACGAGACCGACGAAAGAGATGAGCAGGCGCGTGCGGATCGTGCCGGCTCCCAGCACGGCGCGCACC
>JAFGIA010000294.1 GCA_016929795.1 Anaerolineae bacterium
GGCCACGACCTCGAGCTGTGCGGCACGCGTCTGGCTCTGCTGCAGCAGCACCAGGTTGCGGAGGGCACTCTCGACCTGTGTGGCGATGCGTTCGTACCTGCGCACCAACTGCGACCCGTACTCTCCTGGCTGCCTGCGTCCGAAAACCAAGACCGTGCGCGTCTGGCCCTGGAAATTCATCGGCACTGCGACGAACGACCCGACGTGCATCTGTTCCAACAACTGGCGGAACGCGGGATCGACCCGCTCATCGTCGCCCGTGTCCGTCACCACCGTCGTCTCCCACAAGAGCATCCGGGCACCGTCCGGTTCCCACGCCCGGTTGCGAGTACCCTGAACCGCATCGCCGGTTCGATCCCCATCCGGCGATGCGCGATGCTCCATTGCCTCTGGGGTGCCATCCCCTGGCAACCCGGGATCCAAAAAAGGTGCTAACATGCGATAAGGGATGCGCCTCTCCGGGGCAGTCACCATTCCCGTCTCTACCCCCCACTCGGCAGTCACTTCGAGGTCGGCACCCGGCACGCGGCCGAGCTGCAACACCAGGCCAAAATCGGCCGAGTCGGCAACCATGTCCACCACGGCCGCCAGCACCTCGTGCGCGGTATTTGCCGACAGCAGCCGGCGGATAGTTTCGTCCGCATCGCTTGGAAGCCCCAGCGGCCCCTGCCACTCCATCTTTGTGCTCGGCATCACTCGACCTCACTCCCGTTGCCACCCCTCACAGAACCCAAGCCGGCGCCCGGCCCCCCCGCGCCATCCTCCCCCTGCGAGGGAACGGCTTCCATCTCTTCGCCTCCCGCCAACCGTACATACACGCGTGGCGCACCGAGCACCCGGGCGAGCCCGACGATCGTGCTCTCCAGAATCGCCTCAATCTCTACGGAGCGCCGCATTCTGTCTGTCACATGGCGGATCGCCTGCTCGCGGGCGGCGCGTCGCTGTGTGTCCTGGTAAAGGCGTGCGCTTTCGAGCGCCGGGTCCAGCTCACCGGCGATCCGCTCCAGGAGCGTTATCTCTTCCGCCGTCCACTCACCTGCCTCGGCCGGTTTGTAGGTGTCGATCACACCAACCACCTGCCCGCGCACGCGGATCGGTACGGCCAAGGCGTGCCGTCCGTCGCCCTCCCCCCCCGCGCCCGGCATTGTCTGTCCCAATTGCAACGCCATTTCGGCCTCGGCGCCCAGTCCGGTTCGTGCCGGCCCCACGCCGTGCCTGTCGCTCAGAAAACCGAGCTCCGGGCGGACACGCAGAATCTCGATCCACGCCTCACGGCTCAGCTCGCCATAGGCACGCTGCGCGATATCCACTGCCTGCTGGCGCTCGGCGAACAATCGCGCATTGTCGAGCGCCACCGCAACCTGGTCGGCCATTGTCTGAAGCACCACCAGGGTATTCTGGTCGAACGCCCCCGGCTCGTCGTATTGGACCAACAAGGCGCCGATCGTCTGCCCGCGCGAACGGAGGGACAACACGACCTTAGACTCAGAGCGCGCTTCGGGTAGCTCGGCCCCCACCAGAGTATCCTCGGCCCCCCTGGGATCGCCGAGCACCGGCTCGGCCCCTACCCGAGTCACCTCGATCCGCAGCCTTTGGCCCCGCTCCAGCGTGGCCTCTCCCTCCTCACCCGCCGCTGCGCGCAGGATAGCCCAATTCCCGTCAGCCGCGGCATCCGCGGTCCTCACGGCATCGTCAAGCAAAAAGAGGCCCACGTAGCGGAGGCTGAACTCCCGATGAATCACTTGGACTACCTGCCGGATCAGCAGATCCGCGTCGAGGATCGACGCTATCACCCTGCTCACCTCGGCGGCAGCCTCCAGGTAGGTAGAGCGCTGCGCCAGCTCCTGCGTGCGCTCGGCCACGCGATCTTCGAGCCCGCCGATCAGGCTCTGAAGTCGTTCTGTCGTGCTGTGAAACACTCGCGCCAACACCCCCACCTCGTCATCCCTGTCCTGAAAGAGGGGTTTCTCCTCCGAAGCCTGGCGCAGATCCCCGGTCGCGATGCGCCTCGCACTCTGGGCGAGTGCAGTCAGGGGGGTTGCAATCGTGCGTGTGATCAAGAGCGAGGCGCCCACCGCCAATGACCCTGCCAGCAATGCAACTCCACTCAAAATGATCAGTCTCATGAGCACGGCTTGAAAGGCCTCCGCCTGCTCCTGTTCGGCGATCAAGGCGACCTGGAGCTCGGGGAGCCAGCGATACGAGCCGACCACCGCTACTCTTTCATTGTCGCGATACATGCCCGCCCCATTTATCTGCTCATCCACAGATGCGTCGATCCCCTCGCTGAACACGGCGACGTGCAACCGCCCCATCCGGCTGGGGGTCAAAAGGGTATGCGTGGCACCAACCAGGTAGGTCTGGCCCGTCTGCCCCAGCCCGGCACGCTCGAGCATAATCTCGTTCAACCTATCGAGGCTGGCGCGCCCCACCACCACCCCAAGTACACTGCCCTGGTAATTCAGGACTGGCCTGGCGACAAATACCGACGTGGACATGGTCGTCGGCGAGTAGCGGGGCGGCTGGAGAACCTTTCCTTCCAGCCCTTGCCGGAAATACACCTGGCTTCCACGCGCATTCCCCTCGTGCAGCTCATCAGTCGACACCACCACACGCCCGTCCAGGTTGAGCAGCAGCAATTCCTGGTAGCGCCCGGTTGCCGAAATCGTCTGATCAAAGCGCGTGCGCACCACTCCCTCTGCCAATGTTCTCGTCGCCGGGTCGCCCGGCCCCTCCAGCAGCACCAATGCGCGGCGCATCACCTCGTCGCCGACCAGCACCAGCGTCAGATCCGCGTGCAGGTCGTCGACCCACGTCTCGAGCGCGGCCTGTTTCAGGATCGCTACCGATTCGAGCTGATTGATCACCTGCTGCCTGCCATTATTCAAGCCGCCGACCACCGCCGCGATGCCCAGCACGATCAGTGGTATCAAGACGAGACCGACGAAAGAGATGAGCAGGCGCGTGCGGATCGTGCCGGCTCCCAGCACGGCGCGCACC
>JAFGIA010000295.1 GCA_016929795.1 Anaerolineae bacterium
AGGTTGAGGCCAAACAACTCGGTGTATTGCTCATAGATGGCTTGAACCCCGGCCGCGTCGCTCATCCCCTGGGCCACCCGGGCCAGGATGGCTGCCACAGGATCGCCCGGCATCAGGCGGGGCAGCGCGAAATTCAGGATGAATGCAGCGACCAACGTGACAAAGAACCAGCCCAGCTTCCCGCCGAAATACCTGATGTATCCTTTCAAGCCGGCACCTCCTCCCAATAATAACCAACAGCCATGTTCCGCCCGGGGCGGAACATGGCTGTTGTCATTGATCGATTGCCTACGGGGTCACCAGCTCGACGTTGTAGAGGCAGGCGACACTATACCCTCTGATACAAACCATCGGCGGGACCGGCGGTTCGGTGCCGTCCTCCTGGTGTGGGAAGCCGGTCCAGACCGTTTCGTTCACGGCGTGGAACAGATCAGGACGGTACATGAGCGTGAAGGAGGGGATGTCGCTCAGGTAGATCCGCACCAACTCGGTGTACATCTCTTTCAGCTTGGCGGGATCGGATTCATTCGGGATGGCCTGGATCAGAGCATCCGCTTCAGGGTTGCTGTACTGACCCCAGTTGCCGGTCCAGTTCACCGCCTGCCCCACAAACTCGGAGCTGATCAGGTTGCGGATGCGGCCCCACGGCATAGAGTGGCCGGCGCCGGCGCTCCACATCATAAAGATGTCATAGCCTTCGGGCAGGTCGGTATCCGACTTGGTGACCACGGTCTGATACACGGACCATTCGGGGTAGTTGGTTGTGATCTCGATGCCGATCTCTTTGCCGGCGGCAGCGACCACTTCGATCGCGGCCTGCCAGTCGGACCAGCCGTTGGGGCAGGTGGCGACGTACGACAGCTTCTGACCATTGTACTCGCGCCAGCCGTCGCCGTCGGTGTCGATGACGCCCGCCTCGTCGAGGAGAGCCTTGGCGCCCTCAATGTCGTTGCCGGCCCACTGCAGGTCGGCTACGGCCTCGTGGTCGTACACGGCCTGCTCACCCGGCGTGGGGTTCATGAGCGAGCGCGGAACCTGGTCAAAGGTGGCCGACTGGTTGGTCATGGCATTGGCGATGATGGTGGGATAGTCGACCGCCATGGCGATGGCCTTGCGCACCGCCACCTGGTCCAGCCCAGGGGATTTCAGGTTGTAGAAGGCGGTGGGCAGGCTGGCGCCGATGCCATACGGGGCGTCGGGCAGGTAGGTGGAGATGGGCAGCCCATAGTTCTCCCACAGGAGCTGGATGTTCGAGTTGAACTGCTGGCTGACGTCCACCTCACCCTTGGCGAACGCCACGGAACCGGCCGCGTTGTCCTTGTAGACGACGTGCGCCAGGTACTTGGGCACAGGCAGCTTGCCCCACATGGAAGCATCCTGCCCCCAGTAGTTGTCGTCGCGAACGAGGACCGTCTTCTGATCGTCGGCAAAGAACTTGTAGTAGGGCCCGGACCAGACGACGTCCTCGGCGGGATCCGCCTGGAACGCGGCGGGGTCGTCACCAACGCGCTCTTCCAGTACCTGGGTCCACGCTTTCTGGACGATATAGTTGCTGCTCAAGAAACCCTCGACGAGCAGAGGATTGACCGGCTTGCCCTCGTCGTTCAGCTTGGCCTTGACCACAACCGTCTTGTCATCCACGGCTTCGATCGTGTCGATGTACGCCGAGTTGGCCGCGCCAGCATTGGTATTGTACTTGACGTGGGTGGCCCAGGTGTAGGCGGCGTCCTCCGCGGTCACAGGGGTGCCGTCACTCCACATCGCGGCATCCTTGATCTTGTAGGTGATTTCGGTGTGCGCGTCGTTCCAGGTGTAGGGGCCATCGGCGAGCAGCGGATACTGCCCACCATCGAGCATGTTGAACATGTACGGGGCTTCGAACATGCTAAAGCCGGCGCTGTCGCCTTCGTTGATGGCCAGCGGGTTGTTGCAGCTCGAAGAGTATGGATTCCAGCAGGCCGCGGGACCCCACTGTAGACCATTGAAGTACATGGTTTCGTTGCGGGGCAGGGCGTAGGGGTCTTCCTCGACCACCGGCGCAACCTCGACCTCGACGGTCTCGATGATGGTCACCTCTTTTTCGACCTCGACGGTCTCGACGATGGTCACTTCCTTTTCGACCTCGACAGTCTCGATGATCGTTTTCTCGACTTCGACCGTCTGGACGATCGGCTCAGGCGTGGGGCCGCAAGCAGCCAGCAGGCTGATGACCGCCAACAGGCTCACGATTGCCAATACTTTCCTGTGCATGGTAACACTCCTCCTTAGGTTGAGCATGGTTGAATAGATAGCACGGGCTTGCCAGCCTGTGCAAGCTGGGAACGAACCGTTTGCACTCTCTTCTCTTTCGTGCCTCACCTCCCTTCCTTTCCTCAGGCGGCTTTTCGCGGCCATCGGCCGCCTGCGTGTTCCCATCGATTACCGCAGCGCGCCGCACGACGCGCGCACGATGAGCTTGACAGGCAAAATCATCTTGTGCGCCGGTGCCCTGTCCCCAGGTGGGTTTTCGAGCATATTGAGCAGCAGGTCAGCAGCCATTGAGCCCAGATCCTCGATCGGCTGGCGCACGGTGGTCAGAGCCGGTTCGAGAGAGGTGGAGAGTGCGATGTCGTCGAATCCTACCAGGGCAATGTCGTCGGGCGCACGCAGCCCTGCTTCTCGAATCGACTTTAGCGCGCCGCTGGCCATGCTGTCACTGGCCGCAAAGATCGCGGTGGGGGAGATGGGCAGCAGACGTTTTGTGGCCACCTCTCCGCCGTCTTCGCTATAGTCTCCCTCTACGATCAAGGCTGGGTCGACCGGGATGCGGTATGCCTCCAGCGCCTGCCTGTAGCCCTGCAGACGGTCCTGGGCGCTGATCATGTTGAGCGGGCCGCTGATCGTGGCGATCCGCCTGTGACCCAGGCGAATGAGATGCTCGACAGCCATACGAGCACCAAGCACGTTGTCGACGTCGACGTAATTGACGCGCTCGTCCGGGTGGCGCCCGGCGAGCACCCACGGCACCTTGTCCTCCAGCAGTTGGGGGATGAGTGGATCGTCGATGGGCGTCGAGGCGACGATCACACCGTCAAGGTAGCCGCTGCCCAGCACGCGCTGGTACATCTCGCGCTGGCCCTTTGGGCTGTCAAAGAGCGACAGCATCAGATTGTATTCGTGCAGGTTGCAAATGTGGGTGATGCCAGTGAGAAATCGGGAAAAGAAGGGGGTGCCTAATAGGGTGTTGACCGACTCGGGAATAATGACCGCGATGATGCGCGTGCGGCGTGTGACCAGGCTGCGGGCGGCGGCGTGGGGTTGGTAGCCCGTGTCGTGGATGATCTGCCATACTCGCTCACGGACTTGGTCGCGGACGTTGGGATGTTCGTTCACCACCCGCGAGACGGTGGAGCGCGAGACGCCGGCTTTTTGGGCAACCTCTTCGAGTGTGAGCGCCATAAGGAACGACTCTTCCCCCTTTTTGTTGCCTGGGAGCGCTCTCAAAGCGCTCCCTGAAACGCTCCTCCGTGAAGTGGTTGGGGCCGGTGTTGGCGTCGGTGATGGGAGCGCTCCCAAAAAATATTATATCACATCTTGGGCCGCTTGTCAATAGGTTTTTGTACGAATTTCCCCACTCCGCCCCGGCTCTCCCGCACGAAAGACTTCCGATGTTTCGTTAAGCAGAACCTGACAGCATGTGGATCTGTAATCATGGTGGAAACATCGGAAGTCTTGACTTTGCAGCAGCCGTATGCCCCCTTTGGGCTTGTCTTGACGCTGCCCACCTCTTGTGTTATACTTGCGATCACCAGGTAGTCTCATCTCAAAAAGCCGGGGCGGGATGCAGGGCGGATTGCCAATCCGCCCTACACCCCCCAAGTCATTGAGATGAGACACCAGGTAGTCTCATTGTGTGGCCGCGCCCGAGGATGGGGCGTGGGGTGGAAAGCGAAGCTTCGGCTATGAAAGACGCTCATGCCATGCCAGCTCCGGCCGTTCTCCAGGCCGGACCAGGTAGCCCGCGCCCGACGATTGCCTACCTGACGCCCCACATCGACGACGCGGTCGGCGAGGCGCTCTGGTCCGGCGTGGGTGATGCGGCACAGGAGCTGGGGGCCAACCTGATCTCCTACGTGGGGGCGGCCCTGCCTGGCCCGCTACTTCCACCCTCGGCGGCCAATAGCGTCTACGACCTGGTCGACACGCGCGCCCTCGATGGCATCATCAGTTGGGCTTCTTCGCTGTGTGGAGCGCTCGATCGCGATCAAGTCGTGCTTTTTCACCGCCGCTACCATCCGCTGCCTGTCGTCAGCATCACCCTGCCAGTCGAGGGCTGCCCTTCCGTGTCGATTGATAGCTACCAGGGCATGTTTGACCTGATCGCCCACCTGATCCAGGTGCACGGCTACCGGCGCCTGGCCTTTATTCGTGGACCCGAGGGCCATTATCATGCCCAGGAGCGATACCGGGCCTACGCCACGGCGCTGGAGGAGCACGGCATTCCATTCGACCCGAACATGGTCACCGCCGCGGCCGAATTTGGCCTGGCGGCGGGTGTCGAGGGCATTCGCCTGCTCCTCGACGGGCGAGGGCTACGCCCGGCGCTGGATCTGGACGCCATCGTGACGGTCAGTGACCTGCCCGCGCTCGGGGCCCTGACAGAACTGCAAGCGCGGGGGATCAAGGTCCCCGACATGGTCGCGCTGGTTGGGTTCAATGACGTGCTCGAGAGCCGCTTTGTCACGCCGCCGCTGACGTCGGTGAGGCTGCCCTTCTACGAGCAGGGGCGCAGGGCTGTCGAGATGCTGCTCGACCTGTTGAACGGTGACAGGGTGCCGGAGCGTGTTGTTCTGCCTGCCAGTTTGCGCGTGCGCCAATCGTGTGGCTGTGTCCTGCCCGCCGTGGTCCAGGTGGTTGCGGGCGAGTGCCATGATCAAGCCCCCGGCTCCCCCTGCGGGCCGCTGGCCGATGCCCTCGCTGCCCGGCGCGAAATGACGATCGAAGCCATGATGCTGGCCGCAGAGGCTCGGGCCGATATGGCGCCGTCGGGCCTGGCGGCGATGCTGTTTGATCCTTTCGTGGCCGAGGTGACGGCCCCGGCCCCGGCCCCGGCCGAGGGTGCTTTTCTGCAAGCGCTGGATCACGTGGTGGGCCAGATCGTGGTGGCCCGCGGGCAGGTGCAGAGTCTGCAAAATGTCCTGTCTGCCATGCGCCGCTGTCTAGTCCCTTGCTTGGGCGGCGGCGGGGCGCTGCGACGGGCTGAGGATCTGTGGGGCCAGGCGCGGGTGCTGGTGGCAGAGGCGACGCAGCGGGCCAGGGGACACCAGATGGTGCAGCGCGATCACCGGGCTGCTATCTTGCGCCAGGTCAGCCAGTCGTTGGTCACCACGTTCGATGTGGCAGAGCTGGCCGACGTGCTGGTTCGTCAACTGCCGCGGTTGGAAATCGACTGCTGCTACCTATCTCTCTACCAGGGCGCCCGGGAGGGCGACCCTGGTGTGCACGACCCGACCGGTACGTCGCGCTTGATCTTGGGCTGTGACGAGCGAGGGCGCATCGAGTGGCAGCCGGACGAGAGTCTCTTCCCTTCCATGCAACTCACCCCTGGGGGCATTTTGCACGCTCATAAGGCTGACAGGCCGTGCAGTTGGGTTGTTGAGCCGCTCTATTTCCGCGAAGAGCGGCTCGGCTTCGTCCTGTTTGGCGTCGGCCCGCGCGATGGCACCATTTACGAGGTGCTGCGCGGGCAGATCAGCAGTTCTTTGAAAGGTGCGCTGCTGTTCGACCAGGCACGCACGGCACGAGCCGTCGCCGAAAAAGCCGATCGCCTCAAAACACGCCTGCTGGCCAACGTCAGCCATGAGCTACGCACGCCCCTCAACGTGATCATCAGTTGTGCCCAGGAGGCATTGAACGCGCCTGCACAAGCCGAGTTGAGGAAGGACCTAGTACACATTCACGACAGCGCTCAACACCAGCTCCGGGTCATCAACGACCTGCTGGACCTATCGCGCGCCGAGATCGGCGAGCTCGACATCTACCTGGAGTTTTTGGACCCTGGCCCACTGCTGGAGGATGTCTTTGACAGTGTGGCGGCGACTGGATCACGCAGCAATGTGACCTGGCACCTGCGCCTGCCCGACAGGTTGCCCACCATTCATGCCGACCCTGTCCGGCTGCGCCAGATCCTGCTCAACCTGTTGGGGAACGCCGCCCGGTTCGTCGAACAGGGCGAAGTTGTCCTGGGGGCGCAGGTGACACCCGCGCACCTGCGCATCTGGGTACAAGATACGGGCCCCGGGATTCCGCTCGACATGCAAGAGCGGATCTTTGAGCCTTTTGTCACCGGCGGCCACGTGAACCACAGGCTGGAGGGCGCAGGGCTTGGCCTGTCGATCGCGCGCCGCCTGGTGGCCTTGCACGGTGGCTTTATGAAGCTGGAAAGCCGGTTGGGTCAGGGCAGCAGCTTTCACGTCTATTTGCCGCTGCCTACGTTGAGCGATCACCCGCCTGATGTCGGCGGCGGGGGGCAGCCGGTCCTGCTCCTGATCTCGGTGCACGAGCAGCCGCCGGCCGAGATCGTCGAATTCAGCCAGCGCCAGGGATGGGCCGTGCACAGGCTGGAGGCAAGCGACGACCTGGAAGCGGTGATGCAGCGGACAGAGCCGGCGGCCATCGCCTGGGATCTGGCCAATGCCACGCCGGGTGATTGGCACATTATCCGGCGCATGAGGAACCATCCCCGGCTGTCGCTGGCTCCCTTTCTCCTGTACGGGCAGGAATCGGGCCAGGAGGCGCATCTGAGCATCGGCCTGACCGACTTTGTCCTCAAGTCGGCGGACGGTGGCACGCTGATGGATGCCATCAGCAGGATCTGTCCTGCGGCCGATGCCGGCCCGGTGCTCATCGTGGACGACGATCCCCAGATCCTCGATTTTTACCAGCAGGTGGTGGCCAGGGCGTGCCCTGGCTATCGCATCCGCACGGCGGCGAACGGCGCGGCCGCCCTGGCGTGCCTGGGTGAGGAGAGGCCGAGCCTGGTCATCCTCGATCTGATGATGCCCGAGATGGATGGCTTTGACGTGCTCGATTGGATGCGCGCCAACGAGACCACGCGGCGCGTGCCGGTCCTGATCCTGAGCAACCGGGTGCTGACCCTCGACGACCTCAAGCGTATCGAGCGGCACGCACTCGTTACCTTGCAGAGTAAGGGCATTTTGACAGAGGACGAAACGCTGGCGACGCTCCACCGGATCTTGTTTGGCACCGAGACGCTGCCGGCCCACACGAGCGCATTGGTCAAGCGCGCCGTGGCCTACTTGCAGCAGAACTATGGCCGGCCCCTGTCGCGCTGGGAGATGGCCGACGCGATCGACGTCAGCGAGGACTATTTCAGCCGGGTGTTTCGCCAGGAGCTCGGCATTTCGCCCTGGGATTATTTGAACCGCTACCGGATCGTGCAAGCCATGGATCGGCTGCGCCACACGAACGACGACATCACCACGGTCGCCCGCTGCGTCGGCTTTCATGATCCTGCCTACTTTAGCCGTGTGTTTCGCAGGGTAACAGGCCAATCGCCGACTGCCTACCGGCAGCAAGCTGAATAGCCCCATCTGCGCCTCTCTGCACTTTGTGCAACGCTTCTTGTATCTGCTCAACAATCGGGGGTGGGGGTGTGTGCGGGCACCGCACACATCCCCACTTCCCCCCTTTATTGAGATGATACTGCTTCTTCACCCCGCCATGACGGTTTTATCCAAGCCTTGCGCGTCCAAGTCCAAGGCGTCTGTGTTATACTGGAGTATGTCAACGGACTCTTGACGGCCTGTGCGTGTACAGGCTTTTTTTTCTGAGGAGTCCTGTGAGCGCTAACGTGAGCGCTGACGGGACCGGTCACGGGAAGGTGCGGAGCGACGAATGGCAGTCATGGTCACCCCGAGCCTCACCACCTGCCGCGTGCCAGCGCGCCATAGGCGCCGGAAGACGAGAAAGGAGAGAGAAGAAAGAAGCCAGTATAGAGACGATTGTAGCCGAGATTTTGTGAACGATCAAACAAACACGAGGAGGAAGAAAATGTTCGAGACAAAGCCAAGAAGTGTATGGCACCTCGCCATGGCCGTCATCCTGATGCTGTCGGCCCTGCTCGCGGCCTGTGGCACCACGCCGGCACCCCAAACCGTGATCCAGACCGTCGAGGTGGAAAAGACCGTCATCGAGACGGTCGAGGTCGAGGTGGAAAAGGTCGTCACCGAAGTGGTGGAAAAAGAGGTCGTCGTCGAGGTGACCCCTGAACTGCCCTCCAAGTACACGGAGGCCCCGATGCTGGCCGAGCTGGTGGCCAGTGGCGATCTGCCGCCTGTCGAGGAGCGCCTGCCGGAGAATCCGCGCGTCGTCCTGCCCGTCAACTCGGTGGGCCAGTATGGCGGGACGTGGTATCGTGGCTGGCGCGGCATCAACGACTTTCACTGCTTTGGGCGCATCGTCTATGAGCCCATGCTGCGCTGGCCGCGCGATCCAAAGGACGGAGTCCAGCCCGGCCTGGCGGAAAAGTGGGAGTGGTCGGCCGACGGCACGGAGCTGACCCTCTACCTGCGCGAGGGGCTCAAGTGGTCGGACGGCCAGCCGTTCACGGTGGATGACATCATCTTCTGGTGGGAGGACATTGAGAACGACTCCGAGATCACGGCCGCCCCGCACGCCGAATGGGTGGTCGACGGCCAGCCGATGGAGCTCGAGAAGGTGGACGACACGACCATCGTGCTCAAGTTTGCCGGCCCGAACGGCCTGGCCGAGACGGTGGGCCTCGCCTTCCACGGCAACCAGTGGCCGCTCGGCTTTGAGCGCTTTGGCTTCTTTGCCCCCAGGCACTACCTGGAGCAGTTCCACCCCAAGTACAACACGAGCGCTACGTACGAGGATTTTGAGGCCAAGGCGTGGGAGTACAACCCGGAGCGCCCGGCCATGACCGCGTGGCGCATCGCCGAGTGGGAGACGGGTGCGGATCACATGATCGCCAGGCGCAACCCCTACTACTGGCAGGTGGACGTGGAGGGGCAGCAGTTGCCCTATATCGACGAGGTCTATTTCTACCTGGTCGAAGACAACACGGCCATCAATACCCTGGCCCTGGGCGGCAAGATCGACATGCAGCACCGCGGCATCGAGCTGGCCAAGTACCCCGTCTACCAGGAGCAGGCCGAAGTCGGCGACTATCACATGCTGCTCTGGCCACAGGCCCAGGCCTCCGGCTTGACCTTCTTCCCCAACCAGAGCTACCCCGATCCCGCGTACCGCGAGCTGCTGCAGAACTTCAAGTTCCGCCAGGCGCTGTCGCAGGCCATCGACCGCGACACGATCAACGACATCCTCTTCCTCGGCCAGGCGACGCCCCAGACGATCAGCGTCGTCAAGAACTCGGCCCTCTACCAGCCTGACATCGCCAACATCTATGGCGAGTACGACCCGGCGCTGGCCAACTCGCTCCTCGACGAGATCGGGCTGCCGATGGGTGCCGACGGTAAGCGCACCTTTGCCGACGGCTCGCCGCTCCAGCTCGTCATCGAGACGTCCTACACCTCCGGCTCGCAGTACGACGGCGTCGAGCTGGCGGCCGAGTGGTGGCGGGCCGTGGGCCTCGACACGCGCGTGGAGACGATGAGCCGCGACGTCTACTGGCCCAAGGCGTGCGCCAACGAGGTCATGATCGCCGTGTGGACCACCGACCGTGGCCTGGTGCCCATGATCGACCCCATCTACCAGTTCCCCTTTGACGAGCGCTCGTGGATGGCTCCCGCCTATGGCATCTGGTACAAGACTTCCGGCAAAGAGGGTGAGGCGCCGAATGCTGAGCTGAAGGCGTTGATGGACCTGTACGACGACTACCGCCAGACGGTCGATCCCGACGAGCAGCTCAAGATCGCCAAAGAGATCGTGCGCACCACCACCACTTCACTGAGCGTCATCCAGACCTGTGGTGGGTCGCCCGGCCCGGTTGTGGTCAAGAACTATTTCCACAACGTGGCTGAAAACCACACCTCCGACTGGCTGATCATGACGCCTGGCACACAGGATCCGGCCCACTACTGGATGGATCCACACTAGACGAGAACGTGGCGGGGGCCTGCAGGCGCAGGCCCCCGCCTGTCCGATGGTGTCAACCCTTTGCGGCGGCTGCAGCACGTTCGCCAGCGGAGAGAGGAGCACGCGATGCTGACCTACATTCTGAGACGCCTGTTGGCCATGATTCCAACCCTGGTTCTTATCTCTATCGTCACGTTTATTATTATCCAATTGCCACCCGGCGACTTTTTCACGACGCTCCAGGCAGAGGTGGCAGCCACCGGCGGCGGTCAGAACAAAGAGATCATCCAGAAACTGCAAGAGATCTATGGCCTGGATCAGCCGCTGCACGTCCAGTATTGGCGTTGGGTTCGCGGCTGGCCCAAGCTCGACTTTGGCTGGTCGCTGGCGTACAACGCCCCGGTGTGGGATGTGGTTGCGAGCAAGCTCGCGTTTACACTCTATATCGGGTTCCTCTCGTTGATCTTTATGGTCGCGGTTTCACTGCCCATTGGCATCTATTCGGCTACGCATCAATACTCTATCGGCGATCACGCGTTATCTGCCATCGGCTTTTTGGGCCTATGCCTGCCCGGGTTCCTCGTCGCGCTGGTGTGGATGTTTCTGGCCATTGTCGTGTTGCACGTCGACGCCGGCGGGCTGACGTCGCGAGAAATGCAGAATGCCCCCCTCAGCCTGACCAAGGTGAAGGACTATCTCATTCACCTGGTGCCTGCGGTGTTTGTCCTCGGCCTGTCGAGCACTGCCCAGCTCCAACGGATCATGCGCAGCAACATGCTCGACGTGCTGGGGCAGCAGCACATCGTGACAGCGCGGGCCAAGGGGCTCGCCGAGCGCAAGGTGATCAACAAGTACGCGGTGCGCCTGGCCATCAACCCCCTGATCAGCATCATGGCGCTCGAGATCCCAAAGGTGATCAACCAGTCGTCGCTGGTCGGCATTGTCATGATGCTGCCCACGCTGGGGCCGATCTACCTGCACGCGCTGCTGACGCAAGATGCCTACCTGTCCGGGACGATTTTGTTGCTCATGGTTGTGATGCTTATGCTGTCGAACCTGCTCGCCGACGTGGTTCTGGCCGTGGTCGATCCAAGGATTGTCTACAACTAAAGGAAGGGAATCGATGAAAGACATGGTCATTCGGTCGGAGGAACTGTTTACCCTGTATGAAGGTGTGAGCGGTGTACTCGACCTGGATGAAGAGCGGGCAGCCGAAAAGAAGGGGGTCAAGTCGCTGGAAGCGATCTATGGCGCCTCGCAGTGGCACCTGATCTGGCGCAAGTTTATCCGCAACCGGGTTGCCGTCGTTGGGGGGGCTGTCATCCTCTTCTTCTACCTGGCTGCCATTTTGGCCGGTTTTATCGCTCCCTACACTGAAACCACGCGTTTTACCCAGCACATCTATATGCAGCCCCAGGTCGTCCACCTCTTTAACGACGGCAAGCTCCAGCCATTCGTCTACGAATACGAGGCAATGTTCGACGAGAACCTGCGCAAGCGCTACACGGCGACTGGCGCCAAGACCGTGATCCAGTTTCTGGCGCATGGCGAGCCATACAAGATCCTGGGCCTCTTGTCGACAGATGTGCACCTCTTTGTCGGCGAGGGGGGAATGCCCGTCTCGCTGCTGGGCACCGACCGCCAGGGACGTGACATGTTCTCGCGCATTCTGTACGGCAGCCGCATCTCGCTGACCATCGGCCTGGTGGGCGTCATTATGAGCCTGATCCTGGGCACGGTGCTGGGCGTCGTGTCGGGCTATTATGGCGGTTGGGTGGACGAGATCATCCAACGCCTCATCGAGCTGATCCGTGCTTTCCCGAATATCCCGATGTGGATGGCGCTCTCGGCGGCCATTCCCCTCACCTGGTCGATCACCCAGACCTACTTTGCCATCAGCGTTATCCTTTCTCTCTTCCAGTGGACCTGGCTGGCGCGGCAACTGCGCGGCCAGGTGCTCGCGCTGCGCGGGCAGGATTACGTCCTCGCCTCGCGGCTGGCAGGGGCCAGCGATCGCTGGATCGTCTTTCGTCACCTGGTGCCGGCGACTATGGGCCAGATCATTGTCGTATCCACCCTGGCCATGCCATCCATGATCCTGGCCGAGACGGCGCTGAGCTACCTGGGGCTGGGGCTGCGGCCGCCGGCGACGAGCTGGGGCGTGCTGATCCAGGAATCGCAGAATTACCAGTCGCTGGCGCTCTATCCGTGGGTGTTCACGCCCGCCATCGCCGTGGCCCTCGCCATCCTGGCCTTCAGCTACCTGGGCGACGGCTTGCGCGACGCCGTCGATCCGTACACTGTGTGAGTGTGTGACATGACAAGAGACGAACGGCCCTACATCGTTCGCATCGAGGATCTCAAGACCTATTTCGACACGCTCGACGGCACGGTCCGGGCGGTGGACGGCGTGTCGTTGGACATCGTGCCGGGCGAGAGCCTCGGGCTGGTGGGCGAGTCGGGGTGTGGCAAGAGCGTGACCGCCTTTTCCATGCTGCGCCTGCTGCCGAAAACGAGCCGGATTGTTGAGGGCAAGATCCTGTTCGATCGTGGCACCGGCGAGCCGCCCATCGACCTGGCGCGCGTCGATCCGAACGGGAGCGAGATCCGGAGCATCCGCGGCAACGAGGTGGCCATGATCTTTCAGGAGCCGCTGACCTCTCTGTCGCCCGTTCACACGGTGGGCAGCCAGATCGCCGAAACGATCCTCCTCCACCAGTCCGTTACCAAGGAGGAGGCCCGCGAGCGGTCGATCAAGATGCTGGAGGCGGTGGGCATCGCCCTGCCCGAACAGCGTTTTGGCGAGTATCCCCACCAATTCTCTGGGGGCATGCGCCAGCGGGCCATGATCGCCATGGCGCTGTCGTGCAACCCGGCGTTGCTCATTGCCGATGAGCCCACCACCGCGCTCGACGTCACGATCCAGAACCAGATCCTGGAGTTGATGAAGGGCCTGCAGGACGAGTTGGGGATGGCCATCCTGATGATCACTCACAACCTGGGCGTCGTGGCCGAGATGTGCAGTCGCGTGGCGGTGATGTACATGGGCAAGATCGTCGAGATGGGCGACCTGCGTACCATCTTTCGCCGTCCACTCCATCCCTACACTGTCGGCCTGATGCGCTCCATTCCCCACCTGGGCCGGCGCGTCAAGGCGCGCCTGACGCCGATCCCGGGCAGCGTGCCCGATCCCTACTCGATCCCCGCCGGGTGTGCCTTTGCCCCGCGCTGCCCGGCGAAAAAGCGCGCGTCATGCCGCGAGGAGGTGCCTCTCCTGCCTGTCGAGCCCCGCCACCTGGTGCGCTGCACGCTGTACGAGGAGTGACAAATGGAAGAAAAGGTACTCCTGGAAGTGACGGACCTAAAGATGCACTTTCCGATCCATCGCGGCTTTTTGCGTCACGTCGTGGGCCACGTCCGCGCGGTGGATGGCGTCAGCTTTTTCATCCGGGAGGGCGAGACACTGGGCCTGGTGGGTGAATCGGGCTGCGGCAAGACGACGACCGGGCGCTGCATCCTGCGCGCACACGAGCCCACAGCCGGGAGCGTGCTATTTCGTGCCAACGGCGACATGGTCGATGTCCTATCCCTCTCGAGGAAAGAGCTGGGGCCGATCCGCCGGCAGATGCAGATCATTTTCCAGGACCCATTCTCGTCGCTCAACCCACGCATGACCGTGATGGATATCATCAGCGAGCCGCTCGTGGTCAATGGACTGGGTCGTGGGGGCGATCTCAAGGTGCAGGTGCGCGAGCTGCTGGAGGCAGTGGGGCTGCGCGCCCAGCACATGAACCGTTATCCGTATGCCTTTAGCGGCGGGCAGCGGCAGCGGATCGGCATCGCGCGTGCACTCGCCCTGCGCCCCAAGCTCATCGTGTGCGACGAGCCTGTGTCGGCGCTTGACGTCTCGATTCAGGCCCAGACACTCAACCTGCTCGAGGATCTGCAAAAAGAGTTCGGGCTGACCTACCTCTTTATCGCCCACGATCTGTCCGTCGTCGAGCACATCAGCGACCGCGTGGCGGTCATGTACCTGGGCAACCTGGTCGAGTTGGCCCGCGCGGAAGAGCTGTACTGCAACCCGCTGCACCCCTACACCGAGGCGCTCCTGTCGGCCGTGCCACGCACCGACCCCGACGCGCCCAAACATCGCATTGTTCTGCAAGGCGACGTGCCGAGCCCGGCCAACCCGCCCGCCGGCTGCAAGTTTCACCCGCGCTGCCAATATACTCTCGATCTCTGCTCGCAGCAGGTGCCTGTGTGGCGCGAGCTGAGCGCGGATCATTGGGTCGCCTGTCACCGTGCCGACGAACTGTCGTTGGCCGGCATCGTCTATGAATGAGTGGCGGCGGCCCCAGGGATATCTTTCTGCGGACAGCACAGGCTCGGGAAGGATGAGATGACGCACACAAGTGCAAGGCTGAGCAGAGCCTACGCCTGCCAGCTACTTGGCGATCCTGTACAGCCGGCAGGTACGGTCCCGGATTTTTGGGGAGTGGGAGATTGGCGGTGACACGACTAACCGAGGCGGGAGTGGGTAACTTGACCGAGGTGGGAGCGAGATGATGGCAGTGGCCAGCACGGACGTGGTCGAAACCCCCTGGTCGGTGCGCACGGCCGAGACGGTGATGGCGCGGCACCCGCTCCTGGCGCGGCGCTGGCACTATGAGCCGGGCGTGGTGCTGCTCGCCATACGCCAGGTGTGGCTGGCCACGGGAGACAGGCGCTATTTTGACTATATCAAGGCGAATGTCGACAGCCTGGTGACGCCCGAGGGCGAGATCCGCACCTACCGGCTGGACGACTATAACCTCGACCAGATCAACGAGGGCAAGGTGCTTTTTGCCCTCTATCACGAGACAGGGGACGAGCGCTATCGGAAGGCGGCCCGTCTTCTCCGCGACCAGCTCACTACCCAGCCGCGCACGGCCGGCGGGGCGTGGTGGCACAAGCAGATCTACCCACACCAGGTGTGGTTGGACGGCGTCTATATGGCCTCGCCCTTCTACGCCGAGTATGGCACCGCATTCGGCGAGCCGGCCGCCTACGACGACGTGGTGCGCCACATCGTCCTCGCCGAGCAGGTTATGCGCGATCCCCACACAGGGCTGCTCTACCATGGGTGGGACGAGAGCAAGAGCCAGGCCTGGGCTGATCCCCAAACCGGCTGCTCACCCTGCTTCTGGGGGCGGGCGGTGGGCTGGTATGCTATGGCCCTGGCCGACGTGCTCGATCACTTGCCTCTCGACCATGCAGGGCGCGAGCAGGTAATGTCTATCTTTCGGGTTCTTGCCACGCGCATCATGGCTGTCCAGGACCCGATCACGGGTACCTGGTACCAGGTATTGGACCAAGGCGATAGGCACGGCAACTACCTGGAAGCCTCGGCGTCGTGCATGTTTGTCTACGCCCTGGCCAAAGGGGTGCGTCTCGGCTACCTTGACCGCACCGCCCTGGACGTGGCCTGGAGGGGTTATGCCGGCATCCTGGATCGGTTCATCACCATCGACGGCGCCGGCCTGGTGAGTGTGCACGGTACCTGCGCCGTGGCTGGGCTGGGGGGCAAGCCGTATCGTGACGGTTCATTCGAGTATTACGTCGGAGAGAGGGTTGTGTCCAACGAATTCAAGGGCGTCGGTGCTTTTATCCTCGCCAGTACCGAGATCGAGCAGCTCGCGTGTGCGGGTGACTTGCGTGCGGTGGTGCCTGTCGGCACGCTAGAGAGGCTGTATGCACATCATGAGCCTGGGTGAGCAGCCAGGTGGTGGGTGGCTGCCGCCCTTTGACGTGGCGCAGTTACACGTGCCTGCCTTTGCCCCGCGCACCTTTGACCTGCGTGCCTACGGGGGCGCCGGAGACGGCGCCGCGCTTGACACGCTCGCCTTTGCCCGGGCCATTGAGGCCTGCCACCGTGCCGGTGGCGGCACCGTCGTCGTGCCCGCGGGCACCTGGCTGACGGGACCGATCCATCTGCGCAGCCATGTCCGCCTGTTGCTGGAAAAAGGGGCGCTCGTTCGTTTCAGCACGCGCCTGGCCGACTATCCGCCCGTGTTGACCCGCTGGGAGGGGGTGGAGTGTATCAACTACTCGCCGCTGATCTATGCCCGCGACTGTGACAATGTCGCGGTCGTAGGCGAGGGGACGCTGGATGGGCAGGGGGAGGCCTGGTGGCACTGGAAGCAGCGCCAGGGCCCGGCTGCCACAGCCCTGTACCATGCCCAGGCGGCAGGGGTGCCTGTCGAGGACCGGGTATATGCCACTGAAGAGGCAGCCCTGCGCCCCCAGTTCTTCCAGCCATTCGGCTGTCGTGGCGTGCTCGTCGAAGGAGTAACGTTTGTCAACGGCCCGATGTGGACCATCCATCCTGTATACTGCTCGGACGTGATCGTGCGCGGCGTGACCGTCCGGAGCGAAGGGCCGAACACGGATGGCCTCAACCCAGACTCGTGCTGCAACGTGCTCGTAGAGGGGTGCGCCTTTCACACAGGCGATGATTGCATCGCCATTAACTCGGGCATGAACGAGGATGGCTGGCGCGTGGGCAGGCCCTGCGAAAATATCATCATCCGCGACTGCACCATGAGTGAGGGCCACGGCGCCATCGCCATCGGCAGTGGCATGTCTGGCGGGGTGCGCAACGTCCATGTCTCTAACTGTCATGTCACCGGCGGCGACCAGGGTATCCGGCTCAAATCGCTGCGTGGACGCGGCGGGTTGGTCGAGCGTGTCTTGGTCGAAAAGATCGAGATGTCGAACCTGCGCCGCGAGGCCATCGTCCTGAGCATGTTCTACGAGTCGTCCACTGCCGTGTCGTCTTCCGATGCGCCGCCCACCTTTCGGAACATCCGCGTCAGGGATGTGGTGTGCACCGGCGCGGGCACGGCCATCTCTATTCGCGGGCTGCCCGAGCGGCCTATCGAGCTCGTCTCCCTGGAAAACCTGTGCCTGCATGCTGTCGAAGGCATCCGCTGCCAGGATGTAGTGGACCTGGCCCTGCGCGATGTGACTGGCGCTGTGCGTCAAGAGCCCGAGTTTTACTGCTCGAATGTCCGCTGTCTGAACGTCAGCAACCTGACCGTGGAGAGGAAAACGCACTGATGGAACATGCAACGATGAGCCTGAGCCGCATTCACATTCTCAGGGTAGACCCGGGGGAGGATACACTCCACTCGATCCAGGCGTTTCTGCGCGAGGCACACATCCGGCAGGCGGTGGTCCTGGGGGGCTATGGCACCCTGGCTGCGTACCATCTCCACTGGGTGACCCACAACCGGATCCCGACGGACAATGCGTTTGGGCGAGGCTATGGCGGCATCGAAATTCTGGCGATGAACGGCCTGGTGGTAGACGGAGAGCCGCACATCCACGTGGCGCTCTCCACGCCCGATGGGGCCTTTGGTGGGCATCTTGAGCCGGGCTGCATCGCCTACGTGCTGTGCGAGGTATTCCTGGCGGAGGTGGAGGGCGTAAGCCTGTGTCGCGAGCGTGTGCCTGTGGCCGTGGAAGGGATGGGTGAGGGCCTGATCAGCCGCCTGGTTTTTGGCCAGGACGCCGCGTAGAAAGGTAGTCAGCAGATGTCGACCGGAAAGAAATGGCACGCGGACCCCGGCGCGCGGCGGCTCACGCTCGTGTACCTGGCACCCAGCATCGCGAGCAGCATTGGGCAGGCGCGCTGGCTAGGCGTCATGGATGTCGCGCGCGAGCAGGGGGCCAACCTGCTGTGCCTGCCAGGCTCCTACTGGGGTGACCCCGGGCCAGGCGGTCCGCGCAACGTTCTGTACGATCTGCTCGACAGGGATCTCGTGGATGGGGTTGTGTTGGGCAACATCGTTCGCGAGGATTTTGCTGGACGGGGTGACTTTCATGCCTACTATGATCGCCACCTTGGGCTGCCGGCCGTTAGCCTGCGACAGATGCTGGAGGGTATTCCCGCCGCGTCACAGGACGACTACCAGGGCATGGCTGATGCGATCGCGCACCTCGTCGACGTGCATCACCTGCGGCGCATTGCCTTTTTACGCGGGCCAGAAGGCCACCCTTCGGCCGAGAAGCGATACCAGGCGTACGTCGACGTGCTCATGGCGCGTGGGCTGCCGCTCAACCCGGCATTGATCCTGCCTCCGGTCGATTGGAACGGCCTGGCCCTCGACGTGCTGCTGGATGAGCGTGGGCTGACCGCGCCCGCTGATTTCGAGGCCATTGTGGCGGTCAATGATCGCATGGCGCTGCGCGTGATCGACGCCTACCAGGCCCGCGGCCTGCTTGTGCCACGCGACGTCGCGGTGGTTGGCTTTAACGACGACCTGGAAGGCAGGGCGAGCACACCGCCGCTGACCACGGTGGCTCTGCCATTCTACGAGCAGGGGCGTCAGGCCACCGAGATGCTGCTGGCAATGCTGCGCGGCGAGCAGGTGCCGGAGCATCTGTTTTTGCCAAGCCAATTGCTAGTGCGCCAGTCGTGTGGCTGCATGTCGCCGAACGTGGTGGCGGCCGGAAAGGTACCGGCGGGCACGGGCAATGCCCTGAGCGAGCGGCGCGCCCAGATCGTGGCGGCGATGGCTGCGGCAGTTGGGGCGGACGTGAATGCCTGTGGTGGGGGGGAGCACCTGATCGATCTGTTGGTGGCCGATGCGTCAGGTGCTTCTGATGGCGCATTCTTGCCGGCCCTCAACGAGTGCCTGCGCCTGGCCATTGGGGGGGGGCACGAGGTGATGGACTGGCAGGGCTTGATTTCCGTACTGCGCTACCACCTGCTTGACCAACTGCCGGCGGGAGAGGTGGCAGCACGCGCCGAGAGCGTGTGGCAACAGGCGCGCGTCCTGATCGGCGAGGCGGCGGAACGGGCGCGGGTGCAGCAGGCACTGCGCGCGGAACGCCGGGCCGAGGTGATGCAGGCGATCGGCCAGGCGCTCATCAGCTCCTTCGACGTTGAGAACCTGACCGGGGCGCTGATCGACGGCTTGCCCAGCCTTGGTATCGGGCGCTGCTACCTGTCGTTGTACGAGGACCGAGGCGCACCCACGGAGCAGGCACGCCTGGTGCTGGCCTGGGACGAGAGGGGGCGCACCGAGCTCGACGTGGAGCACTCCCGCTTCCCACCGCGCCGCTTGCTACCCGACGGGGTGCTGCCGGAAGAGGACCCTTTCAGCCTGGTCGTCGAGCCTCTCTACTTTGGGCAGGATCAACTGGGGCTGGTGCTGTTCGATGCCGGGGTGCGCGACGGGAGCGTGTACGAAGCACTGCGCAGCCAGATCTCTAGCGCATTACAGGGCGCGCTCCTGCTTCAGGAGCGCCACCAGGCCGAGCAGGATCTCCAGCGGCGCGCTCTCGAGCTGCAAACCGCAGCCGAGGTTTCACACGCGGCAAGCAGCATCCTCGATCCACGGCAGTTGATCCAGCAAGTGGTGGATCTGATCCGCGACCGGTTCGGCCTCTATTACGTGGGCCTGTTCCTGCTGGACGAAATCGACGGGGCGACCGCGGCCCAGGGCGAGTGGGCATCGCTCCGGGCAGGCACCGGCAGCGCGGGCCAGGAGATGCTAAGGCGCCGACACAGGCTCCAGGTGGGAGGCAAGTCGATGGTGGGGCAGTGTATCGCCACCGGCGAGCCGCGCGTCGCGCCCGACGTGAGCCTGGAAGAGGCGCATTTTGCCAACACGCTGCTGCCCGACACGCGGTCCGAGCTGGCGCTGCCACTGGTGAGCCACGGCCGGTCTATCGGTGCGCTCACCATCCAGTCGGCTGTGGCGATGGCGTTTCGCCAGGAGGATGTGAGTATCTTTCAGACCATGGCCAACCAACTGGCCAACTCGATCGAGAACGCGTTCCTGCTCGATCAAACGCAGCAGGCGATGGAAGAGCTAAAGGCGATCCAGCGCCGTTACGTGCGAGATGGGTGGTCGCGGTACCTGGATCAGACCCATTAGGCTGTGACATGGCGATACACGGAGAGGTATTATCTCAAAAAGCCGGGAGTTGGGGTGTGGGCGGGCACCGCACACACCCCAATCCCCCCCCTTTATTGAGATGATACACGGAGAGTGACCAGAAGGGGGAAATGGAGGGTATGATGAACTATTTTGCATCCGTGACAAGTGGTCCGGGGCTGAACCGGTTGCCGCACAACCCGTGTGGCCTGCTCGACTTTCAGCTCCTGGTGTTACCTGCCGGCGGGCACCACGCGGCCGAGACCGGCGACCGCGAGGTGCTGGCCGTGATCCTGGGCGGCAAGGCCACCTTCGAGGCAGCCGGCTTCTGCTTTGAAAAGGTCGGCGGGCGGCCCAACGTCCTGGCGGGCAAGCCTCATTCTGTCTATCTGCCTGCCGGCATCCGGTACGAGGTCACCGCCGAGGGGCCGGTCCAGATCGCGTTGGCCAGCGCGCCGAGCGACCTGGCGACAGAGCCGTACGTGATCGGGCCCGAGCGCGTGGCGAGCGGGGTGTGGGGCGCGGCCAACTTTACGCGGCGCTTTCACCAGATCTTGACCGAGATCGCCCAGCCGGACCTGCCGGCCCGGCGGCTGATCGTGGGGGAGACGTTTACGCCGAGTGGCAACTGGAGCACCTTCCCACCCCACAGGCACGAGGTGGAGGACCTGCCGCGCGAAGCCTATCACGAAGAGATCTATTTTTTCAAGGTCGCTCCAGCCGATGGCTTTGGCCTGTGTCACTATTACAACGACCGGGGTGAGGAGGAGAACTTGACGGTGCGCGACAACACGATCATGATGGCCCCTGGCGGCTATCACACCGTCGTCAGCGCGCCGGGCTATACCACCTATTATCTCTGGTTCCTGGCGGGCGAGCACCGCACCCAGGCGACCGCTGACGATCCCGCCCTGGGGTGGGTGGGGCGCACTGTGCCGATGCTGAAAGAGCTGGGGCATTGAGGGGAAAAAGGATGAGCGTGTTGGAAGCCTTTCGACTGGATGGAAAAGTGGCGCTGGTGACCGGCGCCGGCCGCGGATTGGGGCAGGGGATGGCGCTCGGCCTGGCGGAAGCAGGCGCTGACATCGCGGGGCTGGACGTTCTGCCGGTAGATGAGACCGGAGAGCGGGTGCGTGCGTTGGGGCGGCGCTTTATGGCGGTGAGCTGCAACCTGCGCGAGAGGACGGTTGAGGAGCTGAGAGAAGTCGTCGACGGCGTGGTGGCCGGGATGGGCGGGCTGGACATCCTGGTCAACAATGCCGGCATCATCCGCCGCGCGCCGCTGCTCGAGTTCAGCGAGGCGTATTGGGACGATGTGCTCCAGATCAACCTGAAGGCGCTCTTTTTCCTGTCGCAGGCTGCCGCCCGCGTGATGGTGGCACAGCACCGGGGCAAGATCGTCAATGTGGCGTCAATGCTCTCCTTCCAGGGTGGCATCCTGGTGCCTTCTTACACGGCAGCCAAGAGCGGCGTGGCGGGCCTGACCCGTGCCATGGCCAACGAGCTGGCCTGTGAGGGGATCAATGTCAACGCCATCGCGCCGGGCTACATGGCTACCGACAACACGGCTCCTCTGCGCGCCGATGCTGCCCGCAGTGCATCGATCCTGGCGCGCATCCCGGCCGGCCGCTGGGGCGAGCCGTCGGATCTGCAAGGGGCGGTGGTGTTTCTGGCGTCGGCGGCGTCGGATTATGTGCATGGGGCGATACTGCCGGTGGACGGCGGGTGGCTGACGCGGTAGATTCCCCCCCCTGCCCCCCTGAGGGGGGGAGAGAGGCTGGGGGTGAGGGGGAGTTATGGAAAAGAGTGTCGTTACGTTCGGTGAGATCATGCTCCGGCTGTCGCCCCCCGGGTTCCAGCGCTTTGTCCAGGCGCGCTCTTTTGACGTCGTGTATGGAGGAGGCGAGGCGAACGTGGCGGCCTCGCTGGCGCACTTGGGCGTGCCGGTCGAGTATGTCACCCGCCTGCCGGCCAATGACATGGGGGATGCCTGCCTGAACTATCTACGCCAGTATGGTGTCGGCACGCGCCACGTGCTGCGGGGTGGCGAGCGGCTGGGCATCTATTTCCTGGAGAACGGCGCGGCCCAGCGCGGCAGCAAGGTGATCTATGACCGCGCCGGGTCTGCCCTGGCCACCATCGAGCCCGGCACGATCGACTGGCGGGCCGTGTTCGACGGCGCAGGCTGGTTCCACTGGACCGGGATCACCCCGGCCGTGTCGTCGGGCGCAGCCCGGGTATGCCTGGAAGCGGCGCGGATGGCCCGGGAGATGGGCCTGACCGTCTCGTGCGACCTGAATTATCGCCAGAACTTGTGGAAGTGGGGCCAAAAGGCCGCCGACGTGATGCCCGACCTGGTGCGCTGCTGCCACGTGGCCGTGGGCAATGAGGAGGATGCGGAGAAGGTGCTGGGCATCAGGCCGGCCGGTGTCGACGTGTTGGCAGGCAGGGTCGAAGCCGAGGCGTATGCCGAGGTATGTGAGGCGATGGTAGAGCGCTTCCCGAACCTCGAAACCGTCGCCATTACCCTGCGCGGTTCACTCTCTGCCAGCCACAACACCTGGCGCGCTGTTCTGTACCAGGGCGGCGCGTTTTACACGGCGCCGCGCTACGATATCACGTTCATCGTGGACCGGGTGGGCGGCGGCGACAGCTTTTGCGCCGGGCTGATCTATGGGCTGCGCACCTATGGGGACGCGCAGCGCGCGCTCGACTTTGCGGTGGCGGCTTCGTGCCTGAAGCATACCGTGCCCGGTGACTGGAACCTGGTCAGCGTCGCAGAGGTGGAAAAGCTGATGGGCGGTGACGCGTCGGGGCGTGTAAGCCGCTGAGATTGGAGAGGGAAGATGGCGCGTTTCGATCGTCTGGCCGTGCTCAATGCTCTGGTCGAGAGCGGGTTGGTGCCCGTGTTCTATCATGCGGATCGAGAGGTCGCGATGCGCATCGTGGCCGCGTGCGCGGCAGGCGGTGCGCGCGCGGTCGAGTTTACCAACCGCGGCGACAGGGCGTGGCAGGTGTTCACGCCCGTTGCCGAGTGGGCCGAACAGGCGCACCCGCACGTGATCCTGGGCGTGGGGTCGGTGCTCGATCCGCCGACGGCGGCACTTTATATAAATAGTGGGGCAAATTTCGTCGTGGGGCCGGTGCTCAACCGAGAGGTTGCGCGCCTGTGCAACCGGCGCAAGATCGCCTACATGCCAGGCTGTGGCAGTGCAACCGAGATCTCGGAGGCGGAGGAGCTGGGCGTCGAGATCGTGAAAGTGTTTCCCGGCGCAGAGGTGGGGGGGCCGGGGTTCGTCAAGGCGGTGCTTGGGCCGATGCCCTGGACGCGCATCATGCCCACGGGGGGGGTGGATGCCAGCCAGGAGAGCATCCAGGCGTGGTTCAAGGCGGGTGTGTGCTGCGTGGGCATTGGCTCCAAGCTGATCACAAAAGAGCTGGTGGCGACAGGGGATTACGACGGCATAGCGGGCCGGGTTGCCCGGGTGCTGGGCTGGATCCAGGAGGTGCGCGGGTGAAGGTAGGGCTGCGATCCGACAACGGCGCCGAGGAGCGGTTGCTCTTTGCGCAGCAGATCGGGGCCGACGGCGCCAGCATCTGGGCGTCGGCGTGCCCCGGCTACGAGGAGCGCTGTTACCTGACGGTGGAGAATGTCCGCGACATGCGCGAGCGCCTGGCCCGCTACGACCTGGAGCTGACGGGGATCGGCCTGGGGGGCAAGTGCCTCAAGCATCAGCTCCTGGGGCTGCCGGGGCGCGACGCCGAGATCGAGAATGTTGGCCGCACCATCCGCAGCATTGGCCAGGTCTATGCCGGTGGCTCGCCTGCCCCCGTCGTCATCATCGACCAGCGCACCACCTACTGGGCGCCCAGGGGGCCCCACTGGCACCCCGGCTACGAGCGGCTGCCGGCAGGCCGGGGCGGCGCGTACCTGACCACGTTTGACGCTGGCCGCATCCGGGGCGAGCTGGACGACAGGCCTGCGGGCGAGGTATCGCTGGAGGAGGTGTGGGCGCGCATCGCCTACTTTTACGAGCGGATCGTGCCTGTCGCCGAAGAGGCGCGGGTGCGGCTGGCGACACATCCCGACGACCCGCCGATGGCCTGCTACCGCGGCGTGCACCACGCGCTGGTGGGGCTGGAGGGGCTGACGCGCCTGGTGGAATTGGTGCCCAGCCCCTACAATGGGCTGCTCCTCTGCTTGGGCTGCCTGCAAGAGGCCGGGGAGGACGTGCCTGCGGTCATTCGCGCGCTGGGCGCGAGGCAAAAGATCTTTTACGTGCACTTGCGCAATGTGATGGGCAAGGTGCCGCGCTACACGGAGGTGTTTCCGGACGAGGGCGACGGCGACATGGCGGCAAACCTGGCGGCGCTGCAAGAGGTGGGCTACACGGGCTACCTGGTGCCGGATCACCATTTCGGTTTCGCAGGGGATAGTGATTGGGCGCAGGCCAGCCGCGCGTGGCAGGTGGGCTACATCCGCGGGCTGATGCAGGGCCTGGGGATAGAGAGAGGGTGACATGGGCGTGGTGAGATACGATGCGGCGGCGGTAAGTGCCGTGCGAGCAGGGGTAGCTCGGCGGCTGGGGTATGGCGAGAAGCTGATGATGACAGTGATCGATTTCGACGACGGGCCGCAGGATGCGCCCGATCCACCGCACGCGCATCCGCACGAGCAGGCGAGTTATGTGGCGGAGGGTGAGATCCTCTTTTTCCTCGATGGGCAGCCGGAGCGGCTGGGGCCGGGCGACCTGTTCCTGGTGCCGCCGGGCGTGCCCCACTCGATCCAGCTCCTGGCCCGGCACGTGCGCCTGGTGGACTGCTTCACCCCGATCCGGGATGATTTTATTGGGAGGTAGAGGAGATACAGAGAGAACAGAGGAACACAAGGGAGCGTGAGATGATTGGCGGGACGTGGAAATCAGAGATGTGCCAGTTCGAGGACGAAAGGACGGGGCGAACGATCACGCGGCTGACGGCTACCGGCAACAACGTGCACCTCTACTTTACCGAAAACTCGTTCGACGCGGTCGAGAATACTATCGTCTTTCTGTCTGACCGGGCGTCGGGGGTGGACCGCGCGCCACACGAGGACCCGTGTTACAACCTGTTCCGCCTGAGCCTGGAGAGCGGCGAGATCGTGCAGCTCACCGACGAGCCGGACGGCGTCAAGGGGGTCACCAAGACGCCAGATAGCCGCCTCATCGTGTGGGTTTCGGGCAACGAGATCCGCTTGCTGGATGGTGCGACAGGCGAGGTGACGACGGTGTACACAGAGGGCGATGGCTTTCACATCGGTTCACCTTCTATCAGTGCCAACCGGCGCGCCGTAGCCTTTTGCCGCAATGAGCCGGCGCTCGTCTACCGCGGGCCGAACTATGGTGGGTTTAAGGAGAGTTATTACCACATCAAGGATGGGCGGATCGCATTGGCCTATCTCGACGGCTCGGGTTGGCTCGACGTGTGGCGCGACACGCATTGGCTGGGCCATTTCCAGTTTGCACCTGACGATCCAACCCTCGGCACCTTTTGCCACGAAGGCCCGTGGCACCTGGTGACGCAGCGCATCTGGCTGCTCGACTTTTGCGCGCACAGGGCGTGGCCCTGTTTCCGGCAGGCGGAGCAGGATTCTGTCGGGCACGAGTTCTGGACGCGGGACGGTTACATCTTTTTCGACAACCGTGGCCCGGGACACGACGGCACAATCACCTCGGACCGCACCCAGGCGGTGGCGCGCGAGGTTGCCGTCAAGGAGAGCACACGGCACGGGGCCGCAGCCCGTGGCGGCATGATCCCATTTGTCGGCCTGGCCGACCGCACGGGCCGGGTGGTCCGGCGCATCGACATGCCCTACTATTGCAACCACTATCACGCGGACCCGCAGAATCACTGGCTGGTGGGCGACGACGTCGACGATCTGGTGCTGATCGACATCTCGGGTCAAGAGGCGGCGCTGCGCGTGTTGTGTGGCCATGGCACGTCGTGGCACACCCAGTCGAGCCACTGCCACCCGACGTGGAGCTGGGACGGCAGCCGCATCCTCTTTGCGTCGGACCGCGGCGGGCACGTGAACCTCTATCTCGTCGAGCCGGGGGTGTGACGTGAAGGCGGCGATTCTCTACAACGATCGAGACATCCGCGTGGGGAACGCGCCCGATCCCCGCGTGGGGCCGGGCGAGGTGTTGATCGGCACCTGTTACGCGGGCATCTGTGGCACCGACCTGCACATCTACCGGGGCGAGTTTCACAGCCGCGTGACCTACCCGGCGATCCTGGGGCATGAGTTTGGCGGCCTTGTCCAGGAAGTGGGCCAGGGCGTGACCGGCTTCCGGGTCGGTGATCGGGTGGTGGTCGATCCGATCCTCTCCTGCCACCGCTGCCCCGCCTGCCTGTCGGGCCACCTGAACGCCTGCCAGCAGCTCAAGCTGTTGGGCGTCGAGTACAGCGGCGGCTTTGGACAGTACGTCGTCGCCCCGGCCGACAGGGTCTACCCGCTGCCAGACGAGGTCCCGATGCGGCATGCGTCGATGGTCGAGATGTATGCCCTGGGCCACCACATCCTGCAGCGCGGGCGCGTGCAGCCAGGTGAGAGCGTGGGCATCCTCGGGGCGGGCAAGCTGGGACTGTCGGTGCTCGACGTGCTGTGCCACAGCGCCAGCCCGGGCCTGACCATGGCCGCCGATCTTCAGCCTTCCCGGCTGGTGGTTGCGCGCCAATTGGGCGCCGAGTATGCCGTGAACCTGCACGACGAGGATCCTGTAGCCCTGGCCCTGGAGATCACCGGGGGGGTGGGCCTCGACTGCGTAATCGAGGCAGTGGGTCACTATCACATTGTCGACGGCAGAGACCCACCCCTGGCCCAGGCGGTCAAGATGATCCGCAACGGCGGCCGGATCGTGACCGCCGGCCTGGGTGAACAGCTCTCGGCGGTCCATTTCAAGACGCTGGTGCTGAAAGAAGCCGAGATGATCGCTTCGCGGGTGACGCTGGGCGAGTTTCCGCGCGCGATGCGGCTGATGGCGCGGGGGCTGCTGCACCCCGACCTGCTGATCACGCACTGCCTGCCGCTCGCCCAGGTGACGCGGGCGTTCCAGCAGGTGGATGGCGAGGACCCGGAGACGCTGAAGGTGGTGCTCGACCTGGAACGCGCCGAGGAGGACGCCGATGCGACAATCTAGGCTGAACGGTATGGACGCGGCCGTGTCCGCGGTGTGGATGGGCTGCTGGGCGCTGGCGGGCGACGCGACGTGGGGGCCGCAGGACGAGGCGGATTCGATCGCCACGGTGCACGCG
>JAFGIA010000296.1 GCA_016929795.1 Anaerolineae bacterium
AGAAGTGACCGCTTACCGTTGCTTCCTCCCGGACCTGGCGGGGTTCACGGGCTCCTGCCGCGCAGGACCCAACCTTCTTCGCCGCTTAGCCTGGCAGTCCCGACCAGCCGTAAGCCCTCGAGGGGGAGTTCGACCCCGCTATGGCGGATTGCGGGTGCAGGGCGCCGCCACCTCCCCGTCTAGCACGACCGAACACTATGTTACCATATCATGCTCGATCCGTCAAACCTGACTCTGGCACGGGCAAGGGCCAGACGCAGTCTGTCAGGTCTCTTGGGGAATGGCAAGCAGGCTCTTGATTCGCGCCGCGACCATCTCCATCGCCACTTCGTTAAAGCCGCCTTCCGGGATGATCACGTCGGCATAGCGCTTGCTTGGTTCAACAAACTCTTCATGCATAGGGCGCACGGTGCCCAGGTATTGGTGGATGACCGATTCCATGGTCCTCCCGCGCTCGGCAATGTCGCGCTGCAAGCGACGGATGAAGCGGATATCAGAGTCGGTGTCGACATAGATCTTGACGTCCATGAGTGCCCGCAGCGTCGCATCGGCAAAGATCAGGATCCCTTCCAAGAGGATCACACGGTGCGGCTCTATGTGCACTGTCTCATCCGTGCGTGTGTGGGTGGTAAAGTCGTATACCGGCATCTCGATCGGCCGGCCCTGTTTCAATGCCTGGAGATGCGCGATGAGCAAGCTGTTCTCCAGCGCATCAGGGTGGTCAAAGTTATGCATGGCCCGCTGTGCGCGCGATAAATGGCTCAGGTCCCGGTAGTATGCGTCGTGCTGGATGAAGGTGATCAGATGCGCGCCGGCACGTGCCAGGATCTCTTGGGCTACAGTGGTCTTGCCTGAGCCGGTGCCCCCAGCGACACCAATGATCACAGGTTCCATCTGCCTTTCCTCCTTCCCATGGTGGGCTACCCACCCCACAGCTGTAGCAAATCGGGCAGGGCAAGCAATCCAAAAGCCATGATCGACGCCGCAACTACTGCCAATCCTGCCATCCACTGATCGGCGCGATCCTCCAACTCGCCGGCCAGGAGTGCCATGCCCGTCACCACCCACGAGACGGCCATCCACACCTGACGCTGGTCACCCGCGACCAGCGTCCCTGTTGTCTGCCATGCCCACCACGTACCAACCAGCAGCCCACCGCCGAGCGCGACGAGTGCCAGCAGGAGAACGGGGCTCAACAAATCCTGCTCCTCGCCCCCCTCGACGCGCGGCTGTCTGCCTCTTTTGGCCAGCGCTGCCGCGGCCATGCCGCCAGCCACGAGGAGGGCGCCGCTACCGATCAGGCAAAGCCCCCACCCGGCGAAAAAGGGGAGCGAGTGCTGCACACAGTCCATGGCAGCCGCGCCGGGCAGAGTCACCAGCAGCATGGTCGCGAGCAGGCCTGCGAGGAGTGCGTCTACCGGCCACAGCCCGCCCGGCCAGTCGAGGGTGAATGCCAGCACGAGATGTATGGCCGACGCCGCCAGAACCAGGGCCACGGCCCCCAGCCGCGCGCCAAAAAGCGATGGACCCCCATACAGCACCACTGCGAGCAGGATGGCGGCAGCCAGAGGGACGACCGATGCTGTCCTGGCGATAGCAGCTACCAGGCGTCCATGGCGTGCAGACCGGAGCCGGTGCGCGGCACCGGCGGCGGCCGCCAGGCTGAGCAGCACCACGCCGCCAGCGGCCAGGATCGTACCCCAGGGCTCAGTCTTCACTTTCGATGCCCTCCGCCAGGCGAGCGAGGAGAGAGCGTAGGTGCTGTCTCGTCCTTGGCCCCGCCAGGGTTTTGCACTCGATCTGTGTCGTGCCATCGCCGCGGGGAATGGCACGTAGCCACAACAGCCGCGTGGGAAGCAGCCCGAGGGCGATCAGTGCGATCAGGCCCGCACCAAGGCCAGCCAACACCAGACATGCGCCCGGCCGGTAGTCGAAGCGAAGCACCGGGACATAGCCAAGCTCCACGTCGAGCTGCACGTCGTCGAGTGTTACCTGGCCGCTATTGTGCAGAGTGGCCATCCTCTGTCGCTGCTGTCCGCCGGGCTCGATTTTGTAAAGATGCACTGCAGGGCCATTCGCCGTGCAGTCGGGCTCAAAGGCGAGGGTAAAAAAGCGCTCGCGCTGTGGCAAAAAGACGAGGGGCTGATCGTCGGAAGATAGAAAGCGAACAGTGACGAGCTCGCGCCCTTGCGTGGGCTGTCCCGGTACCTGGAGGAGCAGTGAGCGGCCATCGTCGGCCTGGGCGCGCAGGCGGACGACAGGAGTGTACGCTACCTGTCTCAGTGCGATCCCATCGAGCCGGGCCGGCTGCCCGATGCGCGCCACGTCAGGCTGCAGGTCGGTGCCATCCCGCAGCCAGGTAATGCGGCTGCGATAGTCGACGAGCTGGCCCTGGGTGTCAAACCGCATATCGAAGGCATCGAGGCGCACGGCGTCGGCCGTGCCATGACCCACGGCCTGGATCTCGAGTGGCATAGGCTGCCACGCTTCACCTTGCCAGCCCCAGGCTACTGCGATTAGCAACGCGGCCCCTGCAACGAGCAGCCCGCCATATGCCAGCGGACGCAGCCAGAGCCGGCGGGGACGGTAGACGGCCAACAGCTCGGTTCTGCCGTTCGCTGCCACTTCTGCCCAGTCGTACCCCTCCTCCGCCAACAGTTCGACTGAAACCTCGCGAGCCTGATCGGGCCCGACGGGGACCGTCAGATCCACCTGTTGTGCGTGGCGCAGCCACGGCAGATGGGGCAGCGCCTGCCACTCTTGCCGCCAGCCGGCACGCCACGCCAATTCCACCGCGTTGACGGTGCGCACCACCAGGGCAAGTGCAATCAGTGCGAGCAGGAGACGGAACCAAAACGCGTGGTAGAGATCAAAGAGGCCGACGGCACGAGCAAGTTCGGTGTACCGGGAGAGTGCGCCACGCTCCACCGCCAGCCACGACTCGGACTCGTTCAGCCCATCGGGCGAAGGTTGGGGAATCAATCCGGTGGCCGCCAGGGTGAGGGCCAAGAGAGCCATCAGGACAAGGAGGGTGTGCGGGGCGGCGAATGCATGCCACACGACACTGATCGGTTCGAGTCGGGGCAGCCTGGAAGCCGGAATGTCGTCAGCCATTCGCCATCCAATCGATCCTGAGTATAGCAAAGGCCCCACCGAAGCACGGTTGGGGCCTGCTTGAGTTCGCCAAGCCACCCAAGGGACTTGAACCCTTAACCTGGCGCTTACGAAGCGTCTGCTCTGCCGGTTGAGCTAGGGTGGCGCGGACCGGGATCAGGCCGGTCAGTGATAGCATTATAGCAGGCCTGGCCCGATTTCGCAAATCAGTCGCTGCTAGAAGTTTCACCTTGCTCCTGGTTGCGCGTCTTGCTCTTGGTTCTGCACTGCTCGATACTCGGCAGCGGCGCGAATGAAAGCCTGGAAGAGCGGGTGAGGGCGCGTGGGTCGCGACCTTAGCTCCGGGTGGAACTGTGAGCCGATCATGAAGGGATGGTCCGCCAACTCGCCGATCTCGACCAGCCTGCCATCGGGCGACACGCCTGAAAAGATCATCCCTACCTCCTCCAGCAGTTTTCGATATGCGTTGTTGACTTCGAAGCGGTGACGGTGGCGCTCGTGGATCACCTGGTCGCCCTCGCCACCAGGCATCATGGTGTCCTCATAGGCGCTGGCAGCCAGCGTGCCTGGGAGCAGGCGGCATGGGTAGAGGCCCAGGCGCATGGTGCCGCCCATCTCGGAGATATCACGCTGATCGGGCATAAGATCGATGACGGGATAGCGAGTGGTCAGGTCGAACTCGGTCGAGTTCGGCTCATCGCTGCCCAGGGCCTGGCGCGCCAGCTCGATGACCATCACCTGCATGCCGAGGCACAGGCCGAGGTAGGGCACCATTTGCTGGCGGGCGTAACGCGCGGCGACAATCTTGCCCTCAATCCCGCGGTATCCAAAGCCACCAGGCACGACGATACCGTGCACGCCTTCCAGGCTCGCCGGCCCACGCCGCTCCAGCTCTTCGGAGTCGATCCAGTCGATGTCGACGCCGACGTTGTAGCGCAGGCCGGCATGGTGCAGCGCCTCGCGCACACTCAGGTAGGCATCGTGCAACTCTACGTACTTGCCCACCAGGCCGATGCGCACCGGCTCTTTCGGATGGCGGATTTCGTCCACTACCTCGCGCCACGCATCGAGGTCAGGGGAATGCGCTTGAACGAGGCCGAGGCGTTCCACCAAGTAATCACCCAGGCTGGCCTCCTCCAGCACGAGCGGCACTTCATAGATGATTGGCGTGGTGACAAGTGGGATGACGGCACGCTTTTCGACGTCACAGAAGAGGGCGATCTTGGATCTGTCGTCCTCACTGACAGGATAATCCGAGCGCGCGACAATGATGTCAGGCTGGATACCAATGCCACGCAGTTCGCGCACGCTGTGCTGAGTCGGCTTGGTCTTGAGCTCGCCTGTGGACGAGATGTAGGGTAAGAGCGTGACGTGCACATACACCGTGTTCTCGCGCCCTACGTCGACCCGCATCTGGCGGATGGCTTCGATGAAGGGCAATCCTTCGATGTCGCCCACGGTGCCACCGATCTCGACGATCACGACGTCGGCACCGGTGTCGCGTGCCACGAGGCCGATCCGGCGTTTCATCTCGTTCGTGACGTGTGGGATCACCTGGATGGTGCCGCCCAAATAGTCGCCGCGCCGTTCCTTGGCGATCACCTCGGCGTACACCTGGCCTGAGGTAACGTTGCTGGCGCGTGTCAGGCTTTCGTCGATAAAGCGCTCATAGTGGCCCAGGTCAAGGTCGGTCTCGGCGCCGTCGTCGAGGACGAATACTTCGCCGTGCTGGTAGGGTGACATGGTTCCGGGGTCGACGTTTAGATAGGGGTCGAGCTTCTGAATCGACACCTTGAGTCCACGCGCTTTCAGGATGCGCCCCACCGCAGCGGCTGTCACCCCCTTGCCGACGGACGATACGACCCCACCAGTGATAAAGATAAACTTGGTCGTCATACACTCCTCTCCACGAGAAAGAGGGTCGCCGAAATGGCGACCCTCATCTCTCTGTACACGTTATCGCTCGAACGGCAGGCGATGCTGGTGCGGAATGAGCAGCCTCTGGCCGTAATAGATCCGGGATGTGGTCGAAATCGCTCCCCGACACCTACACCAACCGGGCGAGGTCTGTCGCGGCACGGCGCATATCCAGGAATACCAGTCCCAGCTTGGCATCCTGGCGCGCGAGTGACGTCAACACTGCCTCTTCGCCGACAGACATGAGGATCACATATCCGTTGTCACCGCGAATATATACCTGGTCCAACATCCCCCGGCCCAGCTCGCCGGCAATGCGCTCGCCCAGGCTGAGCATCGCCGCGCTCATCGCCGACACCCGATCCTCCTCGACGTCGGCAGGCAGGTCAGACGCAATGATCAAGCCGTCGACACTGACGACAGCCGAAGCCTCGATATCGGTCGTGCTGACACGCAGATCCCGCAAGCGGGCAACCATCTGTTCTGTGCGCGATCTCATGGCTTCTCATCTCCTTTCTCGAGACAACGTTCTCCATTGAAAACCATTACATAATAGCACAAATCAGGCCAGGGGGCAAGTCTTTCTATTCCGCGGGCACGGTAAAGCTAAAGGTGCTGCCTGCCCCGGGCTCGCTCTCGACCCACACCTTGCCGCCATGTGCCTGCACCAGGCTGCGCACGATGGCGAGCCCAACCCCGGCGCCGCCCGCCTCGATTGACAGCGCATTGTCGCCGCGGTAGAACTTTTCAAAGATGCGCTCGTGATCCTCTTGCGGAATGCCCACCCCCGTATCGCGCACGCTGACCACCAGGTCGGTGTGCGCGGCAGCATCATCCTCCAGGTGTGCCTCCGCAGCCCATACTGCGATCCGCCCTCCGTGGGGCGTATAGCGGATCGCGTTGTCAAGCAGGTGGTCCATTACCTGCCGCAGTTGTTGTGGATCGCCCCGGGCCGGTGCAAGGGTGGGGGGCAGCGTCAGTGCCACATCGAGGTTGCGCTCCTCCGCACCCTGGCGGATGGCATTCACCGCTTCCTGAATTACGTTTGCCAGGTCGACACGCCGCGGCTCGATGGTCACGACACCACGATCCATTTCAGAGATGGCGATCAGGTTGTTCACCAGGCCGACCATGCGCTCGCTGTTGCTGCCGACGATGTTGAGAAAGTGGCGCTGCTGGGGGTTGACCGGGCCCACCGCGCCGGCCGCGAGTAACTCGACGTAGCCCTTGATCGAGGTCATTGGTGTACGCAACTCGTGCGACACTGTCTCGATGAACTGGCCTTTGGCCAGCTCCGATTGGCGCTCGCGCGTCACGTCGCGGAACACGGCTACGTAGCCGAGCAGCGTGCCGTCGGGCATCTTGACAGGGGCCAGGCTACCTGTCACCTCTTTGTTGCCCCATTGGAACACGGCGCTGTCGCCGTGCTGGCTGGCGCCGGTGCGCCACAGCTCGGCATACAGGCGCTTGATCGTGCGCCCGATAAGCTTTTCACGTGGCAAGCCCAAAATGCGCTCCGCAGCAGCGTTCGCCATGACCACGTCTTCCGTTTCACCCGCCACGACCACGCCTTCCGCGATCGATTCGAGGATCGCCTGGCGCTGCATCGCCTCCTCTTCACGCACGCGGAGCAGGTCGGCGAGGCGGCGCGCTTGATCGTCGACACTCTGGTAAAGACGGGCATTGTCGATGGCCGTCGCCACCTGGCCGGTCAGGGCTTGACAAAGCCGGCCATCCTCCTCGGTGAAGAGGCGCTGCCTGCCCACGTGCCCAAGGAGAATCACGCCCAACGACCGCTCGCCGGCACAGATCGGCTGTACCAGTGTGGGTCCGCTCTGTGGGCGCTGCAGGACCTCGTGAAGTGCCTCAAATTGTTGATAGTCCTCGGGCCGATTGGCAAGCACCTGGCGGCGGCGAATGATGGCATGGCGCAGCAGCGAAAAATCGGCGAGGCGCACGACGGTCGGGCGCACAGCCCAACCATTCGGCTGCCCGCGGCGCCCCCACCATCCATAGCGAGCCGCCACGACCAAGTCCTCGCTGTCATTCTCGCTATGGAGCAAGACGTACGCCCAATCGGCATCCACTGCACGCGCCATCGCTTCGGATACACGATCGAGCACTACAGGTAGGTCGAGCGAGGCAGCGACGGCCTGGGCGACTTCTAGCAGAAAGGCCAGATCCTGTGTCTGCTGCAGCGCGCTTTCGCTTACAGATTGCAGCTCCTGGCTGTAGGAGGCGAGGTCGGCCCGCACCAACCGATAGGTCTCGACGGCAAAGAGGGCCAGGGTGACACAAAAGGTGTAGAGTTGGACCTGGACCTGGCCCGCCAGCATCACGACAACCCCCACCGCCGACACCAGGTACGCGGCAACCATCCAGAGGGAGCTGTGGCGCCGATTGCGCAGCCAGAAAAAGAGCGCGGCGGCATGTAGGATCAACAGCGCCGCCGGCCAGGCGAGGTCGATCACGACGTGCCGGGCGGATGGGAGTAGCAGGCACGCGCCCAGGAGTGCGACCACGATGGCAGCGCCGGCTGCAAGGGCGATCACTCCGCGGCGGGCGGAGGCAGAGGCGCGCTGCAGCAAGGCCCACGTGAAAAAGTTGATCGCAAGGCCCGTCCCCGCCGACGATAGGCAGGGCATGACAACAGGGCCCCTTAGCCACGTCACCAAAGCAGCAGCCAAGCAGGTGACCATCAGCACGCCGGCAGCCAGGGAGATGCGCTTGTAGTCGGCGGTCGCCAGGCGGCGCCATTCGGTTACCGCCATACCCAACATGATCAGGCACACGGCGGCGCCGATGAGATAGAGCACAAGTCCGTCGCTTCCTTGGGCGGGCAATTCTCTCCCCCTCCCCTGGGTTCTTGCCGCCGCCTACGAGGTCAGCGTGCGTCCGATCGGTACAGCGCTTCGTACCTTAGATACTGCGCGTACACCGTTTGCAGGTATATGCGCGATTGGCTCGCGGTGATGATTTCGACAAAAAGATCGAGATCGAATTCGCCATTCCCGGTCATTTCAATCCAGCGCAACGTGTTGCCCGGGCCGCCATTGTAGGCAGCCAGGCTGACCAAGAGATGATCGTCGAACCGGTGCAACTGGACAGACAGATAAAATGCGCCAAAACGGATGCTGACCCACGGCCGGTATAGGTCGTCGAGGACAAAGTTGTCCATCTTGAGCGCGCGCGCGATCCCCTCTCCCGTGGCCGGCATCACCTGGCCGAGGCCGCGCGCACCGGCCCACGACTCGGCCTCCTTCTCGAACAGGCTCTCCTGGCGGATCAGGGCGGCGAGTAGGAGTGGATCTAGCTCATAGGCCGCCGCCTCGGCCGACAGCAGATCGGCATAGGCGAGAGGGTAGGCGAGGTACTGCACCGGTAGGGGGGCAGCGTACAGGTTTCCATCCGGCCAGAGGATGGCGAGCCGCGACGCGGCGCGTGCCGCCAGGCCGTACAGGCCGAGATCGTGAAAGTAGAGGGCAATCCGGGCCAGGTTCAGCGGCTGGCTCCACACGGCATCGAGTGTGTCTTGGAACGCGGCCAGTGCCTGGCGTCGCAACCCAACGTCCAAGAGCGCCTCTCCACGGCGCACGTCAGAACGTGTGGCAAGGGCGCGTGGCAGCGTGAGCGACTGCGTGCCTGTCGGCACCTGCGTCCACCCCTGCAACCACGACAGGATCTCGTTCTGCACCGCTGCCCCATCCCACGCCGGGGCGTCGATCGGTGCGACGACGAAACGGCCGGCGGTCAACTCCCCATCGGACCGTACCTGCGCCGCGCGCAAGGCATAGTACTCGTAGGGATGGGTGTCAATGAGCCGGTCCCAATCTTTGCCACCTGGCGGCGAGCCGGCAGGAACCTCGGTCACTTTGCCGGCCCAGTAGAGCGCCTTGGTTCGATAGGCAGAATTTGGATACTTGGCGACGAGTGCCTGCCAGTTGGCCGCCGCGGCGGCGGGATTGCCAGCCCGGTAGAGAGAGAGTCCTGCGCGCCAGAGCGCATGGTCGGCCTCGTCGTACGCCGGGAAGGTGGCCTGCACTTCCTGAAAGAGCGCGGCCGCCTCGGCGTAGCGCGCTTGGCCTTCGCGGAGCCTGGCCGAACGCCAGAGTGCATGCGGCGCCTGGTCGGACTCGGGGAAAAAGGCAGCAGCGTCGCGATAGACTTTGACCGCACCGTCGTTGTCGTCCAGTGAGGCCAATGCCGCCCCCTTTTCCAGCCACGCCTTGGGTACCCATTCGCTCTCGGGGTACTCGGAGATCAGGGCGTTGAGCGTGTCGATAGCCGCTTCGTGTTCCTCGAGGGCACGCTGCACCAGGGCCTTGTAATAGAGTGCTTCACCGGCCCTGGGCGCCGACGCGCCGAGCAGGTAACGGTCAAAGGCGCGGATGGCGGCACCATAGGCGTCGGAGTAGGTAGCACCGGCATAGTAATCGATCAGGCCACGCTGGAACTCGTCGACAGGCACGCCGGCATCGACCAACTCTACAAGCGACAGGTAGGCAAACTCGGCGTCTGGGTAGCGGTTCACGTTGCGCTTGTACCGCGCCTGGGCCGCGTCGAGGTCACCTGCCAGCTCGAGCGCCTGGCCTGCCTGGTACTCGATGCGCGCACGGTAGCTCTCGACGCGCGCGACGGCGAGGATGGCATCGTACTCGGCCACCGCCTCGGCGTACGCCTCGCGTGCCAGGAAGATGCCTGCCCGCTTTTCGCGCAGACCAACCTGGAGCGAAGTGTCGGAAGTGGCGGCGATGGCCGCGGCGTAGGCTGCGAGCGCCGCCTCGCGTGCCGGCTCGGGATCGGATGCCAGGGCCGACAGGCTAGCCTGACAGTCTCCAATCGCTGTGTAGGCGATGTCGGCCAACTGGGTACCGAGCGCCAGGTACGCCTCGTAGCTGTCGACGGCCGGGGCGCAGAGATCCGCCGCCTGGTAGGCGCGCGCGGCCATGAAGAGGGCCATGGGCCGCCGCTCGTCGTCAGGATATGCAGAAAGAAAGGCCTCGCACGCAGCGGCAGCCGCCACATAGTCCCGGTTCTCGAGGTAACTCTCCGCCAGCCCAAAGTGCGCCTCGCGTACCACCTCAGGGAGTGCAGATTGTTCGAGCGCTGACTGGTAGGCGGCGATCGCCTCGTCGTAGCGGCCGTTGTGTTGGTATTGGCGGGCACCAGCCAGCCACGACGACACGTCGAGCTGGGCGTCAGGGGTGGTGCGGGCAGACTGGGTGACGGTGGGCGTGGTGGTCGCGGTGGGGGTCGGGGAGGGCGTGCGGGTCGGCGTGCGGGTTGGGCTGAGCGTGGGGGTCGGCGCCTGCGTATCTGTCGCGGTCGGGGTTGGCGTGCGGGTCGGAATGACCGGCCTGGCCGTGTCTGTAGGTACGGGTGTCGTGGCAGCACTCGCCCCCCCCCCCGTGGGCGTCGCTGGCGCCTCGCCACACCCAACGAGCGACACAACCAGCAGGGTGAGAAGAGCTATAAATACGAGTCTGACGTGTTTCTGTTGACCGCGCATGGCGTCTATTATCCCCTGAATGAGACCTCTTGTCAACCCGCCCGCTATCAGCAGCAGCCCTACTGCGCAGAGCAGTCGCGCTTGCACTGCATCGCGATCTGTGTTAGAATAGCCCCTAGTTGGCATGGCAAGCTGAGGTATCCGTGTGCAGCCGTCTAGACAGAGAGGGGCGATGACACATCTGTGCTGTGCGTCAAGCCGTTTGCCAGGGACGCGGGAAGAAAGTCTCTTCTGTGCGATCCACTCTCCGTGTCTGCGCTACATCATGCGAGACGCAGTGTGTCCGCCTCGCGCCTGTTGTATGAAAGTTTCCTGATGCCATCTCACCTGGAGCGAGGTCGATCTATGCCCTGCCTGACAGTTCTCGCCGAGCAAGAAGTCGAGTCAATCCACAACGCCACACTCCAGATTCTGGCGGAGGTGGGCGTGCTATTGAGGCAGCCGGCGGCACGCGACGTGCTGGCGGAAGCGGGAGCCCTTCTCGACGGCGACAGGGTGCGGCTGCCGGCCGAATTGGTGGAGGCGTGTATCGCCCGCTGCCCCTCGCAGGTGTCGATCCGGGGCCGGGGCGGGGAGACGATGAGGCTCGGCGACGGCACGCTGCACTGGCACAACCTGGGCGGCGCGTCGACGGTGTACGAGACCGGTACCGGGCGGTGCCGGCCGGCACTGCTGCGGGACGTCGTCGACTCGACGCGCCTGCTCGACGCGCTCGACGGCGTGACCAACATCACGCCTTTTTTTACACCACAGGATGTGCCCGGGCCGCTGATGTCGCTAGCTATGTACCGCCACGCGCTACCCCACACTATCAAGCCGCTCCAGGGGCCGGGCACCCAGACGGCGGTGGAGGTGCGCTACGCGGCGCGGATGGCCGAGGTCATTGGCCCGCCATCTGAGGTGATATCGCTCGGCATCTCGCCGATCAGCCCACTCACCTTTCCGGACGACGTAGTTGAAGCGATGATGGAGACGGCGCGGCTGGGCATTCCACTGGGGCCACTGCCGTGCCCCACGGCGGGGGCGACGGCGCCGCTGTCGCTGGCGGGCGCGCTGGCACAGCAGAACGCGGAGGTGTTGGCATCTGTCGTGCTTGCCCAGATCATCCGGCCCGGGCTGCCGATCGTCTATTGTGGCAGGCTGGCAGCCATGGAGCCGCGCACCGGCGTGTCGGTGTGGGGCGGTGTGGAGCTGGGATTGGTGTCGGCGGGCACGGTGCAGGTGGCGCATCGCTACGGCCTGCCGGTGAACGTGTATGGCCTGTCGACCAACTCGAACACGCTCGACCTGCAGAGCGGCTACGAGCGCGCGCTGAACTCGATCGTGCCCGCGCTCGCCGGTGCCGACGAGTTGTCGGGCATCGGCGAGATGGCAGCAGGGGTAACCGGCAGCTATGCGCAGATGGTGATCGACGACGAAATCGCGGCGAGCGTGCGGCGCGTGCGGCGTGGGTTTGCCGCCGACGAGGACGCGCTGGCGGTGGGGGTGATCGCCCGGGTGATGGATGGGTCGCGCAATTTCCTCGACCAGCGCCACACGGTGCGCTACCTGCGGGCAGGTGAGGTGTTGCTCACGCGCCTTGCCGAGCGGCGCGCGTGGGAAGAATGGCAGCGCGGGGGGTGCGAGACGATGGCCGGCCGCGCCGAGGCCGAGGCACAGCGCTTGCTGGCCGAGCACGAGGTGCCGCCGCTCAATGACGATCAAGAGCGCGAGCTGGACGAGATCCTGCGCGCGGCAGAAACCGAGCTGTTAGCGGGTTGAAAGAATCGTATCTGCTCAATAATCGGGGGGTTGGGGTGTGTGCGGTGCCCGCGCACACCCCAACTTCCCCCCCTTTATTGAGATGATACAAAGAATCGAATCAAAGGGGGTGATGTGACGCGAAGCAGAGAGAACACGCTGTAGGGGAAGTTGGGCGATGGAAATAGCCGGCTCGCGACCGGCGCTGGAACCGGTTATCACTCAAAGGAGGAAAGAAATGAAGAGCGTTGTCCACAAGCTGTTGATCACGATGGTCGTGGTGAGCCTGCTCGCCGTGGGCCTGGCCGCCTGCGGATCTACTGCAGCGCCAGAGCCGACCGCGGCCCCGCCGGCGGCAGCCGGACCGACTGAGGCTCCAGCGACCGCTGTGCCGCCGGCCGAGCCGAAGGTGGCCAAATTCATCTGGACCCAGGAATTCGATACCCTGAGCCCCCTCTACACCAATATGTGGTTCTCAGCCATTACCTTCCAGATCTGGAGCTGCTACGCCTGGGACTTTGACGAGGAGGCCAGCCCTGTACCGGTGATGGTCACCGAAATGCCCAGCATGGCCAACGGGGGCATCTCTGAGGACGGCAAAACCATCACCATCAAACTGCGGGACGATATGACCTGGTCGGACGGGACCCCCCTCACCGCCAAGGACTTTGTCTTTACCTGGGAGATGACGGTCAATCCGGCCAATGCCGTCGCTTCGACCTATCCCTACGACCAGATGACCGCCGTCGAGGCCCCCGACGACTATACGGTGGTGATGACGTTCGTCGAGCCCTTTGCCCCCTGGGTGGGCACGCTGTGGCACGGCATCATCCCGGAGCACATCTTGCGGCCCGTCTTTGAGGCAGAGGGCACCATCGACCGCGCCGAGTGGAACCTGAACCCCACCGTTGGCTGCGGGCCTTTTAACTTTGTCGAGTGGGAATCGGGCAGCTTTGCGCGTTTCGTGGCCAATGACAACTACTGGTTTGGCCGGCCCAAGCTCGACGAGATCTTTATGCGCTTTGTGCCTGACGATGCCTCGCAAGTGGCGGCATTGCAGACAGGCGACGGTGACCTGGGCACCTTTATCTCTTACGCCGACATCCCCACCCTGGAGAGCGCAAATGTAGAGATGGTCAGCGCCTTTTCCGGCTACAACGAGGGCATCTATTACTACCTGCATGAGGAGAAGGGACATCCGGCGCTCAAGGACATCAACGTGCGCAAGGCCATCGCCCTGGGCATCGACCGCTTCTCCGTGTGCGAGGACCTGTTGATGGGCCTGACCGTGCCGGCGATGACCGACTGGGACAACACCGACTGGAACGATCCCACCCTCGAGCCGTGGCCCTATGATCCAGAAGAGGCCAAGAAAATCCTGGACGAGGCCGGCTGGGTGGATAGCAACGGCGACGGCTCACGGGACAAGGATGGCGTGGAGCTGGTCTTTGACTATGGCACCACCACCCGCGAGATCCGCCGCGACACCCAGGCTGTGTTCCAGCAGCAACTGGCCGATATCGGCATTAAGGTCAACCTGCTCAACTATGACTCGGACATCTTTTTCGAAACCTATGGGAATGGGGGACCGGCGGCCATCGGCGAGCTGGATCTGGTTCAATTCTCCACCACCTTCAACTTTCCCGATCCAGACAGCGCCGATTGGCTCTGTAACGAGATCCCCAGCGACGAGTACCCGGCGGGTGTCAGCACCGCACAGATCTGCGACGAGGAGCTGGATGGCCTGTTCGCCCTGCAGCGGACGCAGGTGGACATTGCCCAGCGGCAAGAGACCTGGCACAAGATCACCAAACACATCTTTGACAACCTGTACTGGCTGGGTGTGTGGCAGGATCCCGACATCTGGGCCGTCGGCCCGCGCCTTCAGAACGTCAAGATCTCGGGGGCCACGCCCTTCTTTAACATCATCGAGTGGGATCTGACGCAGTAGTCGAATGGTCTACTAACTGATCGGAGTGGGCCGGGACCGGGCACATCCTGTGTCCCGGCCCACTTTCCTGGAAGGAGGGAACGATGGGCCGCTACGTTGCCCGGCGCCTCTTGCAGGCGATCCCTTTGATGCTCATCATCAGCGTGGCCCTGTTCATCTTGATGCAGAACATGGGCGATCCGCTGGCGACGATGGGCGGGCGCACGCCGACCCGCTCGGCTGACCGGGAGCGCCTGGCCCGCCAGCTTGGCCTCGATAAGCCTGTCCTGGTCCAATATCTCTACTGGTTGATCGGGAACGACTGGACCATGGTGGACATGGATGGCGATGGCGTGGGCGAAACGCCGGGCACGCGCAAAGGGGTGTTGCGCGGCGATTTTGGCGTCTCGCTGATCAGCCGCAAGCCGGTTCTCGAGGTGATCTGGGATAGACTGCCCAACACGCTGCTGCTGATGGGTGCCTACGAAGTGATCGTCATCCTCGGCGCGCTGACCATCGGCATCTATTCTGCCGTGCGACAGTATTCGCTGTTTGACCACGTGATCACCGGCATCTCTTTTGTGCTTTATTCGATGCCCATCTTTTTCATCGCCCTGCTCTCCATCTATATCTTTGGCGTCGCCTTCAAGGAGTGGGGGTTGCCCTCTCTGCCTTTCGTAGGGATGTTCGAGCCCGAGGCTGGCAAGACGGCGTCGCAGGTTGCACTGCACATGGTGCTGCCGCTGATGAGCCTGGCGCTCATCAGCCTGGCCGGCTATAGCCGCTACATGCGCAGCACGATGCTCGAGGTGTTGAGCCAGGATTATATCCGGACGGCCCGGTCCAAGGGATTGGAGCGGCGCTACGTGCTCTTTATCCACGCACTCAAGAACGCTTCGCTGCCTATCGTGACCATCGTCGGCCTCGACCTGCCCACCCTGCTCGGCGGGGCGATCGTCACCGAGCGCATTTTTGCCTGGCCGGGCATGGGCCGCCTCTTTCTCGATCACGTCTCGCGAGCCGATGTCGCGGTGGTGATGGCCATCCTGATGATGACGTCCGTGGCCGTGATCATCTTTCAGATTCTGACCGACATAACTTATGCGTGGCTCGATCCGCGCATCCGCTACGATTAGGAAGGGCAAGACTATGAGCGGTGAAGCAGTAGCTGTCATTTCCAAGATCGGGGTGGATGAGCTGGAAGCTCCCCCACTGACTCTGCGCGAGCTGACCTGGCGCCGCTTTCGACGTCACAAGATGGCGATGTTTGGCATGGTCATGCTCATCCTGTTGTTCGTCTACTCCTTCGGGGGCGCGCTTCTGGTGCCGGAGAAGTATGCCAACCAGGTTGACACCGCCGGCCGCCTGCAGGCCCCCTCTGTTGCACACCCCTTTGGCACCGACACGATCGGGCGTGATATCCTGGCGCGGACCATCTATGGCGGGCAGATTTCGCTGATGATCGGCCTGACGGCGATGCTCGTCGAGCTGATGATCGGCGTCACGATTGGTGCGCTCGCTGGTTACTATGGCGGCAAGATCGACGCCCTGTTGATGCGCTTTACCGAGGCCGTGTTTGTCATCCCGCAACTGTTTCTCCTGATCGTGATGGCCAAGTATTTTGGCGGCAAGATCCCGAATATTCATCTGCTCGGCCGTGAGCTGAGCGGGAGCGTGATCGTCGTCGTCCTGATCATCGGCATCACCAGTTGGATGTACCTGGCCCGCATCGTGCGCGCCGAGTTTATCTCTATCAAGGAGCGCGAGTTTATCCTGGCTGCCCGGGCGACGGGCACGCCGGCACGGCAGATCATTTTTGGACACATCCTGCCCAATAGCGTGGCGCCGATCATCGTCTCGGCAACTCTGAGCGTCGCCGCCGCGATCCTGGCGGAATCATACATCAGCTTCCTGGGCATGGGCGTCCAGCCTCCCACCGCCACCTGGGGCAACATGCTCGAGGCAGCCGCCTCTGACTATACCGGGTTCCAGATTGCGCCCTGGTTCTGGTTCTTTCCAGGGATGTTTATCGTGCTCACGGTGCTCAGCATCAATTTTTTGGGAGACGGACTGCGCGACGCCTTTGATCCTCGCAGCCGGGCAGTGTAAGGCAGGGCGTAGCCTGCCTGATAGAGGAGGTCAAGTTGTAGATGGACGATAAGCCATTGTTGCTTCAAGTCCGGGACCTGCGCACCCACTTTCACACGCCGGAGGGGACGATTTACGCCGTCAATGGCATTTCTTACGATCTGCGCGAAGGGGAAACAGTGGCAGTGGTCGGCGAGAGCGGGTGCGGCAAATCGGTGAGCATGATGTCGATTCTCGGTCTGATCCCGATCCCACCTGGGGAGATCGCCGGCGGCAGCGCCGTATATGGGGGGCAGGACCTGCTCAAGCTATCCGAGTCCGAGTTGGAACACGTGCGCGGCAAAGAGATCGCCATGATTTTCCAGGACCCGATGACTTCTCTGAACCCGGTGCTGACCATCGGCAAGCAGATCACCGAAATGCTGCACAAACACATGGCGATGGACCAGGAAAGGGCAACCCGGCGGGCCATCGAGCTCCTGGAGTGGGTGGGCATTTCCGATGCGGCCCGCCGCCTGGGCGACTATCCGCACCAGTTCTCCGGCGGCATGCGCCAGCGGGTGATGATCGCCATGCAGCTCGCCTGCACCCCTCCCGTCCTCATCGCCGACGAGCCCACTACGGCGCTCGACGTCACGATTCAAGCCCAGATTGTGGAGCTGGTCGTCCGCCTGCGCGAGGAGACCGGCATGGCCATGATCTGGATCACCCACGACCTTGGGGTGGTCGCCGGGCTGGCCGACAGGGTGATCGTGATGTATGCAGGGCTGATCGTAGAATCGGCCGGCGTCGACGATCTCTATGAAAATCCGCGCCACCCCTACACCATGGCGCTCCTGGGGGCTCTGCCGCGCGCCGACAGGCGGCGCGACCACCGGCTCAAGTCGATCCCGGGCGCCCCACCCAACCTCCTGGTCAAGCCGTACTGCTGCCCCTTTGCGCCACGCTGCGAATATGCTACTGAGCGTTGCCGGGACGAGATCCCGCCGCTGGAATCGGTTGGGCCACGCCACAAGATCGCGTGTTGGGTGGACGTTGACACAGGAGGGCCACGATGAGCCAGGAAATGGCGCAGCAGCCGGCGGACTTTTTGGTCAAGGTCGAGCACTTGACCAAACATTTTCCGATCACCCGTGGTATCCTGATCCAGCGCCAGGTGGGTGCGGTGCAGGCGGTGGACGATGTCTCTTTCCAGATCGCCCACGGTGAGACGCTGGGCCTGGTCGGCGAGAGTGGCTGTGGCAAAACCACGGCAGGGCGAACGCTGCTTGGCCTGTATCCCGCCACTGGCGGCAAGGTCACCATCGACGGGCGCGATGTGCAGAGCGCCACAGGGCACGAGCTAATGGCCATCCGGCGCCAGGCCCAGATGATCTTTCAGGACCCCTTTGCCTCGCTCAACCCCCGCTGGACGGTCAACGCCATCGTCAGCGAGCCGCTGCGCGTGCACAAGTTGTGCAAGAATAGCCAGGAACGCCTGCAACGGGTCGAGGAGCTGATCGAGCTGGTGGGCTTGAACCGCCGCCTGATCAACCGCTTTCCCCACGAGTTTTCCGGCGGACAGCGCCAACGCATCGGCATTGCCCGTGCCCTGGCCTCGGATCCTCTTTTCATCGTGTGCGACGAGCCGATCTCGGCGCTCGACGTATCGATCCAGGCCCAGGTGGTCAACCTGCTGGAGGACTTGCAGGACAAGTTCGGCCTGACCTACCTGTTTATCGCACACGACCTGAGCATGGTGCGCCACATTTGCACGCGCGTGGCAGTGATGTACCTGGGCGTGATCGTGGAGCTGGCCAACCGGGATGACCTGTACGAAAACGCACAGCATCCATACACCCGCTCACTTCTCTCGGCGGTGCCCATACCCGATCCCAAGGCGGCACGGAAACGCGAGCGCATCGTCCTTGAAGGCGATGTGCCGAGCCCGATCAATCCGCCTGGCGGCTGCCGGTTCCATACGCGCTGCCCCATTGCCGTGGAGATCTGCGCTGTGGAAAAGCCCGAGTGGCGGAACATGGGGGGAACACATTGGGTGGCCTGCCACCTGGCTTGAGCCCCCCGATCGAGATCGACAGGGTAATACCAATTGCGGGCTGAAGGGCCATGATGACTCGCCATCTGGGCGCGGTTACCGCGCTCCTACATATGACGCTTCATTCGGCAAATGGTATAGCCGCCCATGCCCGATAGGGGGCGTGGGGGTTGCCCCTGCTTGGGGGGCAGAAGAAGGAACAATAGGAGAGGATGATCATGACCATCACACTGGGGACCGCGACAACGAAACCGGGCACCATTCAATACGGCCGCTGGGGGGCGCTGGGTCACCCGACGGGCAACGGCGAGTTCCTGCCTGTCATCCTGGCCCAGGGTCAAGAGGAAGGGCCGTGCCTGTGGCTGACGGCCGGCATCCACGGGCCGGAGCAGGCAGGGCCGACCGTCCTCTACCGGCTGATCACGCAGGACCTGGTGGACCAGATACGCGGCACGATCGTCGCCATCCCGGCCCTCAACCCGGCGGGCCTGCGCACCGGCGAGCGCCAGCCGCACCACGCCGGCAAGGACCCGAACCGGCTGTGGCCCGATGGCAAGCCGCCCAAACCGGCAGATCCCGACAGGGAGCCGCCCTCGTCGCTGGAGCGCGCCTACAAGCGGCTGTATGACGAGATCGTGGCCAGCGGCGACTATTTGATCGACTATCACAATGCGTGGACCGGGTCGATCCCGTTTTCCTTCCGCGATAGGGTGCTCTACCGGGCGGATGGAAGCGAGGAAGAAACACAACAGCACAAAGCACAAGCCGAAGCACTCTCTGAAAAGCAGGAGGCGATGTTGCGCGCCTTTGGGTTGACGATTGTGCGCGAGTTTCCGGCGGAAAAGTACATCGACGAAGACCTGCATCGCTCGACTTCGGCTGCGGTGCTCCTGCTAAACCAGATGCCGGCTTTTACCGTCGAGCTGGGCACGGGCCACATGCCCGACGCCGCTATTGTGCGCGCTGCGGTGGTGGGGACGCGCAATGTGATGCGCTGGGCGGGCATGCTCGACGGGGAGATGGAGCCGATCGAGGGGGTGCTGGTGATCGACTTGGGCTACCCTGTGCGGCGGTGCATGACGCCGCGCGTCGACCAGGCATGCGTGGTGCTCCACCGGGTAGAGCCGGGCGATAGTGTGCACAAGGGGGACCCGGTGGCCGAGGTGCGCGACGTGTGGGGCCGGCCGATGGGCGACGGCCTGCTGCGCGCCGAGTACGATGGGTTCGTGATGGGCCGCTCGCACGGCATCTATTACTACCCGGGCAATGCCGTGCTGGGAATGGCAGTCCGCGACGAGGCGCCGCTGGTAGCACCCTACCCGGCTGACTTTTTCAAGGAGCCGGAAAAGGAAGAACCGATCGCCGCGCCACGCCACATGCCCGGCGACGCGCCCGGTGACGTGCCGCTCACCTGAATGTTTGACATTTCGTGGGGACACTGCTACAATGGTTTGTGCTACTCGACACGGAAAGGAGGTGATCGTAGATGACCGATTTGAATGAAGAGTTCGACGTGACTGATCCGTACGTGGCGGGAGATATCACAGACAATGACAAGCTGATGGCTGCGCTCTCTTATCCGATCCCGATCATCGCGCTGATCATTCTGATTGCCGAGGACATGAAAAATCGTCCGTTCCAGCGCTTTCACGCCGTTCAGGCACTGGCGGCCAACATCGTCCTGTGGGTGCTCATCACCCTGCTGGGCTGCATCCTGGGTGCTGTGACCTTTTTCATCGGCGGACTGTGCGGCTTGGGGTCGATCCTCCTCTGGTTCGTGACCCTCTACTGGGCATATGAGGCGTACCAGGGCAAGTACTTTGAGATCCCGTATCTGACCCAGTTCTTGCGCGATCAGAACTGGCTGTAGGCCATCCACCAGATATCGACACGAGAGCGAGGCGCACCCGGCCTCGCTCTCATCCTTTGTGAGCCGAACCATCGATGACTGTTTCATTGCAGCGCAAGCGGTGGCGAATGGCGCAGCCCCTGAACCGGGACCAACAGGCACTCCTGGGGGATCATCCCCCTTTGCTGGCACAGCTTCTCTATAATCGGGGCATCCGCAGCCATGCGCAGGCTGACGAGTTTCTGGCAGGAGCGTTTCAAGCCAGTCAGCCATTCAGGCTCAAAGGCATGAATCCTGCGGTGGCGCGCATCCGGCGCGCAGTCCACGACGGCGAGCGCGTGGCCGTGTATGGTGACTTTGACACGGATGGCATCACGGCTACAGCGCTGCTGGTGGAAGCACTGAGGAGCGTGGGTGCCATCGCCGAGCCCTATATTCCCGATCGGGTGGATGAAGGGTACGGCCTGAACCTCGGCGCGCTGCGCAAGCTGTACAAACAGGGCGTAAGGTTGGTGATCACCGTCGACTGTGGCATCCGCTCGCTCGACGAGGTGGCGAAGGCAAGCCGCGGCCTCGATCTGATTGTTACCGATCATCACTCGCTGGATAAGACACTGCCGGCAGCGGTCGCGGTGATCAATCCCAATCAGAAAGGGTGCGCGTACCCCTTCAAAAAGCTGGCAGGGGTGGGCGTGGCATACAAGCTGGCACAGGCAATCTATCACGACTGCCGCCACGACCAGAAGCGCCAGCGGCCCACCCCATGTGGTGACGACGAGTCGCTGCTCGACCTGGTGGCATTGGGCACAGTGGCCGACATCGTCCCACTTTTGGAAGAAAATCGCGCCCTGGTGCGGCGTGGACTGGAGCGGATCAACGATCCTGGCACCAGGCGGCGGCCGGGGATCGACGCACTCATGGCCGACGCCGGTGTGCGCCCGGGCCAGGTAGATGCAGAAGCCATTGGGTTTCGCCTGGGGCCGCGCCTCAACGCGGCAGGCAGGATCGATTCGGCGATGCTTGCCTACTACCTCCTGACGGAGACCGATCCTGCTACGACGGCAACCCTGGCCGCCAAGCTGGGTGAGCTGAACCGCCGCCGCCAGGAGATGACAGAAGAAATGGTCGCCGAGGCTGAGAGCCAAATGGAGGTGGGCGATCCCGATGCGCACCTCTACCTGGTAGGCGGCGGCGATTATAACCCGGGCATCGTCGGCCTGGCAGCCAGCCGCCTGGTCGAGCAGTACTACCGCCCGGTGATCGTGGTCAGTGTCGGCGAGATGATCAGCCGCGGCTCGTGCCGGTCGATCCCAGAGTTTCACATCACACAAGCGCTCGACGAGTGCAGGGATCTGCTGATCCGCCATGGTGGTCACCAAGCGGCTGCTGGGTTTACGGTGCACACCCAAAATCTCGATGCACTGCGCCGCAGGCTGCAAGAGATCGCAGCCGACAGGCTGGCAGAGGTCGAGCGCCGGGCGGCGCTCGACGTGGACGCCCAAGTGCCACTGGAAGAGGTGGGGTGGGATACGCTGGACCTGGTCCGCTGCATGGAGCCGTGTGGTGCAGAGAACGCGCGCCCGGTACTTGCCAGCCGGGGTGTGACCGTCGTGAGACGAAAAGCCACGTCGGGTGGCAAGCACCTGAGCCTGGTGCTGCGCGATGGGAACGGCGTGGCATGGGATGCGATCTATTTCCGGCAGGGCGCGCTTGTCGACTATGTGCCCGACCGCGTCGACGTGGCCTACACGCTGGGCGTGCGCGAGTGGAACGGGAACCGCCGGCTCCAGCTTACAGTGGAGGATCTGCGGCCGGCTATCTAGGGCTGGTGGGCAAAAATCACCCCACGGTTGTCCTTGTGAGGAGTCGCCTTACCCTGCGGGCGCCACGAGGGATCAAGATGGGGGGCCGAGCTGGTGCTCGGCGATCCCAGGGGGTTATTTGCAAAGAAGGCTGGAAGGCGCGAGCGTAGCGAAGCAATCCCCACTTGTATCAGGGGGGATTGCTTCGCTACGCTTGCAATGACAATGGGCGGCGGATTTCCGCCTCAATGGACTAGAAGCTACCCACAGCCTCCGTCGTGTCGGCCACGATCTTGAACACGTGATGCAATCCAACAAGCTCGAGCGTCTCGCGCAGCTTGGCGGGAACGGCTGATAGTTTGACCTCGCCCTGCGGAAATTTCTCCCGAGCGCGAATCTGGGCATGCAGCAGTGCTTTGAGGCCAGCACTGGAGATATAGCCCACAGCGCTCAGGTCGATGACCAGGTTCCCGTTTCCGGCAGCGACGAGGTCGAGTAGCTTTTCCTCGAGATCGGGGGCAGTGGCACTATCCACTCGCCCTGACACGCTGACCAGGTGACAACGCTTCATATTCTTGACGTCGATTTCCACAGCGGTTCCTCCTGTCCGTATTTGTCGAGGATATTATAGCAAAGCAACGATCGTGTGTCAATGAGCAACTCGCCTCTACCAAAATCGTGAGGCTGCAAGCGAGGGCAAAGCGCACCCTCTTTGGCAGGGGGGGGATTGCTTCGCTCGCTAGCGCTCGCTCGCAATGACAGTTTCTTACAGGCCGAGTGGCGCTGGCGTCATGGCTGGACTCGTAATGACACAGGCCCGCAGTCGTCCGCAATGACCCCTTCGCTCAGTTGCTTTGAGGCCCTGCGCATGGTAGAATGTAGGGAAGCAGGGCAGGGCAATTCAGGAGGTGAAGAATGTTAATCACAAACGGCACACTGGTGACGATGGGCACCCCCAACGAGGTGATCGAGGATGGTGCGCTGTACCTCGAGGATGGGCAGGTTGCCGCCATCGGCAAGAGCGACGAGCTTGCCACGCGCTATCCGGCTGCCGAGCGGCTGGACGCCGGAGGCAAGCTGGTCATGCCCGGCATCATTTGCGCGCACACTCATTTCTATGGAATGTTTGCACGTGGTATGGCCCTCGGCGGCGAGCCGGCAGCCAACTTTCCCGAGATCCTTGAAAAGCTGTGGTGGCGCCTCGACAAGGCGTTGTGGCCCGACCAGGTGCGCTACAGCGCGCTGGTAGGGCTGGTGGATGCCATCCGCCACGGCACGACGACGCTCATCGACCACCACGCCAGCCAGGGCGAAATCGCCGGCAGCCTCGACGCCATCGCCGAGGCGGTGATCGAGGCAGGCACCCGTGCCTGCCTGTGCTACGAGGTAACGGATCGGGATGGCAAAGAGGCGATGCAGGCAGGCATCCAGGAGAACGTGCGCTTTATCGAGGTGGCGCACGCGAGGCAGCAGGCTGGCGACTGGCACCTGGGCGCTACCTTTGGCTTGCATGCGTCGCTTACTCTGTCAGACGAAACACTGCGCGCCTGCGTGCGCGCCGCCGATCCGCTCGACACGGGCTTTCACCTGCACGTGGCCGAGGACAAGGTGGATGTGAAGGACAGTCTACGCAAGAGCGGGCTGCGGGTGGTGGAGCGGCTGAAAGAGTTTGGCATCCTGGGGCCCAGGACCCTGGCGGTACACGCGGTGCACGTGGACCGGATCGAGACCGAGATGCTGCTCGACACGGGGACGATGGTGGTGCATAACGCGCGGTCGAATATGAACAACGCGGTAGGCACAGCCGACCTGCCGTGGATGCTGCACATCGGCATCCCCGTCGGCATGGGCAACGACGGTTTTACCAACAACATGTTCGTCGAGGCGCACGTAGCCTACCTGGCACACAAGCAGGCGACGGGGGATCCGCGCACGCTGCCGGCCGACCAGGTGGTGGATATGTTGTGGAAGCACAACGCCGCGATCGCGCGCACCTACCTACCCGGCCTGGGCGCCGAATGGGGCACGCTGGCGCAAGGGGCACCGGCCGACATCATCGTGGTGGACTATGACCCGCCCACGCCGCTGAATGCCGGCAATTTCCCCTGGCACATGATCTTTGGCATCGACGGCACGTCGGTGGACACGACGATCGTCGGCGGGCAGGTGCTGATGCGCGAGCGCCGGCTACTGACGCTGGACGAAGAAGCGATCATGGCACGGGCACGGGAGTTCGCCAGCAAGCTATGGCAGAGAGTGTGATCGATAGGAGAAAAGGATGCGACGCGACGGAGACTGCTTCATCGTAGAGAAAAACCGCCAGCGCGCGACGTGGGCGCTCGCCATCGTCGCCTTTATGGTCGTCGTCAGCCTGGTGCTCGTCGTGACCGGGTTTCTGGGGGCGGACGAGGTGCTGTGGACGCCGGTGTGGCTTGGCCTCGTCGGACTGATCGGGTTTGGCGCGAGTGCCGTGCTGATCGTGCAGACGATGCGCGCGCCATGGCATCTGGCAGCCGGGATCGAGGGCCTGCGCCTCCATACCCCCATGTACGTGCTCGACATCCCGTGGCAGCAGGTTGTCAGCATTGGCGTGGACGAGGTCAACTTTCGTGAAGGGGCTGTGCTGGTGTTTGCCGACCCGGCTACGGTGGTCGAGGGTGTGCGGTTTACCATGAGATCGAACCGCCCCGATATGATCAGCGACCCGGCAACGATGCTCGAGCGCATGGAAGAGAACTATGAAACCCTGGGCTATCACCTGGGCATTCCAGGGCGGATCCTGGAGTTGGGGCCAAAAGAGTTGGCAGAATTTCTGACGCGCGCGCGCACCGGCGATCTGTGGAAGCGCGATGCGCAAGGAGGATAAGCTGTGCGGCGAATGTCCCGAGTCCCCTCGGGCGTGATCCACCGCGAGCGGAGGGAAGCGCCCGATCGACGGCCGGGGCAGTGGAAGGGATGGAGATGGTGAGATGGGTGGTTTGAAGCGATTGAGTGGGCCGGTCAAGATCGGGCTGATATTGGGCGCACTGGGCGCCGTGATGACGGTGGTGGGGCTGGTAACGGGCAACCTGGCACCCCTTACAGCGCGCACATTGCTGCTGGGCATTCTACTCGGCGGTGGGTCGTGGGGTGTAGTGAGCTGGGTGATTGCGGCCGCCGCGGTCGATGCGACCAGCACCAACCCGGCGGGAGAAACGCCGGATGGGGACGAATAAATCTCCACAATCTCTGCCAGGGTGGTCCATAATTCCTCCACAATTGGTTGGTATCCTCTGGGCAACAACCAAGGAAAGGGAGGAAACAGATGGACGAGGTTTTGCGGAGAAAAAGATTGTGGATTGGCCTGGGCATCATCGGCATGATCTTTTTGTGCGTGATGACGTGTGCCCTGGGAGCGCTTCTGACGCTCATGCCGTGGCATTCCGTTGCGAACGCGCCAGCGCCCTACGTGGCACCACAGGCAGACGAAGGGGGTGCAGCGCCGCAGGTGTACCAGGGGCCGATGGTTGGCCGCCACAGTGGGTTCGGACCGCTGGGTATCGTGGGCTTGGGCTTCCGGCTGCTGCTCAAGCTGCTCTTCTTTGGGCTACTACTCGTGTTGGGGCTGCGCCTGATGCGGCACCTGCTGGGGGGGCCACGTCACTGGTGTGCACCCTACTGGGGGCCATACTACCAGGGCAGGCCGCCAAAGGGCGCCCCGGAAGGAGGCGAGCGTGAGACAGGCTGGGGTCCTCCACCGTGGGTCCACAAGGCGTGGCAGCACCACCGCCCCCACTGGGGACCGCCCCCCTGGTGGGGCCCAGGCCAGGAGCAGGCAGGCGGCAAGCCGGCGGCAGACGTGCCAGCGGCAGACGTGCCAGCGGCAGACGTGCCGGGTGACGAGTACACCGGCCCGCAGGAATAGGGATCAAGACAGCGGCTCCCGGGGGCTTGAGCCCCCCGGGAGCCGAGGAGAGGCAACCATGATGTATAGCAAATCGCGAGTACGGGCAGCCGGCCGTGCCGCTCACTGGTTGGCAGATCTCGACAGCTACCAGGTCCAGTTCTTGATCCTCAATACCCGCCACGACCGGGCCCTCATCGATGCCGTCCGCAACCACCCGGCCTGGACGGTCGACCACGACGACGGTGACGCTATCCTCTTCACCCGGACCAAGCTGCCGCCGCACGCCGACCGCTGCCCAATTCCAATATCCAGTCCCTGATATCGGGTATCTGCTATGGCACACACGATCCTGGTGGTAGACGACGAAACCCGAATTGTGATGCTGGTGCGCGATTACCTGGAGCGCGCCGGGTACCGAGTGGTGACGGCGGCGGATGGTGAGACGGCCCTGGCGTCGGTGCGTGCCGAGCGGCCCGACCTGGTTGTGCTCGACCTGATGCTGCCCGGCGTGGATGGCCTCGACGTGTGCCGCCGGTTACGGCGAGAGAGTGGTGTGCCGATCATTATGCTCACGGCACGGGTGGAAGAGGCGGACCGGATCGTGGGCCTGGAACTGGGCGCCGACGATTACGTGACCAAGCCGTTCAGCCCGCGCGAGCTGGTGGCACGCGTCAAGGCGACGCTGCGCCGGGCAAAGGGTGAAGTTGGGCCGCCCACGGTCCTCCGCGCTGGCGACGTGGAGATGGACACAGCCACGCTACTTGTGGCCGTGGCAGGCGAGCCGGTCGACCTGACGCCGACCGAGTTCCAACTTCTGGCGGCGTTGGTGCGGCAGCCAGGGCATATTCTGACACGCGATCAGCTCCTGGAAGCGGTGCACGGGGCCGTGGGAGGCATCGTGTTTGATGGCTACGACCGGAGCATCGACTCACACGTCAAGAACATCCGGCGCAAGATCGAGCCCGACCCGCGCACGCCGCGCTACATCCAGACGGTGTATGGCGTGGGCTATCGTTTTATCGAGTAGGGAATGAGAGACAAGAAGCAGCGACCGTGGGAACGGCGCGCGTGGCGCGAAGAGATGCAGCACCGGGCGTGGCGCGGGTGGCAGGAGCACGCCGGGCAGGAACATGGCTGGCAATGGGAAGGGGCGCCCCCCGTGTGGGGGGAAGGCCCGCCGATGGGGCCGTGGATGCACCACAAGAAAGCGGGTGCCGAGAGGCATCCGAGCGGCTCGTGGCTCTTTTTCCGCTTTTTCCTGGCCTTTGGCTTGTTGGTGCTGCTGGGGTGTGGGGCGCTTGCCCTGATGGCGGCTGGCGCTCTCTTTTTTCTCCAGGCAGGCTCTCTGCCCCAGCCCATCCCCACCGGTGAATGGCATCCACTACGCTGGATCCTGGCGCTGGGCGGGCTGGCGCTGATCCTGATCCTGGTACTGCGGCGCGCGGGCCTGCGCGCTGCCAGGCATTTTACGAACCCGCTAAGCGAGGTGATGAAAGCTGCGGATGCACTCGCGGCCGGCGACCTGTCGGCCCGCGTGCCGGTGTCGGGCAGCGCCGAGTTCCGCCACCTGGCGCTCGCTTTTAACCGGATGGCACAAGCACTCGACACGGCCGACAGGCAGCGACGCGAGCTGCTCGCCGACGTGGCGCACGAGCTGCGCACTCCACTGTCGATCATCCAGGGCAATGTGGAGGGCTTGCGCGACGGCGTGTACCAGCCGACGCCCGAGCACCTGGATCTGGTACTCGACGAAACGCAAAAGTTGAGCCGGTTGGTGGAGGACCTGCGCCTGCTGACGCTGGCAGAGGCGGGCCAGCTCACGCTCGACTGGCAAGCGCTCGACGTGCACCAACTCCTGCTCGACGTGCGTGACGCGTTCGGGCCACAAGCCGAGGTGGCAGGCATCGCACTGGTGGTGGAGGAAAAGAACACGCTGCCCCCCCTGGTTGCGGACCCTCAGCGCCTGGGCCAGGTGCTCGGCAACCTGGTGACGAACAGCCTGCGCCACACGCCGCCAGGCGGTCAGTTGACGCTGGGAGCAGAGGCAGGGCCAGACGGCGTCGAGGGGATGCGCCTGTGGGTGGCGGACACAGGCGAAGGGATCCCCCCCGACGAGCTGCCGCGCATCTTTGATCGATTCTGGCGCGGCGACCCGTCCCGATCGCACACCGGCGGCGCCGGCAGCGGCCTGGGGTTGGCGATTGCCCGAGGGCTGATAGAAGCCCACGGTGGGCGCATCTGGGCCGAGAGCCACGTAGGCGAGGGGACGACGATCTCGGTGCTGCTGCCGCTGGAGCCGGTCACAAGCAGCACGTGAGGCGTGATACGTGATGGGTAGCAGGTGACAGCGGGTTGTCAGTTGCTAGCTGTCCCTTGTGGCCTGGCGGGTTGCTCGACGGCACGGGCGAGGTCGTCGACGGCAGCCGCGGCTTCGGCGGCGAGCGGGTGGCCCGGCAGCTTGTCGTGGATGATGGCGACAACGCCACGGTAAAAGTGGAGGGTGGGGCCAGGACCACGAGAGAAGTGTTGCCACACGTCCGGGCCGTGTTCGAGAAGTGCGGCGGCGAGGCCACGCAGGCTGTGCAGGAGGTCGGCGGCTTTGACGGCTGCGGCGTCGGGGCCGGCCCGCCGGAGATGATCGAGCGCCTCCGCCTTGCGTGTCTCCCATGGCCGGGGCATCCCACCCGCGTACTTTTGTTCTGTCAGCGCGGCGACGATACCGGCAACTCGCCCGCCAAAGCGTGCCTCGATCTCGGGCGGCGATATGTCCTGATCCTCGACGACGTCGTGAAGCAGGGCAGCAATGACGAGGTCCTCGTCGAATCCGTAGCGCATGAGGATGACAGAGGCGTGCACAGGGTGCACAATGTAGGGCACATCACTCCCTTTGCGCGTTTGCTGGCGATGGGCACAGGCAGCCAGCGCGAGTGCCGCCTCGTAACGCTCCGAATATCCTGTCATGGTTCCTCCTGGTACCGTATCATCTCCATAAAGGGGGGAAGTTGTGGGGTGTGCGGGCATCGCACACCCCACAACCCCCGATTATTGAGCAGACATCTTGGCACCGATTATAACACGGGGTGGGGGAGATTGGTAGATTGGAAGGTTGGTGCGTCGTGAGGCACCAACCTTCCGGGCTTTTTTCCAATCTCGGCCAATCTATGGCATACTGGACGGGGGCTGGATGCTGCACGACTGGAAGGTGAGGAATGTCGGATGAGACGGAGCAATTCTGGTATCCCTTTACAGCGACGACGGTGATCGCGCGGCGGCTGGCGCCGCTGCTCCTCTTTACGCTCGGGGTGGGGCTATTGATCTGGGCGGGGCGCGAATTTTACTACTGGCGACGGCCGTGGGCCATCGTGCCCCCTGCGCTTTTGGGATTGCTGAGCTGGGGTGCGGCTGCCTACTTTTTTACCCTGCTGCCAGAGGTGCGTAGACACGGAAGCGGGCTGTCTGTACGCCGCTGGGGCGTGTTCTGGTGGCACCTGGCATGGGACGAAATGGCCGGGGTGGAGGCCACAGCACGGGCGGATTTGCTCGGTTGGCAAGAGAAAATCTATACCGTTTACCGCTGGCGGACGGTGCGCGGGCGCCGTGGCAGGGTGCGGCGCGCCTGGCACCGGCAGCGCGTGCCGGCCTTTCGCTTCTCAGGGCACATTCGCAATGGGGAGCGGTTGGTGGCGCTGGTTGAAGAAAAGACGGCGGGTGAGGTCCCAGACGACGCAGCCGGGCAGCAAACAGCACGCGAGGAACAGGCACGTAGAGATTGAAACAGTGGGGGAGGAGACTTTTTTGTGGGTTCCTCTTTGCGGGCCTGCGCCAGCGCTACGATTGGAAGAGGGTCAGGGGAGGGAGCGCGCGGCGAGATGGGCGGCGCCGGCAGCGCCGGGAGCGGGATGATCGAGAGCAAGGGCAAGAATCCGGGCAGGGTCCTGCCCGGCGCGCGTGGGAGGACCAGGGGCGAGGGCGGCATCGTTGCGACGGTGGGCAACGTGGTGTACGTCCCCACGCTCCACGTCGAGAAGGACGCCGGCGATGGTGGTTGTGCCCAGGTCGAGGCCAGCGAAAAGGGTCAAGCTGGCGGCCTCCGCCAGTGCACCTCGGGGCGGTGGCGGTTTCTCCGGCGCCAGGCCAGGCCGATGGGATAACCGACCATCTTGGCGACGTCGCCGGTGACGCGGATGAGGGGCACGAGCAAAATGGCGCGCACGCGGTCGGCGAGACCATAACCACGTAGCATCGGCCACAGGCGACGGTAGGGCGTGGCGGTGTACGCAGCGAGACCGGCAAGCAGCGCGAGCCACCACCAGGGGGAGTGAAAGAGAGCCAGGCCCAGGAGGAGCGGGCCAGCGACCAGGTAGGTCAGGTAACGGATGGCGTGCCGCCTGCGCCACAGGTCAGCCTTGCCGTCACCACGGGCATAGCGATAGTACTGCTTGAAGAACGCCTTGAGGCTGCCACGCGGACAAAAGTGCACCAACGCATCAGGAGCAAAGGGAAATGGGCCGTATAGGGTGCGCAACCGCATGTCAAAGATCAGATCTTCGCAATAGTCGAGCCATTCGGGATAGCCGCCGGCTGCCTCCCAGGCGGCGCGGCGAAAGGCGATAGAACGGCTCGAGGGGAGAAAAGTGGCGGGGGCGACCTCGCGCACATGGGGCAGCACGGTGGCACCCATGGCAACCTCGAACACGTCGTGGGGGTCGGCGACGAACCAGCCTGAAACGGCAGGCACAAAGGGGCCAGCCGCCGCCAGGAACGGGGCGATGAGTGCCTCCAGCCAATCTGGTTCGAGGCGCACGCCAGCATCAGTGGCGGCGATGACATCACCGGCAGCAGCGGCGATCGCAGCATTGCGCCCGGCCGAGATGTTGGCGCCGGGGCGCTCGACAATACGCAGCGGGAGTGTACCGGTGGCAGCCCATCGCTCCAGCACGTCGACGGTGCCGTCTGTCGAGCCACCGTCGACCACAACCACCTCATCAGGCAGGCGTGTCTGCGATGCCAATGACTCTAGCAAGCGCTCGATCGTCGCGCTCTCGTTGAGGACGGTCATGATCACTGAAACGGTCGTGGGCCTGCCTGGGTGCGATGCAATCACCATGTCCAGTCCCCCTCGGCAGCCACCGCCTGCACGATCGCCTGGTGATAGGGAAGGCTTTCGAGGAAAGAGCGACGCGCCACCTCGTCATTAATGCGCCCAGCCTGATCTTGCAGGTGGGCGAACGCAACGTCCAGCACCTTGCGGGCGCGCTGGCGGCTGCCAGCGCGCAACACCTGGTAGCACGCCAGATAGACGCGGAGCGGTTCCTCGGTGCCATCCAGGCTGCCACCGCCGTCGAGGAAGGCGAGCACCTCGGCCGCAGCAGCGCGCGCCTGGGCAGTCTTGCCCTGCTCCCACTCGAGGGCAGCCAGGGCGGCCAGTGGCTCCATCCGCAGGTGGGCAAGGTCGAGGTCACGATAAACCGCCATCGCCTGCCGGAAGGCGTTGGCCGCCTCGGTTGGCTGTGCCAGGCCAGCCAGCGCGTGCCCAAGGCTCGTCAGCGCCAGGCCCTCATTCCGCCGCTCGCCCAACTCGCGACAGGTGCGCACAGCCTCCTGGGCATGGTCTCGCGCCGCGGTATGGTCGGCCAACGCGCCACACACCAGGCCCAGGACGGCCAGCACATAGGCGGCGCTCACCGGGCGGCCGATGTCGCGATACAAGGCCAGCGCCCGCTCCAGGTAACGGCGCGCTTTCCCATATTGCCCCAGGCCGTGCGACACCTGGCCGAGTAGCTGAAGCGCGCCAGCCTCGTACTGGCGCGCGTGCAGATCCTGAAAGATGGCCAGCGCAGGCCGGGCATAGTCGCGCGCCTGAACGTAGCCGGCCTGGCTGCGGGCCACACAGCCGAGGCTGTAGAGGGCGCCCCCCTCGGCCAGACGGTCTCCAATCTGCCGGGACAGACGCAGCGCCTGGTTGTAATAGCCACGCGCCTCGGCATAGTCAGCCGTCGAGGCGCCCAGATCGCCCAGGTTCATGAGCGCATATTCCTCGCCCTGGAGGTCGCCGATAGCACGACATAGCGCCAGAAACTGTTCAAAAAGCTCCCGTGCGCGGGCATAATCGGCCAGCCCATAGAGCGCCAGGACGCCCAGGTTGTTGAGCGTCCACGCTTCGCCCCGCCGGTCGCCAATCTCGCGATGGAGCTCCAGTGCCTGCTGGTAGTAGCCCTGGGCACCGGCCGAGTCTCCCTGGGCGTCGCACAAGCCCCCCAGGCCGCGCAGACTATCGGCTTGCACCTGCCGCGCGCGACCGGTCGCCCGAACGTCCTCGATCCGCGCCAAGGCCAGCGCCTGCTCCAGCTCGCGGCGGCAGCCTGCATAGTCGCCCTGGCGCCCCAGGGCACGCCCCCACTGCCAGTGGCCCGCCGCCTCGGCGGCCACATCGCCTGCGGCCAATGCCCAGCCGATGGCCGCCTCAGCCGCTGCCTGGGCCAGGCCATAGTTGCCTGTCACCTCGGCATAATCAGCCTGCCGCAGCGCCACCTCGGCTTGCCGGGCCGGATCGCCCAACCGGGCGGCGATCAGTTCCAATGCAGCCAGGTCGGCGGCCTGGGCTTCGCGCTGTCCCAGCAGGCCAAGGACTTGGTCGCGCAGCAACAAGAGATCGCAGCGCCCGGCAAGATCGGCCTCAGGGGTCAAAAGCAAGGCGCGGCTCAGGTGCATGACAGCATCCGTGTTGGCAAATCGCCTGGCGGCATGGCGGCCGGCGATGGCCGCATAATGACACTCCCGGGTCGAATCGCCTACCTGCGCCCAATGATAGACGAGCGCAGCCGCGCGTTCGGGATCGTCTGGATACACTTGCTCAATGGCCTGAGCCACTTGCCGGTGCAGCGCAATTCGTTCCTCCTCGTCCAATGCCCCAAGCAACCCGTCGCGCAGTTTGTCATGGGCAAAGCGCCACTGGCCGTCTCTTATCTCCAGTACCGTGGCGTTGGCGCATGTCGTCAGCCAGGTCTGCACCTCGCCATCCGCCCTGGCCAGCCGGCTGAGGATAGTGAAGTCGATCTGGCGCCCGATGACTGCGGCGAGATGCAGCAGCGCCTGTGCCTCATCTGGCACGCGGGCCAGGCGACGTTGGACGGTCGTCTGGATACCCCGCGGAAAGACCCTGGCGGGCAGTGGCATGCGGCCGATGTCACTCAGCCGCCCGGCCTCCTCAGCAAGCGCGCGGACAACTTCGATCAAGAAAAAGGTATTGCCTTCGCTTTCGCGCTGCAGCAGGCGCACCACCTCAGCCTGGCGCCCGACCTCGCCCAACATGGAAGCGCTCAGATCAGCCACTTCGTCCGCGGACAGCCGGTCGAGCTTGATTACCTCCGCCCCGGGCAGCCGATCTGGCAGGGACGGCGTCTCATCATCGCGAAAGCTGCCCACTACCAACAGCCGCCGATTGTGGATCAGTGGCGCGAGCTGCGCCAGCACGTCTAGGCTCTCGGTCGCCCACTGCAGATCTTCGAGCACGAGTACCACAGGAGCTGACAGCCGGCAGAAAACGTTGGCCATGGTACTCTGCAACCGCTGCTGCCCCGCCTGGCCGTCGAGGGGGGGGGCCGCAGGCACATCACGCCCCAGCAGAGCCGCGATATCGGGCACCACAGGCTGGAGAATCCCTGCTTCCAGGTTGCTCATCTCGGTTGTGAGCATCAAACGGCGCAGCGGCTCGCGCCAGAGCTGGTAGGTGAGACCCGCCTCACGCTCTGCCTGTCCGCGAAGGACGACGGCCCCGGCCACCAGCGCCCGGGTGGACAGCTCATCGAGGAGACGTGTCTTGCCCACGCCACTCTCACCGCCCACAAGCCAGGCGGATCCCCGCCCGGAAAATGCCGTGTTGAGCGCCGCAGCCAGGCAGCCAAGCTCCCTCTGGCGCCCCACGAACCGGGCTGCCCGTAAAAAGCTCTCGCGGATGATCGTCGTCTCGGCAGGGATAGGCCGGTCAAGCGCCGCACTGATCGCGGCGATGCATATCTCAGCATTGGGATAGCGCTGCGCAGGGTCCTTGGCCAGCAACTGGCCGATCACCGCCACCAGGGCAGGATCGGCAGGCAAGGCACTCAGATCGGGGGACGAGTGTAGAATATTCTGGATGACGCGGCTGATCTGACTGGTGTCAAAGAGGTGCCGCCCGGCAAGGAGCTCGTAGGCCATGACCCCCACGGAATAGAGATCTGATGGCTCGCCAGCCGGCCGGCCCACCACCACCTCCGGCGCCATGTAGCCAAAGCTGCCTACCGTGCCGGCTGCCCGCTCACGCGAGACGGATAGGCCGAAATCGAGGAGCTTGACCACATCGCCGGTCACCAGGACGTTGCCCGGCTTGAGATCGCGATGGAGAATGCCACGACGATGCAGGTAGGCCAGCGCCTCGAGCATTTGCAGGATCAGAGCCAACTGCACGTCGAGTGGCTGGGCCTCGCCAGCCTCGAGCAGCGTGCGCGCGGCAGGCAAATACTCCATCGTAAAGTAGGGTTGGTGCTGATCGTCGAATCCATAGTCCAACACCCCGATGATGCCGGGGTGGCGAAGCGAAGCGAGCACACGGAATTCGTTAGCCACTGACAGGCGAATCGCCTCGGCTTCGGCCTCGTCGGTCACCGTGGCGGGGGGTAGCGGATCGAGCTGAATCCGGACCCGTTTCAGGGCCACTGTCTCGCCCGTCAGGCGGTCCGTGGCGCGGTACACCATACCCGTGCCACCGGTGCCAAGCAACTCGTGCAGGACGTAGCGCCCCCCTATCACCTGGCTCACATTTGCCGTCCCCAAAGCCCTGCAGCCACCAGCGCCACCGATACATGCCTTTCTCGTATCATCTCAATAACTTGGATGTAGGGCGGATTGGCAATCCGCCCTATATCCCGCCCCGACTTGTGAGACGATACCCTTTCCCGGCGATTCCGACCCCCACCGGCCCGGCGGTGTTTGGTGCGGCCAGGTCATACATCCTGGTACGCTCTCAAACGGATCTAGCCGGGTTAAAGCAGTTGAGCTTGAGAATAGTGTACCTCAGAGAAGCGCTCCTGTCAATACCCACCCCATGGAGATTTGGGCAGTCGCATCTGATTTTCGCGCAGGAGACAACCTGCATTGCGCTTCATCGTTCCACCCTACCGGTTGCCAGCAGAAGCGGAACGTGGTATAATGCTCCAAGCCAACGGAAGAGATCTCCCATGCCGGGGGAAAGGAAACGACTATGAAGTGGAGACACTGGGCGATCCTCATCGTGCTCGTTCTCCTGAACTATATCGTCTTTAGTGCGGCATTCACCCACATGGCTGCGCAGCGGCGTCCCCTGCACGTCACGCACACGCCGATGCCAACGTTCACGGCCGTCGCTGCTGGACCTGTGAGCTGGGTGGTGCTGCCGACGAGCACGCCGCTCTCCACAGGAGCCGCTAACGCCCCTCCTCTTCCGGTCGTCAGTGTCGAGCCGCTTCCATCGCCCACAGATGCGACGGTGACAGCCGGGGTGGTAAGTACGGAAACCACTGAGGTGGCCGTGGCCATGTCCCCTACGGCCATGGCCACGGCGACGAGTACACCAACCCCTGCCTCGTCACCTACACAAGCACCGACCACAGAGCTCGTGGTGCACACGGTCAAGCGCGGAGAG